>NZ_KB850179.1:840888-1208789 GCF_000369745.1 Acinetobacter sp. CIP 64.7 | reverse complement strand
GAGAAAAGGTACAATAAAATGATTGGAAAAATACGAGTTGTGATCGAACACATTAATAGTCAATTGAAAACATTTAGAATATTAAGTGAACGCTATCGAAATAGACGGAAAAGATTCGGCTTACGCATTAACTTAATTGCTGCACTCGTAAACCGGATAAACTTGCAATAATGACTTTCGCAAGAGATCTAATCAATGAGCTAAAATTTTATCAATTCTTTAATTAAAATAATATTATCCCGATAAAAGGTAATTTCTATCTTGTCACTAAATGTAAAATTATCAATTAAAAAAGACTATCTTTATTAAAAAAATAGCCTTTCAATCAATAGGAGCGATAAAACTTAACTTTATTTTTTTAGATTGCCAGCATGTAAGCCACATTCTTTATGGGTGGCTTCTTCCCACCACCAGCGGCCTTCGCGTTCATGCTGATTTGGCAGCACAGGGCGGGTGCAAGGCTCACAGCCGATAGAAACAAAACCTTTCTCATGCAGGGCATTATAAGGGACTTCCATCATACGGATATAACTCCAGACATCTGCACTGGACCAGTTGGCTAGAGGATTGTACTTGATCAACTGTTTTCCCGGACCGGAAAAACCTGAATCTGCCTGAACCACAGGAATTTCATTGCGTGTACCCGGACTTTGGTCTTTGCGCTGACCAGTAATCCAGCCATCCAGCGTCGCCAGTTTTTTACGTAGCGGTTGAACCTTGCGTATACCGCAACATTCCTGATGGCCATCTTCAAAGAAACTGAATAAACCTTTGGTGGTCACTAAATTTTGTACTGCATCCGTTTCAGGGAAGCAGATTTCAATCTCGATGTTGTAATGCTTACGTACCCGTTCAATAAACTGATACGTCTCTGCATGTAAACGGCCAGTATCCAGACTGAATACCCGGAACGGTTTACCGAGATGCGATGCCATATCAATCAATACAATATCTTCAGCACCAGAAAATGAAATCGCAATTTCACCTTGCTGGCTCAGTGCAAGTGCCAAAATTTCATTGGGCGATTTATCTGCATATTCAGATGCAAGTGCATCAATACGATCAATAGTAGGAATGATGGTCATGAGAATCCTGGCGATATAGGCTTGGAAAGGACATGGCCTATATTAATTAATTTCACCTCTATTTTAATAGAATTGATTTAATTGACTTATCACTAAAAAATAAATACTTATGAAAAAAATAGATTTAAAAAAGTACAGTACAAAATCTGTTGCTTCAGCTATGATAGTGCAAAATTTTTTCAATACAACTTAGAGGGAATGTTCATGGAAGTCGTATGTCTAGATTTAGAAGGTGTGTTGGTTCCAGAAATCTGGATTAACTTTGCCAAAAAAACCGGTATTAAAGAGCTTGAAGCGACGACTCGTGACATTCCTGACTATGATGTACTGATGACCCAACGTCTGAATATTTTAAAACAGCACGGTTTAGGCTTGAACGATATTCAGGAAGTGATTGCAGAAATGGGTCCATTCCCAGGAGCAAAAGAATTTGTGAAATGGGTGAGTACGCATTTTCAATTAATTATTCTTTCAGATACTTTCTATGAATTTGCACATCCATTGATGAAGCAACTGGATTGGCCGACGATTTTCTGTCATAAACTGGAAACGGATGAAGCGGGCATGATCTCAGCCTATAAACTTCGTCAGCCAGATCAAAAACGTCAGGCTGTTAAAGCACTGCATGGTTTGAATTTCCGTGTGATTGCGGCAGGGGATTCTTATAACGATACTACAATGTTAGGTGAGGCAGACCATGGTTTCCTGTTTGATGCCCCTGAGAACGTGATTGCTAAATTCCCGCAATTCCCGCCAATTCGTGGTTATGATGCGTTAAAAGAAGCGATTCGTAATGCTTCAGTACGTGATATTCCAGCTTAATATTTAAGTGTATGTAATAAAAGAAAGGGCGCTTATAGCGCCCTTTCTTGTTGAATACTAATTTTTTAACGCAATTAGAAACGGTAACCGATTTTCATACCATAGCCGATTGCATGGTTGTCTTCAAAGCTACCTTTTACTTCACCACCTGTTTGTGCTTGTGCATCTCCTAGCCAGAAGTATTTAACCCCAGCCTGGATAAAATAGTTTTCTGCAGGGCTGTATTGGCCGCCTAGACCGACACTCCAATAACCTTCAGTTGGACCCAAGGTGGTTACCGGGTTTCCTGCACCAGAGTCATAACCTACAGCAGCAGAGCCTGACCATTTAACGTTAAATTTATGACCTAAACCCACATTTGCAGACCATTGATCATCTGAATAATCGACAAGATTCTGCTGTTTTCCGGTGAGTGCGCCAGTTAGCTGAGATAAATAAGCAGGTTTTACTGCAAACTGATCCCAATGTACCCAGCGAATATTAGCAAAGGCTAAGGTATTTTTTGCAATGCCTGACTGTAAGTCAATGTTGACTGATTGTGGTGTAGTAATTTCCGCTTTATGGTAAGTTGGAATTACTGGTTTACCTAATAATGTGCCAGTTAATCCAGGAATATATAAAGCCCCATCTGTACCAAAACCGAAGGTTTCTGTGGTATCTAATTCATGTTTAATTTCAGAGCGATAAGTCACAGCAGCTTTTAAGGCAATTTCAGGAATAGAATATGCAAAACCAGCTAACCAACCGTAAGCTTCACTTTCTTTAAGGTCAATATCATAACCGCCAAGAACTTGCGGGCCTCTATAAGCTGTACCACGTAGGGAGACTTTCGCCTTTACGCTTTGATAGACAGGTCCGGCATAAACATTCCAGTTCTCATTTGGCTGATACCCTATAAGTGCTGTAATGCTATTGGTTTTTACTTCAACAGAAGTGCCTTCCAATACACCAGTATTGGTATTTACTGTAGCAAAAGCATTAGATTCAGGCGCATATTGAGAGTCAGCTCCAAATGGCTGGTCATAAAGTAAACCCAGAGATATTTTATCAGTTGCCTGAATTTTTATAGCAGCAGTAGGGAAGTAGTAATCTTCAGCCATATCGCTGACTTTATTGCCGGCATTGTCTTTACCTTGAACTTCTGGATCTAAAACAGAAATACCTGCTTCCGCATAGTTACCCGGCTGTAAAAAAGCAGAAATAGATTGACCAGAACGGTCTAAGCCAGCTGCTTGAACTGCAGAAAGAGGTAAAGTGCTAAGTAAAATAGCAGAATAAATTTTATTAAGCTTCATGGTACGTTCCCTGATGCCATCTGTAACAAAAATGTGATGGAAAAGTAACATAAATTTAAAAAGAGTAAATGCTCAGCTTTGTCGAAGAAATGAACTAAGGCGGTTAAGGAAAGGGCTTGATTAGAGTTTTTATACTAATTTTATTGGTATAAATATATGAAAAATATCAGATTAAATTAACTTTAAATAATGTGAAAGGATTGAAGTTCTGTTAATTTTAATTGGTGCTAAAATAATCGAATGATATGCAAGTGTATAAAATTAGAGTTAAAAAATAAAAACCACTCGAAAGTGGTTTTTATTTAATCAGAGCTTAGAAGCGATAGCCGATTTTCAGACCATATGCCCATGCATCGTTATCTTCAAATTCAGCAACATACTCAGGACCACCAGCTTGTGCACCAGTTTGTGCTTTTGCATCACCTAACATGAAGTATTTTACACCACCAGCAATGAAAGTGGCTGGGGTTGGGCTGTATTGAAGACCTAGGCCAACATTCCAGTAACCTTCAGTTGGACCAAGTGTAGATACAGGGTTGCCTGCACCAGAATCCCAACCTACTGATACGTTACCAGCCCATAGGTCATTAAATTTACGGCCTACACCTACAGTTGCTGAAATTTGGTCATCTTCATATTCAACCAGATTAAAGCCATTTGGACGAACTATTAGAGGGCCTACAGCTTCACTTACATTGCCAAATTGGTAAGGACGAATAGAAAAGTTTGACCAGTCTACCCAGCGTACATTAGCGAAAGCTACAGTATTTGCCATTACACCTGTTTGGAAATCCAAGTTTACAGATTGAGGTGTAGTAATTTTGGTTTTTCCAGAATCATCTAGAGTAGCAAGCTGAGCAGGAGAAACACCTAGACCACCTAATACAGTTGTTAGTAAAGGGAAGTTTAAAAGTGATAAGTCTTCAGAAGCTGAAATATCATGGTCAATTTCTGAACGATAAGTTACAGAAGCTTTTAAAGCAATATCTGGGATTTGGAAGGCTAAACCTGCTAACCAGCCTGTACCACTTGTTTCTTTAAATGTCGCATCATAACCATTGAAAAGGCTATATGCTTGACCGCGTAAGCTTAGATTCCCTTTAACGGTTTGATAGACACCACCACCATAGATATTCCAGTTTTCAGTCGGTTGGTAACCAAAAACTAAAGATAGGTTTTGAGTATCTACTTCAACTTTAGTATTGCCTTCGCCTAAGAAATTATTACCTGCAGCAAGTGCTCCAGTTAACTGTTGAAAAGCTGGACTACTTCTAACTTGTGCTTCAGCACCTGCTAGCGTTTGTTCATTTACTGGTGCTCCTAGGGCTTCAAGAGCTGCAACTGCTCTAGCGCGTACAATATTGTTTATTGCACCAGTTGATAAGATAGTGTCTGTACCTGGGTTTGAAGTAAAGACATTAGTGCCTTGGTATTCAGCATCAGCACCATATGGTTGATCATATAAAATACCAACTGAGAATTTTTCAGTAGGTTGAAACTTTAATGCTGCACTTGGGAAATAGTAATCACCAGCCATATCATCAATATTACGGCGTGTTTCACTTGTACCAGCTTCTTTACCAGATACATCTGGGTCTAGGACAGAAATACCTGCTTCAAAATAATTACCTGGTTGCAGGAAGGCCGCCATTGATTGGCCTGAACGATCTAGAGCTGCTGCAAAAGCACCCGTCATTGGTACAGTTGCAAGAATCATTGCAGTAGTTAATGTTTTTAATTTCATTTACGTCTTTCCTTGAGGTACAAATTTATATCTAGCGTTGTTGTTTGCACTTATTAAATTCTTGGAGATTTCGGGTATTTATCCGCAATCATTTGTTACTCCATGTGACAAAAATAGCACAATTAAAATAAGAGTAAATGCTCTAGAAAAAACTAATTAGTCTAAAAAAGCATCAAAATAGAGTTTTTACACCAAAAAATAGCCTCATTTTGAAATAAGTATTTGAAAGTAAAAGAAATAAAATAATGAAGAAAAAATGATTTTTTGTATAAAAAATATTCTAAAAATATGAAGATTAATGCTAATTTTTTGAAGTATAGATCACATTTTGAAAGGATGGTGCGCCCTGCGGGACTCGAACCCACGTCGGTCGCTTAGGAGGCAACTGCTCTATCCAGTTAAGCTAAGGGCGCGAAAAGAAGGCTATTGTACTGTAAAAAATACAAAAAAAAGTTATTGCCGAAGCAATAACTTTTAAGGACTCATAGCTACAGGAGTTGTCTAGGTATTTTTAGGCTTAAGTAACTTAAACAGACCGAACATGACCACAATCCAAAGCGGGATCATCAAAATAGATTCCTGGAATCCTTGCGTCCACATGATGTAAAGAATCGTAAGAATAAAACCAAGAACCAGAATGTTGCCTGCCGGAGACCACAGCGCAGGGAAGGAAGTCTTCTGTCCCAGCTTTTTCATGCTTTGAATAAACTTAAGATGGGTCAGCGTAATCATGGCCCAGTTCAATACCAATGCACCGACCACGATGTAAATCAGATGGCTTAAGGCATCTTCAGGCACGAAGTAGTTGAGTAGCACACAACCGAAAATCAGCGCGGCAGAGAACAATACAGCAGGAATTGGCGTACCTTGCTTATTCACTTTCATGAAAACTTTAGGTGCATTTCCTTGTTGAGCCAGACCATAGAGCATACGACTGTTGGCGTACATACCACTGTTATACACAGACAATGCTGCTGTCAGGATAATAAAGTTCAGTAAGTGTGCTGCCCAGTCAATGCCAAGCTGGCTGAAAATCATCACGAACGGACTTTTGTCCAGACCACCAAGTTCAAGCTGATTCCAAGGCACGAGTGACAACAGAATCGTCAAAGCACCGACATAGAAAATCAGAATACGGAAAACCACCTGATTAATGGCTTTCGGAATGGTTTTTTCCGGATTTTCAGCTTCTGCAGCCGCCATACCGATCAGTTCAATACCACCGAAGGCAAACATCAGGAAGGCCAGCATGTAGAACAGACCTTCAAAACCATTCGGGAAGAAACCGCCCGCGGTCCAAAGATTGCTAAAAGATGCGCCTGAAGAAGCATCAGCAGTCAGGATCAGATACAGGCCAAAGACAATCATCGAGATGACCGCAGTCACTTTAATGATGGAAAGCCAGAATTCTGATTCACCGTAGAATTTCACATTGCCGAGGTTGACCAGTGTAATCACGATAAAGAAAAACAGTACCGATGCCCAGGCTGGAATATGCGGCCACCAGTAGTTGATATATTTCGCAACTGCGGTAAGTTCGGTCATGGCTACCAGGATATACAAAATCCAGTAGTTCCAACCCGCAAGGAAACCGGGAAATTTTCCCCAGTATTTATAAGCAAAATGGCTGAATGAACCTGCGACAGGTTCATGAACAATCATCTCACCCAATTGACGCATGATTAAAAATGCAATCAGACCCCCAATGGCATAGCCTAAAATAATAGAAGGACCCGCAGATTGGATCACCTGTGCGGAACCTAAGAATAAGCCTGTGCCAATTGCACCGCCCATGGCGATCAACTGAATATGACGGTTCTTTAAGCCACGCTGAAGTTGTGAAGACTCGTTATTCAAAGTGTTCAGCCCGACAATGGAAAATGATAAGTGGCTGATTGTAATTGATCAGACTAAAGAAGCCTAGCCCATCCTAAGAATGAAATATTGTTGGAGGAATGATAAAAATTATTCATATAAATAACTGAAATAAAATATAAATGAATCAATATATTAATTTTATTGAAAGTGTAACTGACGAGTTCTCTGTTTTCTTGGATAAAACACAAATGCCGTTTTTTTATACTAAGGTCTGGCAGTCAAGCAGTTCTGCTTTCAACATACTATACTTTGAATATAAATATTGAATAACCCGTACGAAAACAAAGACAAGTCAAAGGATGAAATAATTCATGAGTTTTGCCGCCCAAATCAAGATTCCTGCAACCTATATGCGTGGAGGCACCAGTAAAGGTGTTTTCTTTAAGCTGGATGATCTGCCTGTAGCAGCACAACAGCCTGGCCGAATTCGTGATCAGCTTTTACTACGCGTGATTGGTAGCCCAGATCCATACGGGAAACAGATTGATGGTATGGGTGGCGCCAGTTCCAGTACCAGTAAAACAGTGATCCTGTCAAAAAGCCAACATGCTGATCATGATGTTGATTATTTATTTGGTCAGGTGTCAATTGACCGTCCTTTTGTGGACTGGAGTGGCAACTGTGGCAATCTGACCGCGGCAGTTGGAGCATTTGCCATTTCCAATGGTCTGGTCGATGCCGAACGTATTCCTGAAAATGGGTTATGCACGGTACGTATCTGGCAGGCCAATATTCAGAAAACCATTATTGCACATGTGCCGATGCAGAATGGACAGGTGCAGGAGTTGGGTGATTTCGAACTAGATGGCGTAACCTTTCCTGCGGCCGAAGTGCAGATTGAGTTTCTGGATCCAGCCGATGATGATGCCGAAGGCGGTTCGATGTTTCCAACAGGCAATCTGGTCGATACTTTGGAAGTGCCAAATATTGGCAGCTTTGAAGTGACCATGATTAATGCCGGCATTCCCACGGTATTTTTAAATGCGAGAGATCTCGATTATAAGGGCACCGAGCTTCAGGATCATATCAATAATGACGTGGCAGCCCTGACAAAGTTCGAAACAATTCGTGCCTATGCAGCCAAACAGATGGGATTGATTCAGGATATTGCAGAAGCCGTAACCCGACAACACACGCCAAAAATTGCCTTTGTTGCACCACCGAGCAGCTATACTTCTTCAAGTGGTAAAACCGTCACTGAGGCAGATACCGATATTCTGGTTCGGGCCTTGTCTATGGGTAAACTCCATCATGCCATGATGGGCACGGCTGCAGTGGCTATTGGTACGGCAGCTGCCATTCCCGGAACATTGGTGAACCGGGTCGCAGGTGGGGTAGAGCGTGAAGCGGTGCGTTTCGGTCATCCTTCCGGGACTTTGAGAGTGGGTGCACAAGCAAGTTTTGAAAATGGTGAGTGGAAAGTGAAGAAAGCGATTATGAGCCGTAGTGCCCGCGTATTGATGGAAGGCTGGGTGCGCGTACCAGAAGATGTTCTCGTTTAAAAGTCGTACATACATTTAGCCTGAATAAAACCACCATTTCTGCGGTGGTTTTTTTATTGTTTAAAATCTCTGACTTGCTTATTGGGTGTTGAATAGCAAATTTCACTAGAACAATTCGATTTATGGCTGAAAATTCAAGGCATTTCTAGGTACAATGCCTGATCACTGTACAGGCATTTATTCGCTTGTCATTTTATTCTTCTGGACTACGTATTCGAGGCGAATGTGTCATCTATCACTGACGTATCAACCCATGCACTCACTCAAGCACAACACCGCATTCAACAGGATTTATTGACCGCTCTGGAAGCCTTTGCCATTCCAGAACCGTTAAGGTCGGCAGTCCATCATGCTGTGATGCTGGGTGGTAAACGAGTACGTCCAGCGCTATGCTATGCCACCGCTGCATTAAAACCAAACCAGAATAGTGCTGCAGTACGCCGTGCAGCGGTTGCGATCGAGTTTATTCACTGCTATTCATTGGCCCATGATGATCTGCCGTGTATGGACAATGATTTGCTGCGCCGTGGCCAGCCGACATGTCATGTAGCTTATGGGGAAGATACCGCGCTTTTGGCAGGTGATATCCTGCAATCGATGGCTTTTGAAATTTTGGGTAGCCGTCTGTTTGATCAGGGGCCAGCGGTAGAAGCTTCCATTGTACTGAAGCAGATGCAGATTCTGGCGACAGCCTCTTCGAAAATGGTGAATGGTCAGGTTTTAGATTTGCAGTCTGAAGGCAAGAAAATCGATCAGCAAGCACTGGAAAATATTCATCGCAATAAAACCGGTGCTTTGATTAGCGCTGCGATCATGATGGCGGCGGTGACTATTTTTGAGGGTACCGATCTGGCCATTCCTAAATTACGTGAGTTTGGACAGGCGATTGGTCTGGCCTTCCAGGTACAGGATGATATTCTGGATATTATTTCCGATACCGACGTGTTGGGGAAAACTGCAGGTAAAGATGAACAGGTAGAGAAATCGACCTATCCGGCATTAATGGGTCTGGAGCAGGCCAAGGCCTATGCCCAGCAATTACATGATCAGGCGATCAATGCCTTGAACCATTTTGAAGGTCAGGCGGAAGAGTTGATGCAAATTACCCAGTTCCTGCTCACGCGCAAAAGCTGATTGGAGCATTATTTTCCTTAAAAGGTTTAAAGTAATTCCATAAAAAAAAAGAGGACTAGAAGTCCTCTTTTTTAGTTGCTACACAATTATTTGCTTTCGTTGTACAGGCGTTCAGCTTCTTCAAAACGGTCGGTAATTTCTGCTGTTGGTGCTTTACCCATCAGGCTCACCACCACAATTGCAAACATTGAACAGATAAAGCCAGGAACGATTTCATACAGGCCAGTGTCAGCAAACAGGTTCTTCCAGAAAATAACCACGACTGCACCCACGATCATACCCGCCAAGGCACCATTCAAGGTCATGCGTTTCCAGAACAGTGACAGGATAATTAATGGACCAAAGGCGGCACCAAAACCTGCCCAGGCATAAGCCACCAGACCAAGTACTTTGGATTCAGGATTGCCCGCCATCCAGATTGCCAGCAAGGCAATCAGCAGTACCATCAAACGGCCCACCCAGACCAGTTCTTTTTGCGAGGCATTTTTTCGCAGGAAAGACTTATAGAAATCTTCCGTCAGGGTACTTGAGCAGACCAGAAGCTGACAGCTTAAAGTACTCATTACTGCGGCAAGAATGGCAGCAAGCACCACACCTGCAATCCATGGATTAAACAGGATTTTGGTCAGTTCCATAAATACCGTTTCAGGATTGGCATTCACTGCAGCGGCCAGTTCCGGATGCTGCTGGAAATAAGCAATACCAAAGAAGCCGGCTGCCACCGCACCGCCCAGACATAGAATCATCCAGGTCATGCCAATACGGCGTGCATTTGGAATCGACTTGACCGAATCTGCTGCCATGAAGCGCACCAAAATATGCGGCTGGCCAAAGTAACCCAGCCCCCAGGCCAGTAGTGAAATAATCGCAACAAAGCTCAGATCACCCAGAATATTCATTGCTTGAGGACGAGCAGCTTCCAGTGCCAAAGTCACCTGGGACATATCTGAAAATGCCATCAATGTCACGATTGGCGTTAGCAACAGGGCGAAGATCATCAGACCCGCCTGAATGGTATCGGTCCAGCTCACAGCCAGGAAGCCACCAATAAACACATAGCTGATGGTGGCAATCGCACTGATCCAGAGCGCAGTGCTGTAAGACATGTCAAACATGCTTTCGAACAGACGCGCACCTGCAACCATGCCGGAAGCACAGTAAATCGCAAAGAAAATCAGAATCACGAAAGCCGAAACAATACGCAGGATTTTTTTCTGGTCGTTAAAACGATTCGAGAAATAATCCGGCAGGGTTAGGGCATTGTGCTGAACTTCGGTATGCACTCGGAGACGGCCAGCAACCAGCAGCCAGTTGAGCCAGGCACCAATAATCAGACCGATGGCAATCCACATCTCAGACAGGCCGGAAAGATAAATCGCACCGGGCAGGCCCATGAGGAGCCAGCCACTCATGTCGGAAGCCCCTGCAGAAAGTGCAGTTACGAAACTCCCTAAACGTCGGCCCCCTAAGATGTAATCGGAAAAGTTGCTTGTCGCGCGATAAGCCATCAGGCCGATCACCACCATTGCGACAATATAGAAAAGAAAAGTAATTAAGGTTGGATTTAGGGAGCTCATACGGTATCCATTTTTAAGTTGGACAGTAGATCGAAACAAGGAATAAGACAGCTGCGAAAAGCTTTAATCCGAAAGCCAGGCAACATCAAATCCAGTAGATTTCAAAAATAAACGCGAAATTTAACCATAAATTCACATTTTTTGCTGAGATTTTCTTGCGTCAATAAAAATAGGCAACCCTCGGGCTGCCTATGTATAAAGTCAAAAAGATAAATTAGTTAGGGCGGCCCATGACACCACGGATTGTATTTAACACATCGGCAGGCAGTACCACGGTCTTGGCATTTGGCGATTTGGCCATATCCTGCATGGCTTTAATATACTGTTCACCGAGTAAATAGGCGACCGGAATTTCATTATCACCAATGGCGGAAGTCACCATGTCAATTGCACGTTGTGAAGATTCAGCCAGTACCACTTGTGCTTCGGCATCACGGCGTGAGGCTTCCAGACGGCCGTCCGCTTCCAGAATCGCCGCCTGTTTTTCACCGTCAGCTTTGGTGACGGTTGCACGACGCTGACGTTCAGCAGCAGCCTGTTCTTCCATCGCGGTTTGCATGGTGATAGAAGGTTTAATATCCTGAATTTCCACAGTCTTTAGGGTAATTCCCCAGTCCGAGATATCATCGGAAATACTGGATTTCAAGCGTGCCTTGATATGGTCACGTGAAGATAGCGCATCATCCAGATCCATTTCACCGACAATTGAACGTAGTGAGGTTTGAACCAGGTTCTGAATCGCCCATGAATAGTTTTCAATCCCGTACACGGCTTTTTCTGGTGTGGTCAGGTTGATATAGGCCACGGCATTCATCAACAGGACCGCGTTATCACGGGTAATCACTTCCTGTGAGGGAATATCCAGAACGATATCTTTGGTTGTGACTTTATAAGCGACTTCATCGACATAAGGAATCACAAAATTCAGGCCCGGATTTAGCGTGGTGTGGTATTTACCCAGCCGCTGTACAATCCATTTGTAGCCTTGCGGCACAATCCGCACACCTTTAAAAATGGTAATCGCAACAAAGGCCAGAAACGCGATAACAATGATAGAACCACCAGACATAGCTTATTCACCTTATTGATTTTGATAATTCGTGCTGTGGGGTTGTACGACCAGATCATTACCCAGAATATCCACGACGCGAACGCGATCTCCGACTTGAACTGGGTCCAGAGTTCGGCATTCCCATTCATCCGAACCTAAAACTGGCATCGGAAAGCGCACCCGGATTTGCCCATGATCCAGATTAGTCTGAATCACCATGCCCACCTGACCAATGGTCGCTTCACGCGATAGACCGGCTTTGGTCTTGTCAATCGAAAGTGGCTTGATAAACTTAAACCAGAGCAGCGTACACAGAACAGAAAGTACGATCCAGGTCAGGAGCTGGGTCGTCAGTCCCATCATCGGGAACATCCAGTACAGGACGCCAACCATGATGGCACCGATCCCGAACCAGAGGGCAGCAAATGCGGGCAGTAGTAATTCCGACAGAATCAGAAGAATGCCTAATACAAACCAGTGCCAAGGTTCAAGAACTAATTCCATATCGTGACCTATATCGCTAAGTATTTAATTAATCATCATCTTTATATGATTGATCTTCAATGTAGCAGATGCGGCTGCAGATGAATATAAAAACTTCATGGATCAAAATTTTGCCTGACGTGGCGGTTTAAATGCCGCTGGCGACTGCTTAAAGTTGCTAATGGCTTTTTCAATAGTACGGATTTTCAGCTGAGCGGCCTTTTCACCTTCCAGAATGGTGGCATTGCTGGCTTTCAGGTCCAAAGTACCGATATGACCGACTTTGGGCTGAATCACCACAGTGGCCTGACTCAACTCTTCATTAATGCTTTGCTGTCCCATAATATTTAGGGTCTGATCCAGTACGCCCCACATATTCAAGGCTTTATTACCATCCGGACGGGCAGAAATATCCACGGCAATGACAATGTCTGCTCCCATATCTTTGGCGGTCTTGACCGGAATTGGGCTAATCAGACCGCCATCGACATATTTGATGCCGCCAATCACGGCAGGCACAAATACATTCGGAATACTACAGGAAGCACGAACCGCCTGTCCGGCATTGCCTTTAATAAAGTCAGCTTTACGCCCATTGTCCAGGCGAGTGGCAACTGCAGCAAAACGAATTGGGAATTGTTCAATCGGTTTGTTCGCCACATTTTTATTGACGAAATTCTGCAATTTTTGTCCGGCAATAATCCCTTGTCGGTTCAAGGTTAAATCGCGGATATCGGATTCTTTAAAATTCAGGGCAATCTGCTGTAACTGATAAGGGGATTTGCCGCTGGCATACAGGCTGCCGACAAAACTGCCGGCACTGGTGCCGGTGACAATCTTCGGTTTGATGCCGTGTGATTCGAGCACTTTAATGACGCCAATATGGGCAAAACCTTTGGCACCGCCACCACCGAGGGCAATGGCGACGACAGGTTCACGGGCTTTTAATGGCGTGGCAGGCGTAGGTGTTTTAGTAGCTTTGTCACAGGCTGCAAGACTGAAACCAAGGCAGCCAATTAAGGCATAACGGGCTAATTTCATTATAAAAACTGGTGATTAAATCAACAAAATTCAGGCTATCACATCAAAAAAAGCCGTATTTGCCTAGTCTTTTTTCAAAAGCTTTTGTAACGGCTTGGCCACCCAGTCTGGATTTTTGGCCGAGAATTTACCTTGATAATGCTGATAAATCTGTTCCAGGTCGTATTCATAATCACCGGTCAGATGGTACACGCCCAGGATATGAATAGTCTTGATATCATAATCAAAGGAAAACATCACAATCGGCAAATGGGCTGCCTTGGCAATATGATAAAAACCGCTGCGAATTTTATCCGGTGCCTTACGTGAACCTTCCGGTGCCATACCGACCCAGATCTGCTGCGATTTTTCAATGATGTCTACAATCTGTCGGGTATGTCCTTGTGGACTATCTCGGACGACAGGAACCACACCAATCCATTCCAGCACCGGTTTTAGCGGTGTACGAAACAGGCTGTCTTTACCAAAAATCGTAATCTGAATACCGAGACCAAGCAGGGCATTGAAACCTAGCCAGGCATCAATATTGGAGGTATGGGGAGAGATAATCGCCACAGCTTTGGGCAAATCGGGGAATTCTCCTTCCAGACGCCAGCCCTGAGCCAAGAAAAGCTGCCTGAAAAAAGTTCGGCTCAGTTTGCTGCCGCGGGCTGGCACATGCGGCGGGAGTTGGGGGAAACGTATTTGGGCCATTGCTTTTGTCTCGTCCTGAAACTAATTTTTCTTTATTTTTTATTATATTAGACTGTTGTAAAATCTGGATCATTGGCAAAATGTATAGCATCTTAAATGCTGGTGATGCCTTTTCACCTTAAGGACTTGGCCTAAATATGCGGAATGTCTATATTTTACTGTTTTCGCTGTATTGGGCACAGGGGCTTCCGGTCGGATTTATGACGCATGCCTTGCCGGTCATTCTGCGGGCTGAAGGGGTATCGCTGGCGCATATCGGGGGCTTTGGCCTGTTAATGCTGCCTTGGTCGATTAAAATATTCTGGGCACCTTGGGTCGATCGACATGGATCAATCGCCAAAGGTCATTACCGTAGCTGGATTATTCCCCTGCAATGGCTGTCAGTTGCTGTATTGATTGGGCTCTCATTTCTACCGATTCAGGCCTTGAATCAGCCGCTGTATTTACTGCTGTTTTTTATCACGCTGTTGCTGATGAATGGCATTGGCGCGACACAGGATATTGCGACCGATGCACTGGCGGTCAATATTCTGAATCATGAGCAACAGCATTGGGGTAATACCTTTCAGGTCATCGGTTCACGACTGGGATTTATTGTCGGAGGTGGGGCCATATTATGGTTGCTAGATCTACTGCAATGGCAAGCCACCTTTTTATTATTGGCGGCTCTGGTCTTTCTTAATACTTTACCCATTTTATTATTTAAAGAACCGGATCATCTAAAAACCACCACGCAAACTTCTGAACAACCAGCACTCAGTAATATTAAAACCTATTTTCAATACTTCTGGTCGGATTCAACCTTGGCTGTCTGGTTACTGGTTTTATTGACCTTTAAAATCGCCGATGGTTTATCCGGGCCTTTATTAAAACCTTTAATGGTAGATCTCGGACTGAGCTTTAGCCAGATTGGCCTTTATGTCACCATGCTGGGAGCATTGGCTGCCTTGATTGGGGCAGGACTGGCTGGTTGGTGTCTGAAATACTGGTCGCGCAGCCGGAGTTTACTGATTTTTTCTGTTCTGAAAATCATGACTTTAATGGCTTATGCATGGCTGGCTGCCCAGTATGAAACCCAAAAAAAAGTAGAAAACTGGATGATATATCTGATTAATGCAGCCGAAGACATGATCTCAGCCATGCTTTTGGTGGTCATGTTGACCTTGGTCATGCAATACAGTCGCAAGCATCTGGCTGGTACTGATTTCACCTTTCAGGTGGCACTGATGGCTACGGTGAGTGGGGGACTTTATAGTCTGAGTGGTATTTTGGGAGATGCTTTAGGCTATCAAAATTATCTGAACCTCATCGTGATCGTGGCAATTATCTGTTTAATTCCAATTTTCCGATGGATGAAAGTTGCAGAAAAAGTATAAAATTTCTAAATAATCAACTGTTTGGTTAAATGTTAGCCTAAAGTACTAAATAGAATATATAAATATTAATTTAATAATTTTGTAATATAAGCGCCGTGTGTATTATTTGTTACAAAATAAATTAAGGATATTTTTGATGAAAACTAAGTTAGCAACAGCAATTGCATTCAGCCTTTTGGCGGGGACAACTTTTGCAGCACCAACTTTTTATGGTGAGATTGATGCCACAGTTGATTACTTACCGGAAGACAATGCTTCACCTGTGTCTGATCGTGACGTTATTGAACTGAATACTAATAATTCATTCTTGGGTTTAAAAGGTGAGGAGAAACTTACTGACCGTTTAAGTGGGCTTTATCAAGCTGAATTTACCTTCTATGTAGACAATGGTGGAAGCAATGATACATTCGTACCGCGTAATCTTTTAGTCGGTCTTAAAGATGAAAAGTTAGGTACAGTAAAACTAGGTAAAATCGATACGCCTGTAAAACAGCTTTCTTCAGTAGTTGATACTTTCAATAACTATGTTGCAAATAAAGCGGATATGGCAGGTATATTTACCGGTGAAAACCGTATCGATAATGTTGTCGTCTATGAAGCTCCTGGCTTTGCAGTCGGTGAAGGTAAACTAAAAGCAACTGCACTATTAGCTACAGGTGAGGCCGGTGGTATTAGCTCTTCTAAAGGCGGTGCTAAAGTTGCAGGCCGTGGCTTAGGTGATGCATGGTCAGCATCTTTAGTATATGACAGCAAAGCTGTTGTTTTAGGTCTTGGTTATGATAAAGCGATTCCATCCAACTTTGCTGGTGTAGGTATCTTAAACACACAAAATGGTGAAATTGGTGCAGCAAAAGCTTTGTTAGCTGCTGCTGATACAATTCGTGCGATTGGCCGAGTAAATGTAAATGATAACTTAGCCATTAAGGCGTTATTCCAAACATCTGATCTTGCAGAGGTTGAAGGTAATTCAAATGCAACTTCAGTGGCAAGTAGTGGTATTGCTGTAAATGGTAATGATATTGATGATGCACAAGGCTGGCTAATTGGAGCAGAATATAAATTACCAAATGCTGATAAATGGACAGTAAAAGGCCAATATAGTCAAAACTCTACAAGCTTTACAAAAGCTAATGTTGCAGATTTTGAAGCCCAACAAATTCTTGTGGGTGCAGACTATGCATTCTCTAAACAAGTAAAAGCATACGGTTACACGGGTCTTTTAACACTTGAACAAGGTTCAGCTGAAACTAAACAACCAGTAGTTGGTACAGGTGTTGAATACAAATTCTAATTTAGACTTTGTAATCTAAGAAAAGGCGGTGCTTTGGCATCGCTTTTTTTATGCTCAAAACAACAAAACTTAGCAATTTTATGTCTGATCTAATAAGTTTCGGGCTGTTAACATGATTGAAAGTTTCAGCATTTCGTTTTGAAAATTATGCCTATTCAAGCCGTTTTATTTGACCTCGACAATACCTTGACCCATCGTGATCTGACGACACAAGCCTATAGCCGTTATCTGGCAGAATATTATGCGCCAGCATTGAAACAGGTCGAGTCTGGCAAAATTATCGAGATTGTAAGACGCATCGATAATGGCGGTTATCCTAAAAAGGAATTGCTGACGCATGGCAGTATTGGAGCTTCGGCTGCCTATGCGTTGTTACAAGAACTACACTGGTTAAATCCCCCGAGTATAGATGAACTGGCCCAGTTCTGGTTTAGCCAGTTTGGCCGTTGCGCCGTAGAAATGCCGGCAGCAGAGCAAGTATTAACACAGCTAAAAAATGAAGGTTATCAGCTAGCCATTGTTTCCAATGGCGGACATGACACCCGTTTAAATACGATTCGGGGTTTGGGTATTGAAACTTATTTTGATGAGATCATCAGTTCCGGGCTGGTGGGTTTTAACAAACCACAGCCGGAAATATTCCAGATCACTGCAGAGCGTCTAGGCGTGCAGCCTGCACAGTGCATGTATATTGGCGACCATCCAATTAATGATGTACAAGGAGCTACAGAGGCCGGAATGTATGCATTATGGATGCAAGGTTTCCATCCGGATGCCGAACATATTCAGCATAGAATTCAGCATCTGCCGGAAATTTTTGCCCATTTGCAGTTATTAAATCAGACTTAAGTTATTCTTAAACAGTCAATCGTTTCGGCCCATTGTGAAGAATCACAGCGCGGACATTGCTGGTCGGCATGTGAAAGGGTTTGTACCTGTCCACAGTAAATGCAGGCATATAATTGCCCGGCCTTGACCTGTTGGACTATAGAACAGGTTTTAGGAAAAAGTGGCAGCCCAGGCCGAACCTCATCCGATTTGAAAAACAGGATACTGAACTTACCGTCAGTTTCCAGTAAACCGGTGCGTACCTGACCGAGATGTTCTACGCCTTGCTGGCGCATTTCGGCAAAGAATTCATCATGGGACATTTTACCTTTTTTAATCTCTTCAACGACCAGCACGCCATCTTCTACGATATAAATCGGTTTACCTTCCAATAGGTCTTCAAACCATTGATATTTCATCATGAGCCAGGTGGTCAGGCGATACATGATAATAATCACCGACATCACCAGGACTGCCTGAATCAGAGGAATATCTTCGGTAAACATCGGGTCGCCGGCAATCGAACCCAAGCTCAAAATGATAGCGACTTCGAAGATGGAAAGCTGACGTACCCCGCGTTTTCCGGTCAGGCGCAGAAACAGGATAATCATCGTATACATCAGGGCACAACGCAGCAAAATTTCTGCAGTAAACTCCCAGGTGGTGTCATGTATAAATATCGTGGCCCAGTCCATTTAAATTCTTTATCCTCATTTTGCTCTTTGGCTCGAGTCTAGCAATATCAGTATTTTATTTGCTGCTGTGTTTATGTAAGTTTATGAATCAAGACAGATTCTATTTAAAAAAGAAGCTTGAGCTTAAAAATCTAGCTATTCAATTTATTCAAAATAAGATAGAGATTTCATGTAAATAATGCATAAAAAATCAGCAGATTAAATTTGAAGAAGATCACATTCTCTGCTGTCTATTTTTAAATCTATAAAAGTATTATCCATTTGAAATCTATCAATATATATTCTGAATAATGTGTTTTGAAGAACTAGGAGTGTTTAGAAATTTGTAAGCAAATCACTTCATCTCTATAAAAATCTGTAGTTTGTGGCCTGAAAAATAGAGTGATTACACCAGGTTAATAAACTGTTTTTAAATTAAAAATTGTGATTTTGACTTCCAACAAGGGATGTATTGTGAAAAGAATATTCACGCTTTTAACGGTTATGGGTTTAAGTACAGCGGTATGGGCAGATGCGGATTGGGATTATACTCAGCCTGAGCAATGGTCGACTTTGAGCCAGAAATATTCGGCCTGTAATGGTCTGAACCAGTCACCGATCAATATTGAACGAACAGTTAAGGCAGAACTGGAACCGCTCAAGTTTAGCTATAACACCATGATTCATGCGATCGAAAATAAAGGTCATACTGTTCAGGTGGATTTTGCGCAAGGTGGCGAATTGCAGCTGGATGGCGATACCTTTGTACTGAAGCAGTTTCATTTGCATAGTCCGAGCGAAAACCTGATCAAGGGTAAAAGCTATCCACTGGAAATCCATTTTGTCCATGCCAATGCCAAAGGTGAGCTGGCTGTCGTGGGGATGATGTTTGAGCAAGGTGCAGAAAGTCAGATGCTCAAACATATGTGGAACCGTTTGCCAAAAAAGCAGGGCGAGAAAGTAGTTTTAAAGACCCCACAACCTGTGAATCAGATGTTGCCTAAGAATCTGGATTATTATCGTTTTAGCGGCTCGCTGACCACACCGCCGTGTTCGGAAGGGGTGCGCTGGCTGATTCTGAAAGATATTCAACAGGCTTCTGCCAAGCAGATTTCGGAATTTGCAAAACTGATGGGACATCCAAATAACCGTCCGGTACAGTCCTTGAATGGCCGTGTAGTGCTAGAATAATCAATATGAGAGCGAAAAAGCAGACTTTGGTCTGCTTTTTTTAATTCTGATACAAATTTCGAAAGGGCACACTGAAAAGGACTTTGTGACGAAAGCTGAAAGATTTAATATGGATATTATTTCTTCTTTGACCTTCTCCTGCCATGCTCTTTGACTTGAAAACCATGATTCAGCCATTCACAGCGCTTTCGCCACAGCAGAAGAAGCTGGATCATCTGATTGATAAAATCGAGCAACAGAAGCAGGAATTACACCAATGGCAACAGGCTGAAGAAGAGCTGCAGCAATATACCCATAAAACCTTCATGCCGGTCTACCATGAATTGCATGGCGTACTGTTCAAGCAGCTGGAACAGCTCTGGAAACATCTGCAGGAAACCACATTTTCCAAGGCAGAACTGGTGGTACTGGATGAAAAGATTCAGTACCTTGCAAATTATCTAAAAGACTCTCAGGCCATGTCGGTGCAAGAAGCCCATAAAGTGAATGAAATCTTCACTTACTATCAGCAACGTGCCGAACATGCCCAATTCAGAAAAAGTCAAAAGAAAGTAAATGAACTGGAAACATTCTTTAAGAGTGAGAATCCCTCAGATCTTGCAGATGCAGAAGTATTTGAAGAATGGGAATCAGATCATTTTCAGCAGGCACGTGAGCAAGCCAGATTAAAACGCCAGCAGGAAAAACAGGAGCAGGCAGCAGCGATGGCAGAGCAGTCATTGAAAACCGTATATTTAAAAATTGCTGCCATCATTCATCCTGACCGTGAAGTGAATGATGTTAAAAAAATCAAGAAAACTGAATTATTGCAACGTGCTAATGAGGCTTATGAAGAGCAGGACCTGTTTACGTTACTGAGAATGCAACTGCAGATCGAGCAAGATCAGGAAGTTTCACAAAAAGGTTTAAGTGCGGAGCAACTCAGGTTTTATCAACTGGCTTTGGATGCACAGAGCCAGAAATTACAAGAGCAGATTGATACCTTGATCCATAGATTGGTCTGGTCATCGAAAACCAGAATTGCCGTGAAAAAGGCGAAAGGGAAAGTTCAAATTGCTGACCTGTATAAGCAGATTGATGAAGATACTTCAGCCATTAAACAGCAGATTAAAGTCGAAAAAGAACGCTTGATGTATATCAAAAAGGTGAGCGGCTTGGAGATGTTTTTAAGGCATGGGATTTAATGAAGTAAAAAGTTTTTTACTCTCTAAACCAACGGTCTTAGGTATTCGTTATGTTAAAATAATGAGTTGAATAGCATTTGTATTGAAACAAAGTAATGAGCATTTTAGATTTAAGCTTATATCAAGAAACTGGAAATTTATCCCCACAACAAAAGAAGTTTAATCGTCTGATTTTAAAAATTGAGAAACTTCAAGCATCTTTGTTAGAGTGGCAACAAGCACAACAAAAAGTACAGCAGGATGCAAGTGCAGAACTATTGCCATTATATAGCAAATGGCATCAAGTTTTATTTAGTCAATTAGAAGTACTTTGGCAATATAAACAATCGCATAAATTTGCTAAAACCCATTTACAGCGTTTAGATGAAAAAATTTCGATTTTAGCGAGTCTGCTCTTAGATAATCCTAATCTGTCTGAACAGCAACATGAATTGGCGATAGTCATTGCTAAATATTATAACCTTTTAGAAGAGAGCTCTAATTTTCAGACGGTTACATCGCAAGCAGAGAATTATTCTCATCCAGAGCATGATGCTGATGAAATGATGCAGAAACAAGTGATGAAGGGAATTCTTGCAGATCAATTAGGTGTGTCTGAAGACTGGATTGACTTTGATTTTGATCTCGAAAATCTTGAAGAATTTATGCAAAAAGTAAAAGCCAAATTTGATCGAGAAGAAGCCGATTTTATTCAAAATCAACTGAATGATCGTGAGCGTGAAGAATATCAAAAGTTTGCCGAAAAAGAGAAAAAGAAAATTTTAAAGAAGCAAATGCAACTTGAAGATGCAAAAAAAATGGCAGGGCAGTCATTAAAAAGTATCTATTTAAAAATTGCCTCAGTGATCCATCCTGACCGTGAGCGAGATGAGCAAAAACGCATTGAAAAAACTGAATTATTACAGCAAGCCAATACGGCGCTAGAGGAAAAAGATTTACTAGCTCTATTAAAGTTACGTGCTTATACAGAGCAAGGTGATCAAAAACAAGCAGTTAAAATCGCAAATGAACATTTAAAATCTTATAATCTATTGTTAGAAGAGCAAATTGAGCAATTGCAGTTTGAGGTAGATAATATTATTTACTCATTTGATTGGGAGAGTTCAGGTTTCTATAAACAGACCTTTAAACCTGTGGATTTGGCTAAAAAATACCAACGTGATTTGAACGAAATTCAAAAAAAAATATTACGAGATGAACAGTGTTTAAATGATTATAAGGATTTTGATTATTTTAAAATTTTACTTAAAAATAGGGCATTTAGCTGGTCATTTGACTCATTCTAAACTTAATTTTTTTAACCAAAGCATCATAAAGCTATGATGCTCTTTTAAAATAACAATGAAAATAGATCCTCAATTATTAGAATTCGCCAAATCCATGCGCCACACCGCCACCGATGCAGAACATCTGATATGGCAACTGCTACGTGCCAAGCGTTTTATGAGTCTTAAATTCCGTCGTCAGCATGTGATTAAATCCTATATCGTAGATTTTTACTGTCATGAAATTGGTTTAGTGATTGAGTTGGATGGTAGTCAGCATGGAACTGATTATTAGATCTCTTGCGAAAGTAAAAAATTGTTTATACTAGCCCCATGAAATATGAAAATTTAACTCGATTTAATGATGGGGAATTTAAACGACTCGTTGGAGTTCCTCGTCCATTATTCTTAAAAATGGTATCGGTGTTACAACACGCTGAACTTGCCAAGAAAAAATCTGGAAGGCCGCATTCTTTGTGTTTAGAGGATCAATTATTGTTAACTCTAAACTACTTACGCTGTTATAGGACTCAAATTGAATTATCCGCTGACTATAATCTCGCTGAAAGTAATGTGAATCGTACTATTCATAAAGTTGAAAATGCTCTGATTCAATCACGGATTTTTGCATTACCCAAAAGGAATCAAAAGTTTAGTGAAGGTGATTATGTGATCGTTGATGTCACTGAGTCACAGATTGAGCGTCCCAAAAAAACAAAGAAAATTCTATAGCGGTAAAAAGAAGAAACATACGCTAAAAACACAGGTCATTTTTAACCCAAGACTAAAGCAAATTGTAAGTATACAGGTCGAAAGTGGCAGAAAACATGATCTGACGATTGCGCGTAAGTATTTTAAGGAGATGATCATTTATCCTTGTATTATGGCAGATTTAGCCTATAAAGGATTTCATCAGATTAAGAGTAAGTTACTCATTCCAATCAAGAAACCTAAGAATTTATCATTACCCAAAATAGCAAAACAGATCAACCAAGAAATCAGTCGGCGTAGGATCACAATTGAACATATCAACGGCAAACTTAAATATTTTCGGATATTAACAGAACGGTATAGAAATAGACGGAAACGATTTGGTCTAAGAATGAATTTAATTGTTGGAATGGTGAATTGGATGCTCTTGAATTAACTTTCGCAAGAGATCTATTTTCAAACAGAAAAAAATTATGGGTTCATGTATGAAATTGATTTATACCTTAAGTGTATTGGGTTACAGTATCGACTATAGTTTTTAATAATTATACTGGGAAAAATATGTCTATAAAAATCTTACTAGTAAAATACGAGTTAATTGAGTCTGATAAATTAATTGAAGATGATGTTGTAATAATAGAATCAGCTTTTATAACAAGCGAAATTTTAGAAAAAATCAGTACATTTATAACTAAAAGAAAAGTGTATGAGATGCTAGATGAAGATCCCAATAATGAGTCTTTTGAAATAGAGTGTTTTGATGACAAGTATATAACTGATATTTTATTTAAATTAGAAATGGAATTTATTGATTTATTGAAAAATAAAAGTAGTGTTGAAAATCAGGATGATTTATTGATTGATCAAAATTTACGAGATGCTATTTTTGAGTTTAGGACTATTACAAATCTTATTTATTTATTTAGATTAAAAAGTGATAAATATCAAAATGATAATTCAACCTTGGTTAAGGTGGGGTAATAGATATGGGAGAAAACAAAGGTAAAAAGGGAGAGATGGCATTAGTTATTACTCTTGCAACAGTTGTCAGTCATGAAGAAGATAAAGGTCATCGTTGTGATATAACACGCCACACTAATACTAACACGGCTGATAGTGGTGCTGATGTGGTTTTGGAGAGCCCTAAGACAGTAGTTGATAATTTATTTGAAATTGCTAAGGGTTCTGGCAGTAGTAATAATGTAACTCATAATCAATTAGCAGTTAAAGAAGATAAGATAATTAAAACAAGGTTTGATAATAAAAATACAGAATCTAAATTAGGTGTGGATACTGTTCGTGAATTCGTAGCTGATGTTCGCAAAAATCCTGACTGTACAGGACATGTACTTACAGGTGGTTCCGGTTTAACTGCGGGTGCAAAGAAAGAAATAAAGGCTGCTCAGGAAGCTTATGGTGATAAAAAACTAATTGGTCATATAAATAATGAAGGTATAAAGAATATTAATGCAAATTATTTGAGCAATAATTCTCAAGTTCCTCAGATTCAAGAAGTTCCTATTAATCCAGATAATAAAGATAAAGAATAATTTCAAAGTATAAAGGGCTGAATAATCAGCCCTTTATACACAAATTAGATCAAACTAACAACACATTAAAGCGCTGCAATCTGCTCCATATTCGCTTTAATCTTCGCTAACTGATCAGCAAACTCAGCAAGTTTTACTTTCTCGCCTTCAACCACAGCAGCAGGTGCTTTCGCGACAAAACCTTCATTGCCAAGTTTAGTGGCAATTTGGTCATGTTGCTTTTGAATCTTGTCTAAGTCTTTTTGTAGGCGACCCAATTCCGCTTTCGGGTCAATTAAGCCCTTCATTGGAACGTATACAGATACGTGACCAACAACAGATGAAGAAGATAATGGTGGTTGCTCGCCATCAGCCAAGAAGGTAATGCTTTCAACTTTCGCCAATGCTTTGAACAACGGTTCAATACGTGCAATCTGCGCTTTTTCAGCATCAGTCGTATTTTGCAGCAGAACAGGCAACAAGCGTGCATTACCTAAGCCCATTTCACCACGGATGTTACGTACTGCACCAATCAAACCTTGCAGCCATTGCATATCTGCTTCAGCCTGGTCATTAATCAATGCTCGCTCAGCAACCGGGTACGGCGCCAACATAATGGTTTCGCCAGTAATACCGAGTTTAGGCGCAAGTGTTTGCCAGATTTCTTCAGTCAGATAAGGCATCAACGGATGAGCCAAACGTAAAGACGCTTCCATCACCGAAAGAAGAACACGACGTACTTCAGCTTTACGCTCTTTCGATACATTTTCATCATTCAGAACCGGTTTGGTTAACTCAACATACCAGTCACAGTATTCATTCCAGATGAACTCGTAAATCGCTTGCGCAGCCAGATCTAAACGGTAGGTTGCAAATGCTGTTTGCACCGCTTGTTCCGCTTTTTGCAGACGGCTTACGATCCATTGTTCAGGCAATTCCCATAGGTCTTGACGTGCTTCTGAACCAATCGTTTGACCTTCGACATTCATCATCACGAAACGCGTTGCGTTCCAGATCTTGTTGGCAAAGTTACGGTAACCTTCAACACGTTTCATGTCGAACTTGATGTCACGACCAGTGTTTGCAAGCGCACAGAAGGTGAAACGAACTGCATCGGTACCGTAAGACTGAATCCCTTCAGGGAATTCTTTACGGGTCGATTTTTCAATCTTCGCTGCCTGTTTCGGGTTCATCAAACCTGTGGTACGTTTTTGTACTAAAGTTTCAAGATCAACACCGTCAATCAGGTCTAATGGGTCAAGGACGTTACCCTTAGATTTAGACATCTTCTGACCTTCGCCATCACGAACCAAACCGTGAACGTACACAGTTTTAAACGGTACTTGTGGCGTACCATCTTCATTCTTCATGAAGTGCATGGTCAGCATGATCATGCGGGCAACCCAGAAGAAGATGATGTCAAAACCTGTCACCAATACATCTGTTGGGTGGAAGGTATTCAAGAAGTAGTTTGCTTTGTCTTTTGCTTCGTCGCCAGTCCAGCCTAAAGTTGAGAATGTCCAGAGACCTGAAGAGAACCATGTATCGAGTACATCTTCGTCTTGGTTCAACTCAACGTCGGCAGGGATGTTGTTTTTCGCGCGAACTTCAGCTTCGTCACGACCAACGTAAACATTACCTTCCGCATCGTACCAAGCAGGGATACGGTGACCCCACCACAATTGACGCGAGATACACCAGTCTTGAATGTTGTTCATCCATGCCATGTACATGTTGCTGTACTGTTCAGGTACGAACTTGATGTCGCCATCTTTCACTGCTTTAATTGCAGGTTCAGCAAGTGGTGCAATCTTCACATACCATTGATCCGTCAATAGAGGTTCAACAATCACGCCTGAACGGTCACCGCGAGGTGGTTTCAAGGTGTATGGTTGGATCTGATCTAACCAGCCTTCAGCTTCCGCTTGTTCAACGATCTTTTTACGTGCTTCAAAACGCTCTAAACCAACATATTCGCTAGGTGCAGGAATAGTTTTAGAAATTTGCTCGCCCGCTTTCGCGATGTATTCAAACTCAGCCAACACTTCAGCATTTTTGTTGAAGATGTTGATGATTGGCAATTCGCAACGTTTACCTACTTCATAGTCATTGAAGTCATGCGCAGGGGTGATTTTCACACAGCCTGTACCGAATTCTTTATCGACATATTCGTCTTTAACGATTGGAACCGCACGACCAGTGATTGGCAGGATGATGTTTTTGCCAACAAGCGCAGCATAACGTTCATCATCCAGTGCAACCGCAACCGCGGTATCACCTAACAATGTTTCAGGACGCGTCGTTGCAACTACGATGTGATCTTTACCATCGTGCGTGCGTAGTGATTTATCTTCAAAGAAGTATTTAAAGTGCCACAATGAACCTGCTTCTTCTTTATCAGACTCAACTTCTAAGTCAGACAGCGCAGTTTGTAATTTTGGATCCCAGTTCACCAAACGTTTGCCGCGGTAGATCAGACCTTCTTCGTGCAGTTTTACAAACACTTCTTTTACCGCGTTTGATAAACCATCATCCATGGTGAAGCGTTCACGTGACCAGTCAACCGAAGAACCTAGGCGACGAATTTGACGGGTAATGTTACCGCCAGACTGTTCTTTCCATTCCCATACTTTTTCGATGAACTTTTCACGACCCAGGTCATGACGGCTAATGCCTTGTGCACCCAACTGACGCTCTACAACCATTTGTGTTGCAATACCGGCGTGGTCAGTACCCGGTTGCCATAAAGTATTTTTACCTGACATACGGTTAAAACGGGTTAAGGCATCCATGATGGCATTGTTAAAACCATGACCCATATGCAGGCTACCCGTGACGTTTGGTGGCGGAATCATGATACAGAAAGATTCGCCTTTTTCAGACGGCTTAAAGTAACCACGCTCTTCCCAAGTTTGGTACCATTTTTTCTCGATCTCGGTCGGATCGTAGGTTGTCGCGATATTTTGCGCTGAGTCAGTCATAGTCTAAACAGATCAAAAGTGAATGAAAAATTGCATCTATTGTAGCAAAAAAAATAGTGCGTGCGGCAGCTTAACCAAATGCAAACTTTAGCCAATTGGCATGTATAGCAACTCATCGTATGATAGAACGATAAAAAAACGCGACTCATCGCAGCATATCAAAAAGGATAATAAGATGAGCTATAGCATTTCCCTGAAGCTTCAACCCGAAACCCATCAGCGCTTTAAAGATCTTCATTCCAGATTAAATGCCGGTGAGCGAGACAGTCTTGCCAGACCCTTAGGTGAAAATCTGGCCGATATGGCCTGTGAAATTATTGACCAGATTTTTGGTCAGGTGGTGCAGCTGGCCAATTCACCGGACAGTGATTCCGAAAAAGTGATTCAGCAGATTATGCATAACACCCGTAAATATATGCCGTGGTCGGTTTCGTTGTTTGGCAATGAGCGGCTGATGCCTATGGTGAACTATTTGCATCGCATGACCTATGAGTATCAAGGTGATGCTTTTGTCCGTTATCCGGTAGAAAAATTGCTGGTGATGGAACTGCTCGGCTGTATTGACCAGATGAAAAATGGTAATCACCAATATGTATCACCCGCTTTAAAAGCCTTTACTCAGGTGGTCGATCAAGGGGTGACGCATTTAATCCGTGAACCGAAAAAAATGTTGAAATTTAATGTCGTGGTCGATAAAACCTTGAATGGGGTGATTCATTTAACCACCCAGTTAGGCTATAAACGTTTTGACAAGCTCGGTAGCATCTATGATGCCGATACCATGAGTTATTATTTTGAGCATTTGCTGGTATTTCTGGAAGATGAAATGCCGCACCATATTCATTAAAACAAGGGAAAGAGGATTTCATGGCGAAAGTTGAAGACTTAAATGGAAAAGTGGTCTGGATTACCGGCGCATCTTCAGGGATTGGCAAGGCGATTGCCCAGCAATGTGCTGAACTCGGAGCCCAGGTGGTACTGACTGCACGCCGGCATGCAGAACTGGAAAATGTTCGCCAAAGTCTCACCAATGCAGATCAGCATATTTCAGTCATTGCCGATATCACAGATGAAAGTCAGGTTCGTCATGCTTATGAACAGGTTTTGCAACAAAAAGGCCGGATCGATTGGCTGATTAATAATGCTGGGCTGAGTCAACGTGCTTTGATTCAGGACACCACCATGCAGACTGAACGTGCCATTATGGAAGTGGATTATTTCTCGCAGGTGTTTCTCACCAAAATGGTATTACCGACCTTTCTGGCACAAAAAACAGGTCGTATCGTGTTTATTTCCAGTGTGGCAGGTTTGCTCGGTACCCAGTATCGCGCATCCTATTCCGCAGCCAAAGCAGCGATTCATATGTGGGCCAACAGCTTGCGTGCTGAAGTGGCTGATCAGGGCGTGCAGGTCTCGGTGATTTTCCCTGGCTTTGTTCAAACCAATGTGTCGTTTAATGCTTTAAATGGGGAAGGCAAACCGCAAGCCAAGCAGGATGAAGCGATTGAAAATGGGTTGTCGGCAGAGGATTTTTCCCGTCAAAGCGTACAAGCCTTGCAGTGTGGCGAAGAATATATTGTGATTGGCGGCAAGAAAGAAAAACTCGGTGTGCTGGTTTCGCGTATTTCACCCAAGGTGTTATACAAAATGATTCGCAAAACCAAGGTCAAATAATTTAAAGCCTGATCAAATTCAGGCAATTTTCTCTTGCGCGAAATGAACCTGATTGCGGCCCATCTGTTTGGCCTGATACATGGCATGATCGGCCGCTAACATGGCTTCTTTAATTTGAGTAGGATGGTTAAAGAAGCTGACCCCGATACTGATAGTCAGGTAAATATGCTGCTGTTCATGATGTAATGGAGTTTCTTCAAGCTGCAACCGGATCCGTTCAGCAATTTTAAAGGCGGCATCCTTTTGAATATTATGCAAGACGAGCAGAAATTCTTCACCGCCAATCCGTGAAACCTGATCTTTACTGCGAATGTTAGCTTTAAATATCTGACTGATATGTTGTAAAACCAGATCACCGACCTGATGTCCATAACGATCATTAACTGCTTTGAAATGATCTAAATCTGCCATCAAAACTGCATGCTGTAAGGCAGGATTAGGATCTATTTTTTGAATATAGGCTTCAAAGCCACGGCGGTTTAATAATCCGGTCAGCGGGTCGTGATGGCGCTCCCGTTGCAACTTTCGCACCAGATCCAAAATTGCACAGCCAATGAATAAACCTAAAAAGATCAGATCAATCAGCAGCAGGAGCAGCTGCGTAAATGCCCATGCCGGTTCGTAATGGGCGACAAATCCCTGATCCTCAAGTAAAACAGAGAATAGCAAGGCACGACCCATAATGATGAACGCGGTCGCGAGGGTAAAAATTTTCAGGTAACTGTCGATACGTAAGCGTGTACTCGTCCGAATAAAGGCAATCGGGCGGTGCAAATAAATTGCCGCAGTAATGCTACCAATAATCAGCAAACGGGCAGTCTGGTCAGCAGTCACTTGGGTAAAGTAGTAAATGCCAAACGCACCCAAGGCAATCAGGTAAATATAGTTTGGCCATACATAGTCGATTTTTAAACGCTCATAAATGGCTTTGCTGTGAAAGGTACAGGACAAGAAGTAAAGAGCAGCAATGAAACTGGAGATTTCAACTAAAACTGCTGCAGATAAAACGGTATTGAGTAATATCGTTACACCAATCAGAATCAGTGCATAAGCATAAGATCTTAAATAATTAGGTAAGCCTTTATAATAGGAAATACTCAGCGTGATGATCCCCAGGCTCGACATGATGCTGGGCACGAGTAGACTGTAAAAATTCAAATCCAGGATCAGCGTGTTAGATTATAATGTGAGCAGGTGGGTGAATAATATCATTTATTACGATGAAAAATATAAATAAAATGGATAATCAAACTAATCGAAATGACCTGTTGAACCGCTCGATATTTTATAAAAACTCAAAAAAATAATATCAAAATGCCCCTTACTCCTGATGATCATTGAGCTGAAAAGGCATTTGTTTTAGTCCAAATCGATGGACGTATTTATAAAATGCTACCAATTTGGACTTGTAGTTTTATCCTGAAAATTTAAGGTGGAAACAGGATGAAAATATAAAGGATCTATCTGAATGAAAACCCCGGTGCCCGATTATCTCCAGCATGTATTAACGGTCTGTCATGATAATGATCAGGGCGCTTTGGCTGATTATATCCCTGAACTGGCAGCGGTAGATCCAAACAAGTTCGCTTTGGCGCTGACCACGGTGGATGGCACGATTTATTCCACGGGAGATGATGAAACCGAATTTACCATGCAGTCGATGTCCAAGCCTTTTGCCTATGCCTTGGCATTGCAGCATTTGGGAATTCCAGCAGTACTGGAAAAGGTCGGCGTTGAACCTTCAGGAGAGGCTTTTAATCAGATTTCGCTAGATAAAGAAACCAATCTTCCTAAAAATCCAATGATTAACTCGGGTGCGATCACTACGCATTCTTTGATTCCGGTACAAAAAGGCATTTCACGTGCGGAATGCTTACGCCGTTTTTTAAGTGAGCTGGCAGGACGTCAACTGGAATTCGACAAGCAGGTGTATAAGTCGGAAGTCAAAACTGCATTCCGGAACCTGTCGATTGGCTATATGCTACGTACCGTAGGTGTGCTGGATTCGGATCCGGTAGAAATCGTCAATGGATATATCAAGCAATGTGCGATTAAAGTGACGGTCAAAGATCTGGCAAATATCTGTAGTGTGCTCGCCAATGGTGGTGTTCAGGCCAAAACTGGCAAACAGTTGTTAGAGCGTGATGTAGTGCGCCAAGTGCTCAGCGTGATGATGACCTGTGGCATGTATGATGCGGCGGGTGACTGGCTGACTACGGTGGGCATTCCTGCTAAAAGTGGTGTATCGGGCGGAATTATCGGGGTATTGCCTGGGCAGGTGGGAATTGTGGTTTTTTCTCCTAAAATTGATGAGCATGGGCATAGTGTACGTGGGGTAGATATTTTTGAGCGTTTGTCACGTGACATGGGCTTGCATCTGATGGAAGGGACGCCATCGGCACAGACTATTTTGCAAAGTCGTTATACAGCAGGGAAGAACAATGACATTGTCGTGTATGAGCTGCGCGGCGTGTTGCAATTTACCGAATCGGAAATGTTGCTGCGGATTTTGCAGGATGAGCCAGACGCTAAAACACGTATAGTCATAGACCTGACCAATTTGACTCTGATTCATGATGTGGGTGCACGCATGTTATTTGAAGGGGTCAAACGTTTACAAGCAGCTGGACACAAAGTGGTGGTCATTGATTCAGAAGGCGTATTGAGTGAGGAACAGGTGAAAGGCAATAAGCGGGTAGTGGTGACAGAAGAGTTAGAGCGCTATTTGGAGAAGTTTAGTTAGACCATGTTCATGAGGATGAGCAATGTCTTTCCTTACTTGTGCTTTAAAACTTGCTCAGTAAAGGAAATGAAATATAAAAAAGCCCCGAACAGTATCGAGGCTCTTTTCAAATCTTGCAAAGCTTATTTAATATGCTGGGCAATGTCCGTAAAGATCACGCCTAAGCCGTGTGCGCCTGCATCCGGATAGCCTAGGCTACGATCACCCACCGTACCGGCACGGCCCATACGCGCTACGATCTCTTTGGTAGATTCTGCACCTTTTACCGCAGCCTCTGCACCCAAGACAAAGTTTTCTTTAAACGTCTTGTCGGTATTGGTTGACCAAGAGTCTGCGCAAGGTACAAGTGCATCAATCAGGGTTTTATCACCGACCACAGCACCACGACCAAATGAACGCTCACCAGTCACTTGAATACCTTTGACCGCAGCTTGCAGCATCTCGGCAAAATCTGCCACGCTTAGAGTTTGTTTACCTTGAATGGCTTTGCTAGCCGCACGGAATGCTGAACCCCAAATTGGCCCTGACGCACCGCCACAATGTTCCATAATAATGATGGAACTATTCAGCAAGAATTCATCCATCTGTTGTGCTTGAATCAGGCTTTGCCATTCACGTTTCAGTTGTTTAAAGCCTTTGGCAACACTCATACCAAAATCGCCATCGCCTGCATGGGCATCCAGCTCGCAGAATGACACTTCGTTTTTGATAATACAGGCAGCCATCACATCGACCACATAACGCATATTTTCTATCGTGAACTGTTCATTTTGAATTTCAGCATGTTCAGGCTGAGTTTCGATTTCCGTATTTATGACATCTTCTGCTGCGGCATTTTTTGTTGAGAAAATTAAAGGCTGTGCTGCTGAGCCATCCATTTTAAGAGCAGGCGTGTTGGCTTCTGCATCTAAGTAGCCTTTTAGCTCATCATCGACTGCCAAAAGAGACACTGATGCACCATTCATGTCGATACTGGTCATGTAGTTGCCGACAAAAGTGCGATAAATTTTGATGCCTTTGCGCGCCAGATGTTCGCAAACATCATTGTTAAACACATACAGTTCTTGCATTGGCGTTGAACCAAAGCCGTTGACTAGAACAGCAACTTCAGTCAGATCAGGACGGTCCAGAAACAGGTCATCGATAATACGTTGTGCCAGCTCTTTGGATGGCAGGATTTTTTCACGACGGATACCCGGTTCGCCGTGGATGCCGACGCCGTATTCCATTTCATCATTCGCCAAGGTGAAGGTGGGTGTGCCTTTGGCAGGAACGGTACATGAGGTATAGGCGAAACCAAGACTAATCACGTTATCTGCTGCTTTTTGAGCCACGGCTTTGACTTCCGCAAGCTCTAAACCTTTTGATACTGCTGCACCTGCAATTTTATGTACAAATACAGTACCCGCCACGCCACGACGACCAACCGTATAGAGGCTATCTTTAACGGCAATATCATCCGCCACTTTGACATAATCGACTTTAATGCCATCTTCTGCTGCCAAAGCTGCACCATTCTGGAAATTCATCATATCGCCAGAATAGTTTTTGATGATCATCAGTACACCTTTGTCTGTCGCGACATGTTGCAGGGCTTTGTAGACCTGAATTTGAGAAGGTGATGCAAATACATCACCACACACGGCCGCGTCTAACATGCCAGTACCCACAAAGCCTGCATGTGCAGGTTCGTGACCACTGCCACCGCCACTGATCAGTGCCACGTTGTTGTGTTTCTCTTTACGTGAAATGATTTTATGGGATTCGGTAAATTGTAGTTCAGGATGGGCAAGGACAAAGCCTTTGCACATTTCGACAACCAAGTTTTCAGGGTTGTTGATGAGTTTTTTCATGGAGGAAGGCCTTCACGTATTCTGGGAGATGTGTAAAGTTTTATTATTATGGAAATGTTTGAAATTTGCAGACTGAAAAGTGTAAAAACAGATGATTTTGGGGTGAGCGGTTAGAAAAGGGGCAGTTTCAGATTTTTTATTGGTTGTTAAATTTTACCTCTCCCTAACCCTCTCCTAAAAGGAGAGGGAATGTCTATTCATAAATTTATGTCAGCATTTAAATAGTAATGAATGCTCCCTCTCCCATTGGGCATAGGTATCTACACAATTCCTGAACTTTGCGTTAAATTGAAGAGCATGCTCTTCAATTTAACATCTCTGGCCTGGATCAGCGTCTTGTCAAGCGCTATAACAGCCTTGTAAAGCTCAATATGAACCCTCTTGCTTCACTTGCTCCGGCAATCAAAGACCTGGCTTCTGCCCAAAAGTCGAGTTTCGCAACCACACAAGCGGTCTGGCGATTCCTGAATAATGACAAAATCTCTTTTAGTCAGTTAAACCAGCCAATTGAACATCTTGCATGTGAACAGATCAAGGCATCACCGCATCAATATGCATTGATTGTTCATGACTGGTCTCAGCTACAGTATGTGAAACACCATCATAAAATTCAGCGCCTGCAAAGAACCCATCAATATGATTCAGGCTATGAATTGCAAAGCAGTCTGCTGGTTGATGCAGCCTCGGGACTACCTATTGCGCCACTGGCGCAGACACTATCAGATGCCTCAGGCTGCTATTCCACATTCAGTCAACACTCTGCTGGGCGCAAATCTCATCTAGATTCACTTACCGAACAAATCAAAGTGATTGAACAATATCCCATTGAGAAAACATGTGTTCATATCATTGATCGTGAAGGTGACTCCATTGCCCACCTAAGGGAAATGAGCAGCCAGGGTTTTAAATGGCTGATTCGGGCGAAAGAAGGCCATCGAATTGAGCATCAGGGCAAAACATGCAAAGTTGCAGAAGCCGCAGAACGAGTAGAAACGCAGCAGGTCCAGCCGATTGCCTATAAAGGAAACCGGCATATGTTGCATGTGGGAGAAACTGCTATCCGGATAACACGTGCAGCAAAACCGAAGAGAAATGACGATTCAGGCCAACGGGTTGCTCCCCAGCCAGGGAGTGCGATTGAAGCCAGATTAATTGTTGCCGTAGTGAAAGATGATCAGGATAAGACCGTCGCAAGATGGTCACTAATCAGCAATGTTCCATCAGAGATTACTACGGTAGAGATGACGACCTGGTATTACTGGCGCTGGACAATTGAATGCTATTTCAAGCTGCTCAAGCAGGCAGGTCATGATATTGAAGCATGGCTTCAGACCAGACCTGAAGCCATTTTAAGGCGGTTACTGATTAGCTGTATGGCTTGTGTTTTAACTTGGCGAATCCAGCGTTCTGAAGATGAACACCATCAGAAAATTCGTGTATTTCTCACCCGTCTTTCAGGTCGGCAGCAGAAAAGAGGTAGGTTGGAAAGTGCACCTGCCTTATTGGCAGGGCTTTCGATTTTACTGAACACTCTTCAACTGCTCTCGGAATATTCAATAGATGAACTCAATGAGATAGCCACAATGGCATTAGGTATCTCATAGATGTGTAGATACCTATGCCCATTGGGAGAGGGTCGGGGTGAGGGATTTTGTAAAGTAAATATGAGGTTTGCAGTTCTATCGGCAAAAGCCAATTTTAAATTACATCGTGAATTTTTACTGTCCTGCTGTGAATTTGGTGATTGAGTGCGATGGCAGTCAACACTTTACAAATGAAGGCTTAGAAGCGGATCGGGTCCGAGATGAAGCCTTGGCTCAACTCGGATTGAAAGTGCTTAGGTTTGATAACGGGCAGGTGATCGAACAGTTGGATAATGTGGTAGAAGTGATTTATCAATTTATTCAACAAGAATCTCCCTAAATCCCTCTTTGAGAAAGAGGGACTTCATGCGAATTTTATGATGGTTTTGGATTCGTGCTGTTCCTCCCTTTTCAAAAGGGAGGTTAGGAGGGATTATATTTGCCCTTCATACGGCTTTGTTGCATAAAGGTTTGAAAGGCTGAGTTCCCTTAAGCTACTCAAATTTAAGAGACAACTTGGGTATGAGGGCGACCTAATTCTGTGAATTTATTCAAGACTGCCATGCGTGCATGGATCTCATTCACCTGACTTGGAAAACTCCGCGCTGTTAATTTATCGCCTAATAATTTGATGCAATGCATCTTGGTTTCAACCAAACTTCGACGGTGATAACCAGACCACTTTTTCCAAAGCGATCTGCCTAGCCGTTTGACTGTCTTTAATAATTCGTTCCGCTCTATAGACCTCGCTTGCTGATCCTTCCAAGGCTTTGCATTCTTTCTAGGTGGAATGATCGCATGTGCATCTCGATCTAAAATGACTTGTCGGCAGTGCTTTGTGTCATAAGCACCATCTGTATAAACAGAATCAATTGGTTCATCCAAGGGAATTTGAGCAAGTAAATCTTCGAGTACTTGAGAATCACTGACATTATTTGTGGTGAGTTGTACTGCACGTATTTGCAGGGTTTTAGCATCTATAGCAATGTGAAGCTTACGCCATTGGCGACGATATTCAGCCCCATGTTTCTTGCGTTTCCATTCACCTTCACCAAGAAACTTCAAACCAGTAGAGTCTACGAGTAGATGCAGTCCATCACTACTTTTTTGATAGCTAATCGCAATATCAATATGCTTTTGTCTACGACAAAGGGTGGAATAATCCGGAGCTGTCCAATCTAATCCAGAGAGTTTAATCAGACTTTGAACAAAACCTGTGACCATACGTAAAGAGAGTCGGAATAGTAATTTGATCATTAAGCAGCATTGAATCGCTGTATCGGAGTAGGTTTGATTTCGACCTTGCTTGCCTTGTGATTGTGCATACCACTGAGTCTTTGGATCAAACCAAATGGAAATATTACCTCGGTTAATTAAGGCTCGGTTATAGGATGACCAATTGGTTGTACGGTAGATTTTAGAGGCAGGCTTATTCATTTTGAAATTATATTGCTGAATAAGCTTTTGATGCTAGGTTTGTGCAACAAAGCCCCTTCATACATTTTTTTAGCTTCAATTACTTTGTCTAATTTTCTATGAATTAAAGATACTGTTGATAATATATCTAAGGCATCTTGTTCATCTATACTCCATGTAATTTTGGGAGCATGGGCTGTAGTATTTCTAAATGTTCCAAATATGCCTTTGAGTAAATGCATAAAACCATTCTGTTTACTCTGATAGCTCGGTGTGGTTAAATTATTTAAGGCTAAATAAGGCACTTTATTTTTATACGAAAAAGCTTGATCAACTAATTCAGCTCCATCAGAAGTTAGATTCGTTTTAAGTCTGATTTTCTCAGCAATACTTTTAGTAGCTTCAAATACTGCATGAAAATAGTTATCTAAAAGTAATTCTGCTTTGCAGAAAGTAAGTACATCAGGATGAATTTTTCTATCTAATAATGATTTTCTTAAATTTTTTGCTCGTGCTTCAGCCTCACTGAAAGTTTGAACTTTTTCAGCGTACTTGATTTCTCCACTTTCTGTTAATTCAAAACCTTCGAAAGATAAAGCAAAATTTAAATCATTTCTTATGTATTCAAACCACTCCTTCCTATTTATGTGTCTCGATGGGCGCATAACGTGCTTTATAAAAGCTAAAATATGATTTGAGCAACGGTCATTGTGTTGTTTGCTATTTAAAGCTTCGTATAGACGTTTCCATTTGGTGATATTCGGTTGAAGGTCAGGGATATGACATTCTGCTAGATATTTGCCTATCTCAGTTCCAGAAAGTCCATCATTCGTTTCACCGAGAATTTTACATATTGACTCTAAACTTCCTGAATCTAGAATTTTTATGATAGCCATTATTTAATGTTCAATTTTTAGTATTTATTCATTTTAAGTAATTGTTTTATTTATATCAATTAATCCCTCCCAATCTCCCTTTAAAAAGGGAGGAGTTGTCACGTAAATAATTTGATACGTGGAAGTCCCTCTTTAACCTAGCGACATATATGGCTCAGGATTTAGGGGGATTAAAAGATTAAAAACAAAAATCCCCTCGATTGAGGGGGATTTTTTATTCGATACGAATGGATTCTTCCCCCTTTATCAAAGGTGAGAAGCATCGCTTCGCAAGGAGGGGGATTACACCACAGAATCATCCAAATTCGGTGCTAACCAACGTTTCGCTTCATCTAACGTCCAACCTTTACGCTTCGCATAATCTTCCAACTGGTCGCCAGAGATTTTACCCACGTTAAAGTATTCAGTTTCAGGGTTTGCATAATAGAAACCGCTCACTGATGAAGGTGGCCACATCGCAAAGCTCGTCGTCAAGTACGTACCAATCTTGTCGGTTGTACCTAACCAATCAAAGAGTGGTGCTTTTTCAGAATGCTCAGGACAAGCAGGGTAGCCCGGTGCAGGACGAATACCGACATACTTCTCTTTGATCAATTCTTCATTTGAAAGCTGCTCATCTGCTTGGTAGCCCCAGAACTCTTTACGAATACGCTCATGTAAGTGCTCCGCAAATGCTTCTGCAAAACGGTCACCCAAGGCTTGAACCATAATTGCGTTATAGTCATCGCCTTTGGCTTTGTATTCTTGAGATAACTCTTCCGCACCGAAGATTGACACGGCAAAGCCACCCAAGTAATCCTGAGCGACATCTTTTGGCGCAATAAAGTCAGCCAAAGAGTAGTTCGCTTTACCTGTCACTTTGTCAGACTGCTGACGTAAGTGTTCGAAGCTGTGAGTTACATTGCCTGTTTCATCCACAACCGCAACTGTATCTGCCGCTACACGGTTTGCAGGGTAAATGCTGAACGTCGCACGCGCATCAAAACGTTTATTCTCGATGATGTCTTTCAGCATTGCTTGAGCTTGTTCATACAAGTCACGCGCTGCTTCACCCACCACTTCATCTTCAAGGATTTTCGGGAATTTACCCGCCAAGCTCCATGAAATAAAGAACGGCGTCCAGTCAAAATATTCCACCAGAGTTTCAAGCGGATAATTTGTGAAAGTTTCTGAACCGATGAAGTTCGGCTTAACCGGTGCATTCTTGTCGAAGTCGATCTTGAAGCCGTTTTCAACCGATTCTTGATAAGACAATTTAGCCGCTTTCGGTTGCTTGTTCGCAAGACGGGTACGGATTTTTTCATAATCCGCTGCATAGTCAGCCAAAAGCTTAGGTTTCATCTCAGGAGAGAGCAACTGCGTGGCTACACCCACGGCACGCGAAGCATCCGCGGTATAAAGCACGCCATCATTATGATATTGCGGTGAGATTTTCACTGCGGTATGCGCTTTAGAAGTCGTTGCACCACCAATCATCAGTGGAATGTTAAAGCCTTTACGTTGCATTTCTTTGGCAACAAACACCATTTCATCCAGTGACGGCGTGATTAGACCAGACAAACCGATGATATCAACTTTTTCATCAATCGCAGTTTGCAGAATCTTCTCGCATGGCACCATCACGCCCAGATCCACGATGTCATAACCATTACAGCCTAATACCACACCCACGATATTTTTGCCGATATCGTGTACATCACCTTTCACCGTAGCCAGCAGGATTTTACCTTTAGCTTCAGCTTGGGTTTTCTCGGCCTCAATGAACGGGTTCAACCACGCCACAGCCTGTTTCATCACACGTGCTGATTTGACTACTTGCGGCAAGAACATTTTACCGGCACCGAACAGGTCGCCGACCACGTTCATACCCGCCATCAATGGACCTTCAATCACATCCAGTGGTCGTGTAGAATTTAAACGCGCTTCTTCAGTATCCTGGTCGATATAAGTGGTGATGCCTTTTACCAATGCATATTCAAGCCGTTTTTCAACAGATTCATTACGCCATTCAAGGTTTTCTTCGGCTTTTTGCGTACCACTTTGACCACGGTATTTTTCAGCAACAGCAAGCAGTTTTTCGGTTGCTTCCTGACCGCTTTCACCCTGGTTCTGGTTTAAAACAACATCTTCAACCGCTTCTTTCAATTCTTTATCGATGTCATCGTAAATCGCCATCTGACCGGCATTTACAATACCCATAGTCATGCCTTGCTGAATGGCATGGTACAGGAACACCGAGTGAATCGCTTCACGTACCGGTTCGTTACCACGGAACGAGAATGATACGTTCGACACACCACCAGAAATCATCGCATTTGGCAGGTTCTGTTTAATCCAGCCAGTCGCTTCAATAAAGTCCACGCCATAGTTGTTGTGTTCTTCAATACCGGTCGCTATCGCAAAGACGTTCGGGTCAAAGATGATATCTTCAGACGGGAAGCCTACTTCATTCACAAGAACATCATATGAACGTTTGCAGATTTCTTTTTTGCGCGCAGCTGTATCGGCCTGACCATCTTCATCAAATGCCATCACGATCACCGCAGCACCATATTGACGGCAGAGGCGGGCACGTTCGACAAACTCGTCATGACCTTCTTTCAGGGAAATCGAGTTCACCACAGCTTTACCTTGCACACATTTCAGGCCCGCTTCAATAATCTCCCATTTAGAAGAATCCAGCATGATGGGCACACGTGAAATATCTGGCTCAGAAGCAATCAGATTCAGGAAGTGCACCATCGCACCTTGCGAATCGAGCATGCCTTCATCCATATTGATGTCGATGATCTGTGCACCGGCTTCAACCTGTTGACGGGCAACATCAAGCGCTTCGGCAAAGTTTTCTTCACGAATCAGACGCAGGAATTTTTTCGAACCGGTGACGTTAGTACGTTCACCGACGTTCACAAACAGTGAATCTTTGGTGATATTAAATGGCTCTAAACCACTTAAACGACACGCCGGTTCAATTTCAGGAATTTGACGAGGGGTAATGCCTGCAACAGCATTTGCAATCGCGCGGATATGATCCGGCGTAGTACCACAGCAACCACCGGTAATATTAATTAAGCCGCTTTCAGCAAATTCTTTAATAAATGCGGCAGTTTCTTCCGGCGTTTCATCATATCCACCGAAGGCATTTGGCAAGCCAGCGTTTGGATGCGCTGAAACAAAGGTATCGGCAACATCAGACACGGTTTTCACATGTGGACGCATCGCATCTGCACCTAGGGCACAGTTAAAGCCGATAGATAACGGCTCTGCATGACGCATAGAGTTCCAGAAGGCTTCAGCGGTTTGACCGGTTAAAGTACGACCTGATGCATCAGTAATCGTACCTGAAATCATGATTGGCAGTTCATAGCCTAATTCTTTAAAGACTTCTTTTACTGCAAAGATGGCAGCTTTGGCATTTAAAGTATCGAACACAGTTTCGATCAGGATGATGTCTGCACCACCTTCGATCAAGGCTTTGGTTGATTCAATATAGTCAACTTTTAAAGCATCAAAGGTGATGTTACGGAACGCCGGGTCATTCACGTTTGGAGAAATAGAGGTGGTACGCGATGTCGGACCAATCACACCTGCCACAAAGCGTGGTTTTTCAGGCGTTGAATATTTGGCACAGGCTTCTTTGGCCAGACGCGCTGCTTCACGGTTAATCTCGGGAACCAGATCTTCCATATGGTAATCCGACATTGAAACGCGGGTACCGTTAAAGGTGTTGGTTTCAATAATGTCGGCGCCAGCTTCCAAGTAAGCTTCATGAATGCCTTGAATGATTTGTGGCTGAGTCAGCACCAGCAAATCATTATTACCTTTGAGATCATAGGCCCAGTCAGCAAAACGCTCACCACGATAATCGGCTTCTTCCAGTTTATGGCGCTGGATCATGGTACCCATCGCACCATCGATAATTAAAATTCTTTTGGCAAGAAGTCCTTTTAAAGTGGTAAGTGTAGACATTCAAACTTTCTCAGCAGAAATCAAAAAAAACGACGCTAATCTTAGCAGATTAGTTGGCTGATTTCTGCTGAGATTGCTCAGAATGATGGATAAGCATGATATGAAAATTTGATAAGTCATCTAGAAAAACAACAAGTTTTAACATGCGGATCAGAAAATAATGCAATCTCGAATCTGATTCGATGCCTTACAGACAAGAAACAGGATCAGAAAATTAAGCTGATGCTTTCATTCATGAAATTGTCATATTGATGGCTTATGCTGTGCAAATGAAATTTTTGCTCTGCTTGATGACAGGTAGGGCATGAATCGTTTTGGTAGCAAAATATGTGCGGTTGCTAAGCTTAAATAAGCTGGAATACTCTCTTAAGTAATTGATTTATAAAATCAAAATCTAGTGTTTTAGTCGGAATTAAACAGGACGAATAGCAGTAAGAAAATCCAAATAATTGCTTCATATGACAGCAGTTTGTCATATAATTGTCACAATTTAACTGAACAATATGGGGATTCTTGAATCCTCTATTCCTGCTTGCATGAATCCTAATCAAACTCCCGTAGATTCAGCACACGGGTCGGCTTCCCAAAAGTCGACCAATGTTCATGTGCCAACACCGAAATTCTTTATGCCGGTGTTCCTGACTCTTATTATCACTACGCTGATTTATATCGGCTTCCAGTTGTCTGCAGATTTAGCGCATGTACCGGCCTTGGGCTTGTATTCAGTTATTTTGTTAGCGACGGCACTTTTTATTGCGTTGAGCTTTGAGTTCGTCAATGGCTTTCACGATACCGCCAATGCTGTGGCCACAGTCATTTATACCAATGCACTTTCAGCTCCTGTCGCAGTGATGTGGGCCGGCTTCTGTAACTTCCTTGGGGTTATGGTGGCCAGTGGTGCGGTCGCTTACGGCATTATTGCGTTATTGCCGGTCGAGCTGATCATGAATGTCGGCTCCGGAGCAGGCTTTGCCATGGTCTTTGCCATGCTGATCGCGGCTATTCTCTGGAATCTGGGAACCTGGTTCCTCGGTATTCCAGCATCCAGTTCACATACCCTGATCGGTTCGATTCTGGGTGTGGGCATCATGAACTATATTCTGAATGCCGGTACTGGCGCTTCAGGTATAGACATGGAGCAGGTGATGAAAGTCGGTAAGGCGCTGTTATTCTCGCCTTTAATCGGTTTTGCATTTGCTGCGATTGTGTTCCTGCTGGTGAAAAAAATCTTCAAGCGTCAACTGGAACTGTTTCAGCCACCTGAAGGTAACAAGCCACCACCACCATTGATTCGTGCCATGCTGATCTTTACCTGTACTGGGGTGAGCTTTGCCCATGGTTCAAATGACGGTCAAAAAGGTATGGGTCTGATCATGTTAATCCTGATCGGCTGTGTGCCGTTGGCGTACTCGCTGAACAAAAATCTGGATGTACAACATATTCAGTCTTTTGGTCAGTTATCTGCACAAACAGCGGATGTGATCTATCCAAATCATCAGGATATTCCGGATGAACAAGCTCGTGATGTGATCACCAAGTACATTCAGACCAAGGAAATTACCCCTGAAGTCGTGCCTGCATTGGCAAGCTTGACGGATCATCTGGGTGAGAAAGTCGGTAGCTATACCAGCATTAAGGATGTTCCTGAAGCTCAAGTATCTGAATTCCGTAATGACATGTATCTGAGCACTACAGCATTTAAGCGTCTGGATAAAGCAGAAGCTTTACCGGCAATGAGTGCTGCGCAGGAAAAAACAGTGGATGAATACCGTGACAATCTGGATTCATTCCTGCAATACATCCCGACCTGGGTAAAAGTGGCGACAGCCTTGGCACTTGGTCTGGGTACGATGGTCGGCTGGAAGCGTATTGTCGTGACGGTTGGTGAGCGTATTGGTAAACAGCATATGACTTATGGTCAGGGTATGTCTGCCGAACTTGTGGCAATGTCAACTATTGCAGCGGCAGATGGCTTTGGTATGCCGGTATCAACCACCCATGTATTGAACTCTGCAGTAGCAGGTACCATGGTGGCGAACAAGTCAGGTCTGAACTTCCAGATGGTGAAAACTATTCTGTCTGCCTGGATCTTTACTTTACCAGCAACGATCTGTCTGTCAGGTAGTTTGTACTGGGTACTGTTAAAAGTGTTCTAAGTTATTTAGACATAAAAAAAGCTGCTCTAGAGCAGCTTTTTTTTATGGGTGATTTTTACTTCTCCCTAACCCTCACTTGTGCTTCGTTTTAAAAGTGGTGCTTTAAAACTTGCTCAGGAGAGGGGGATTTTACGTTATATATTCAAATATGGGGATTGACGCTAAATCTTGCTCTTTTACCTGATAGAAAAGTAGCTTGTAGGCAGATATCTAACAGTTACTAAAATTTATGATGAGTGCTCCCTCTCCCTTTGGGAGATGAGAAGCACTGCTTCGCAAGGGTGAGGGGATAAACATTAAATAAAAGTTTATCTAACGTAGAAGAAGTCTCGAAAGAAGGAACTAAATTACTTCTTTAACTTACTCAACAATCCCTTTGGTAACTTCTCCGTCGCAAAACCATACAGCGCAGCAAAAGGCAGTGCGGTACGCGCCAGATAAGCAACCCGCCACAAACCACCATGATTTGCGCCATGCATCATCAATTCAAGCGGACGGTTCAGCTTCACTTCAGGATTGGCCACCGATTCTGGATTGCGAAGGTCATGAATCCACAGTGCAGCCATAATTGCATTGGTGGTTTCAGGTGCAAAGGCTTCAACATCAAACAGGCTGGCACCGTTAAATGCGGCTTTTAATAGCGGATTCTTGGTCACGGAATAGGTCGTAGTAGAAGGGGCAATATTGATGCTGACCCGCTGACCTTGAGCACGAGCTAAGGTAGCACGCCATTGCTGAATGCGTTTTGCCAGCGCATAGTTCGGGCCTTGTTCAACCACCAGACAGTCACAAATACCATACGCCTGATCACCAGACTGAATCAGTTCATGCGCATTTTTCTGGAAAAAGTGTTTGCGGCTTAAAGCTGAAACCCCTTTAGAAAGGATCGTCTGTACCTTAGAGCGTTCAGTATATTTTACTTTAGAGGCTTCGATCACTTCACTCGGAACCGCATAAACATCGGTCGGCGTACACATGTACATCAGGCTGGTATTGGCTTTTTGCTGGCTGACATGCTGCATGATGGCATCCATCGCCATGGAGACCCGAACATGCTTTTCACCATCCAGATAGGCAATTGCAGCCAGATCCAGATCCTGTTCGAATTGTAATAACCATTTGGCAATTTCAGGAATCTGGGTCAGCAAATTCGCCCCCAGTTTTTCTTTTAAAATATCAAGTGAAGTATCAGCAGGCAGGTCTTCAGTACATGGCGCATACAGCGTGGCATTGCCTTGGTTGATGGTATCAACAATCTTGCCCCATACACGGGTATTCGGCAGATCAATCGCTACAATATTGGCTTTCCATTTCGCCAGCCAGGTCAGAGGACCGGCTTCAGATGCTGCACCAAACAGCACCGTGGTCCGATCGGAAAGATCAAACCATTCAGGATGCACCACACATTCACGCAGGGCATTGGCATGGCTGGTTTCCACAATGCCTTGGCTTTCCCAGCGCTCAATCTGCTCCAATAAGGCGTCACCTTGCAGCTTTTGACCGTGGTAAGGCACATACCATTCTGGTGCCGATTTGCTATTACCTGTCAGCTTGAAGGTATGCAACTGACCTGCGGGCAGAGTTAAAGCATCTTGTAATACATACTTTTGACCATCACGGTAAAATTCAAAAGTCTGATGGGCCTTTGCCAATCCATCTTCAGCAATTTTCAAGCTGGCTTCAGGAGAACTCAGTCCCTGTTCGACCAGTTGCTTAAAATGTACTGTGTAGTGTTTACGCCAGTTTTTTTCTGATTGTGCCTGTTGAGAACTGTGTGAATCGACATTGGCTAAGGCTGCTGCGATGATCGCGCGTCCTGCTTTGGAGCTACTTGGTTTTTGTTGCGGAGACTGAAGAGGAAATTGAAGACCGTCTGGTGTAATGGACATGCAAAATATCTCGAGAATGACAGTAATTAATATACAGATGTATACATTATCGCTGCAAAATTCAGTCCAAGATTGGCATTAAGTGACATCATCACTTTCTAATATATTACGAGATGTTTCAAACGAATAAGAGAGCAGTAGCTCTCTTATCCATTTTCAGCAGAAATATGAGGCTTAACTCATATGTAGCTTTATTCCTTCAATATTTAAAAAACCTGATTAAAACGGAACCTGCATCAGTTTATTCAGGAAATGCGGAATCAGGCGTGGCTCCAGAATAATCGTCATGACCACCCCGTAAGCCGCTCCCCATAAATGCGCGCTATGATTAATGTTGCTATTGCCTTTTTTGCCTGACCAAATGCTATAGGCTACATACAGCACAGCAAAAATAATGGCAGGAACCGGAATGAAGAACACAAAGATCAACTTCCAAGGTTCAAACAGAATATAGGCAAACAGCACAGCTGACACTGCACCGGAAGCACCTAGACTGGCCCAGCGCGCATCATTTTTATGCTTCAGGTAACTTGGCAGAATCGCTGCGATCAGACCACCGAGGTAAAACAGGATAAAACCCAGGTCATACAGATATTGACGATAAAAGCTTTCAATCACGCTGCCGAAGAAGAACAGGGTAATCATGTTAAACAAGAGATGAGCTCCATCCGCATGGATAAAGCCATGCGTAATAAAGCGGTCATATTGTCCACGTTGCAGTGCCGGTGGCCAGAAAATCAGGCGATTCATCACCGTCTCTTTGGAGAAAGCAATAAATGACACAATACAGGTGATCAGAATAATGGTCACGGTATGATTAAAAGGTAAATCAAGCATATAAATGATTCTAAGGGTGCCTATTTGCCAATTATCATGCCATTAAAATTAAGCTAAAGTTGTACTTTTATAATAAATCCGACAATTTTAGTTGATTTTTAAAAATTACCCCGCATCTTCAGTTAAAATGGCCGCTTGAGCTTGAGGAAATTATTGTTATGTCGACTGAGAACAGCAGCACTCCAGTTGTTGGTGAAATTCCCAACTTATTGATTACACCAACAGCACAAGAGTATTTAAAGGATCTACTGGATAAACAGAACACCCCGGGTATTGGTGTGCGTGTTTTTGTAGAGCATCCAGGTACTCCTCGCGCTGAATGTTGCATGGCCTATAGTGCACCTGATGAAGTTGTACCGACAGATTATAAGCAGGAATATCCTGATTTCCCTGCTTTTATCGACTCGCCATCTATTCCGTATTTACTCGATGCCGTGATTGACTACAACAAAGACCGTTTTGGTGGTCAGTTGACCTTCCGTGCGCCGAACTCTAAAGTGCCACGCGTGGGGCCAGATGCATCGGTAGAAGAGCGTATTACCTATGTCTTGCAGTCTGAAATTAACCCGGGTCTGGCAGGCCATGGTGGTAACTGTGCACTGGTCGAAGTCAAAGAAGACCCTGAAAAAGGTTTAACCGCTGTACTTAAATTTGGTGGTGGTTGCCAGGGTTGTTCAGCGATTGATATCACTTTGAAACAAGGTGTTGAAACCACATTAAAACAACATGTACCAGAGTTAATGCATGTCGTTGATGAAACGGATCATAGTCAGTCTGAAGGTGCGTATATGAAATAAGCTGTTCTATATAACAGTTTATTTATCGCATTTTAAAAAACCTCGAAATTTCGAGGTTTTTTTATATCTGGCTTAAAAACTAGTGAATGTTAATGATAATAATTATCAATATTAATTGCATTAAATTGAGAAACTGTTACACTTCGCAACCGAATAAACATGATCTCTTCATAAATATTGGGGCGCATAAGGTATGAATAAGCCATTCTTAAAAACAACTTTGGCATTTGCTGTACTCACAGCCATGACTGTTTTAGTGCAAGCGCAGGACCCAGTTACTGAAGAAAAAAGGAAGTAGTACAGTCTGATAAGACCAAGTTACAAACGATTGTGGTGACTGCGAGTGGGCAGGCAGTATATGTTAAATCTGCGCCAGCTTCAATTAGTGTCATTACTGCCGAAGAAATTCAAAAACAACCCGTTTCAAGTCTGGCTGATATTTTAAAACGTGTACCTGGGGTAACTGGGGGGCTTAGTTCAAATGGTGCTGGCTCAAAAATTCAATTGCGTGGCATGCCTGAAAATTACACACTTATCTTAATTGATGGAAAACGTGTAGGTTCGTCCAGAGATACCAACTATCGTGCAAACTTGGGTCATCAAGATCTAAACTGGGTTAGACCAGAAATGATTGAGCGCATTGAAGTCGTACGTGGGCCAATGTCTTCTTTATATGGCTCTGATGCGATGGGTGGAGTGATCAATATCATTACCAAAAAAATCCCTTCAGAATGGGGAGGGTCTTTTACCTTAAACCATACCGTGCCGACTACATCTTCTGATTTGGGCCGAACGGTCCAATCAGGACTAGTCGGATATGGCCCTTTAACCGATACACTCGGTATGCGTGCTACAGTCGGGATCACTGAACAGGAAGCGGATCAAGGCTATCAAATTTCTGATCGTAATATTCCTGGAATGGCGGGAAGTAAGGCAACAGGCCAATCGGGTAGCCGTGATCAAAATGCGAATTTAAAGTTTGATTATACGCCGAATGATATTCATAGCCTGTCTTTAGAACTGGGCTATGGGTTGCAGCAAGACAACCCGTCTACCACATCACAGGTGGTAGATGGCCAAGAACAGGCCGTATTATCTTGGGGCCCGTCAGAGTTAGAACATCGTTCAATTTCTTTGTCACATGATGCCAAGTGGGCTTTTGGTGATTCAAAAATTACTGCTTACTATAATGATTATGATCAAAGTCAGGTGACAGAGACAGGGCCGACCACACAAAAATCCAAGGAAAGCATTGTAGAGGGTAATCTCAATATTCCGTTTCAGTTAGGTGTTGAGCATATCGCTACAGTGGGAGGCCAATGGAAATCAGAAGAGTTGATCAATACACGTAATATTGGGCTTTCTATTCCAAGTTATGACGGAAATGAATATGGTTCAGAGCTAGAAGGAGATACTTGGGCGCTGTTTATTGAAGATAAAATTATTTTTAATGATCAAGTGCATTTAACACTGGGGAACCGTTTTGATCATCACGATAAATTTGGCACACATAATAGTCCCCGTGCTTATCTGGTGCTGCAACCAAATGAAGTATTGACCGTCAAAGGTGGTGTTGCTCAGGGCTTTAGAGCACCTTCATTAAAAGAGAATACTGCAGGTGCCGCAACTCGTTCAGGGGGGAATGGATGTACATCACTTAAGCCTTTGGGTTATGTGTCGGGCGGATGTTATATGGCTGGTAATGCAGACTTGCAGCCTGAAGAAAGTACTAACTATGAAATTGGATTTAATTTTGCTCAAAATGACTTTGATCTCGGTTTAACCTACTTCCACACAGATTTTAAAAATAAAATCGAATATCGTGCTTTAGGCGAAATTAATGGTGTGTGGTGGACACAATATCAAAATGCTGAAAAAGCACGTGTACGAGGCTTGGAAGCAAGTGTAGCACTACCACTTTTAGATAGTTTGAGCTGGAAAACCAATGCAACCTATTATTTTGAGTCAAAAAATTTAGTGACAGGCAAAAATCTCTCAACGATTCCAGAGTTGTCAGTTTATAGTGCACTCAACTGGACGCCAACTGATCCACTTTCCTTGGAACTTGCAGCGCAATATACCGGTGAGCAATATACGGCAAGTGCTGAAGATACAGTGGTGATGCAAAAGCCACATACCGTATTTAATCTGTCTGCAAATTATGAGGTGAATGACCAAGTCACTGTTCGGGCCGGGTTAAATAATTTATTTGATAAAAAACTGTCAAATGCTTCAAATGATTATTATCTGGATCGTCAGCAAGTATTTGCCGGATTAACCTATAATTTCTAATCTAAGCAGGCAAAAAAAGCCGCTTTATAGCGGCTTTTTTATTTAAATCTTAAGAATTTTCAAAGTATCTTCATGATAATAAAATTGTTCCAGATATTTGCGTGCACGCTCACGTAAATGGCCTTGAGAAACCATCTGCTGGATTACCGGACTGAGCAGTTGCTGCAATTCATTCTGAATTAGCGCTTCATCAATATTCAAATCACGTAATAACTGATCAAAGGTATGTTCCTGATTGCGGACATACCAGGTATGAATTCCGTCATGCACTTGCTGCTGCAGATAGTCTGTCTGACGTATATGATCCCAGATATCATGACCTAAGCCGACCGTCTGATTCAGGTCCTGCAGCTCAATATAATTCTTCAAGACCGATACTGGCATGTCTTTGATTTTATGCCAGAGATTGGCCTGAAAATGATAGAGTTTCTCGTCGTCAAAATGCTGGTTCAGCACATGCTCACTCATCTGGCTGAGCTTTAGAATGTTTTTTTGCAGATAACGCGCAATGGTGCTATCGAGGTTGGTATCGGTGACATTTTCCAGTACCGATTTGCCCATTTTCATAAAGCGGGAAACCCCGGGTACGCTTTTGGCAATCATGGAGTTATCCAGATAATCCTGAATGGAATGCTGGATCAATTGGGTAATCATGGCGGAAAATGCCGGATTATTCACTATGGTTTTAATCAGACGCTGCCGATGGCCACTTTTGCTGGCCACATACTGGGCGATCTTGTCTATGGTCAGTACTGGAATCAGATCGGCAATCGTGGTGGAATCATTGGCCGGATGCACCAGGGCAAAACGGATATGCTCGGCAATCTGTTCAATCAGAAAGCTGCTGGCGGCAGTACCCAGAATCTGTTTTTGTAAAAGCTGGTTGATCAGTTCACAACTCCACAGCTCTTTCAGCGTCTGTTTACGTAGCCACAAATAAAATGCATGAAACTCGCTTTGAATCGTTTCAGATTGAGAAAATGCCTGATCGAGAAAATCAAGTTGAGCATCGATCAACTGCTCAATCATCGGGTGTTTCTGCATAGCCTCTCTGAAACTTAATTTAAAGGAATGAGTTTATCAGCAAGCGGGTTTTTTAGGGTCTGTGTCTTGGCCAGAAAAGGCAAATAATGTTGTGCAACCTGTTTTTCTGCTTCCAGAAGCGGCATATGCCCGACATTATTCAGAATCACCGGTTTTTCTGCACGTTTCAGCAGGGCATGCAGTTCTTTGACTACTTCGACATTAATGATCCGATCCTGTTTGCCCCATAAAATCAAGGTGGGTGCTTCTACCGTGCGGGTCAGGCGGGCAAAGGTTTCCGGTGTATAAATCCGGTTTAGCATCACCACCTGATCAATCGATTTATTGGTTTGTTCAGCGCGTGAAATCAGCAGTTTTTCCTGTGCATGTCGCAGCTGATAAGGGATCACTGGCGGGTTCTGCATCAGCTGTTTGGAAACATCCTGCAGATCACCGGGCTTGCTGACGATCAGATCTTTTAAGGCTTGAGGATCTTTGGTATAGGGCGTATTCCCCATTTTATACAGGCCCGCACTATTGATCAGAAACAGGCTTTGCGTATCGAAAGGGTATTGCGAGGCATAGACTGTGGCAATCGAGCCGCCTAAGGAATGTCCAGCAATATGTAAATTCTCGTCCACATTTAAGGTTTCAACAAATAGACGCAGCTGAGAGGTCACATTGGGCACAGAAACATCAAAATTGTCCGGAACTTTGGTGTCGCCGTTGCTTGGCAGATCCGGAATAATGACATGATAATAGGGCGTCAGAAACTGGGCGACCCGGTTCCAGTTGTCGCGCGTGCCTGCCAGACCATGAATCAGTAGAATGGATGGTTTGTTCTTGGCACCGCCTTCGCTATAGCTCCAGGTGACCTCGCCAATTTTGAGGGTTTTGGATTTGAGTCCAGCAAGGCTGCGTTCTTCTAACAGATGCTGCTGCAAGACTTTGGCAGATGTTTCATTTTTCTGGCTAAACAGTATTTGAGCCTGTGTCAGGCCCGGTAATGCCAAGCTTAAGGCAACCAAGCCTGAACAGATCATTTTCGAGCGCAATTTTATTATTTTCTTCATTGGCCATTCCCCAAAACAAACCCAGTAAGCAAATTGCTCAATCAAAATACTTCCATGTTATAAATTTGCAATTTTCATTCAAATAAAAACATTATTCTTCATTCTATTTTAAATCAATCTTTGCGCTTGTCACCCATTAGTTTTTTGCTGAATTACATTAAATGACTGGAAAATGTGATGTATTGCGCATAAATTACCTGCAGAAATGAAATTAGATAAATGCTAAAAATTTAATCAGCTAAGATTTTTTGCAAGTGACATTCAAAAAAACTGGCAGTAAGATATTGCAACTAAAACCATCGGTGATAGAAAAGAATGCTCACAGCTCAAGAAGCTTTAGAACGTCTTAGACAGGGTAACCAACGTTTTGTCAGTGGCGATACCACGCATCCAAAACAACTTAGCCACCAACAGCGCGCAGAAATGGCAGAGGATCAGAATCCGTTTGCGATTGTCTTGGGATGTTCAGATTCGCGCGTTCCAGCCGAAATGGTTTTTGATCAGGGTCTCGGCGATCTTTTTGTGATTCGTGTTGCAGGTAATATTGTTGCACCCTCACAGGTCGGCAGTGTTGAATTTGCCGCGGCACGTTATGATTGCGCGATTGTGGTGGTGTTAGGTCACAGTCACTGTGGTGCGATTAAAGCGACTATTGATACCTTGATGTGTCCAGATTGCCCCCCATCGGCAAACCTGATGTCGATTGTGAACCGCGTACGTCCTTCAGTTGAAACTTTAATGCAAACTGAACTGAAAAATGACTTGGCAAAATTGTCCAAGCATGCAGTACGTTCCAACGTATTTGCTTCGGTGAATCAGTTGCGTCACGGTTCAGCCGTTCTGGAAAACCTGATTGGACAAGGAAAACTAAAAGTCGTGGGTGCTGAATATTCACTGGAAACTGGTGAAGTGACATTCTTCGATTTCTAATCACGATTCATCTAAATATATTCTAAAATAAGTTAAAGGCGCTTTATAAAGCGCCTTTAATGTATGGATAAGCATTATTTAACAGAATCGTCTGTGCTTTGGCATTTGGATGAATCAGATCCTTTTGCATCAGGGTTTTATTACCGGCGACACCTTGCATAAAGAAAGGCAATAATTTCACCTTATATTGCTGACTGACCACTTTATAATTATTTTCAAACGCCTTGCTATAGGCCTGCCCGTAATTAGGCGGCATCTTTATGCCAAATACAATGACCTTGGCCTTGGCTTTCTGGCTCTGCTGAATCAGGCTGGCTAAATTTTTTTGAATCATTTGTGGTGGTTGTCCACGTAAGCCATCATTGCCACCTAACTCAATCACCACAAGGTCTGGACGATGCGTCTGCAGCAATTTTGGCAGTCTGGCCAGTGCTCCGCTGGTGGTTTCACCGCTGACACTTGCATTGACCACTTTATGCTGTTTCGGATACTGTTGCTCTAAACGCTTTTGTAATAAATGTACCCAACCCTGCTGGGGCTGGATACCATAACCTGCACTTAAACTATCACCTAAAATCATAATCGTCTTTGCTGAAACCCCAAGAGGTAACAGGCACAGACTGAGCAAAAAAAAGTAAGGCAATAGCCGAGTTTTCTGATTAAGATCTTTCATATAGGACACGTATGATTCAAAGCAGCAACGATTCGACCATCATGCCACAGGCTATTATTTCTGCCCAGAAATTGACACAAAAGATACAACTTTCACAAAAACAACTCACCATTTTTGAGGATCTTGATCTGGATATTCAGGCCGGAGAACAAGTGGCTATTACCGGTCGTTCCGGTTCCGGAAAATCCACATTACTGGGTATTCTGGCGACACTGGATCAGGCAAGTTCAGGTCAGCTTCTGGTCTGTGGCGAATCAGTGTCTAACTTGAATGAAGAACAACGTGCGCTAGTACGTTTAAGAAATATCGGATTTGTCTTTCAGTCTTTTCAGCTCTTACCGCACCTGACTGCACTTGAAAATGTAATGCTGCCACTGCGCCTGCAGCCCGGCTTTAAATATGCAGAAGCTGAGCAAAAGGCGTTGGCATTACTACATAAGGTCGGTCTGGATCGACAGGCGCAGCAAACCCCAAAAGTATTGTCCGGGGGAGAACAGCAACGTGTGGCGATTGCACGCGCACTGGTCAGTGAACCAAAAATCATTTTTGCCGATGAACCTACGGGCAATCTCGATGGTGAAACAGCCAGAGAAATTGAACAACTGCTATTTCAACTGAATCGGGAACTGGGAACAACTTTGGTGCTGGTCACGCATGACCGCAAATTGGCGCAGCAGTGTCAGCGGCATTTTGAACTGCTGAATGGCGAGCTGATTGAACATCCGAATGGAGGATGAAATGAATCCATTATTTCGTCCTTTACTGACGCAAAGCTTTAAAACCACCGGGATTTATCTACTGATTATTGCCTTAACGCTGGCGATCAGTGCGACTACTGCACTCAAGTTTAGTAACGAGCAAATCCAAAATGCAGTCGCCTTACAGGCAGCAGAAATGCTGGCTGGTGATCTGGTGCTTTCAGATAATGAGCCTTTGCCAAAGCAGTGGCGTGATCAGGCCAAGCAGCTGGATTTAAAGCAGTCAGAAGTCACTTTCTTTAGCAGTATGGCCTATACCGATGCGCAGTTTGTCATGGTCAATGTCAAAGCCATAGATCAGCCTTTTCCTTTGCGTGGTGAACTGCGGGTGCAACCGGCAAAAAAATCGATTCAGTCTGGTGAAATCTGGCTCAGTCCACAAGCCATGGATTTGCTCAAAGTCAAACTGGGGGATCAGCTCAATATTGCCGATGCGGCGTTTAAAGTCACCGCCAAGATTGAACAGCACTCCAATCAGGAACTTGGATTTTCCGGATTTTCGCCGACCGTAATTATTTCCCAGGCAGATGTCGCACGAACCAATGCGATTCAGGTAGGGAGCCGGATTGAATATCGCTTACTCATGGCTGGCCGTCCAGACGATACCCAACAATATGAAGCCTTATTCAAGCAGCAGGTCAAGTCAGCAAACGGCTCGGCTGAAACGCCAGCGGAAGTGCAAGGGCAGGAGTTTGAGGAGCAAAGCAGTCTCAGGTTACGCAATGCCAGTGAAGGCAATACCCGCTTGATGAAGCCAATCGCCAATCTGGACACTTTCCTGCAACTGGCCAATATTCTGACCATTCTATTATGCGGGATTGCCATAGCCTTAACCGCACAGCGTTATGTGCAGCAGAATCAGGATCATATTGCCTTGATGCGTTGTATCGGTGCCACCAAGCAGCAGATTCTGTCGGCTTATCTGGCTTTACTCGGGATGGTGCTGTTAATTGCGATGCTAATTGGTACCGTGGTCGGGATCAGTCTGGGTTATGGACTGTTGCAATTGATGTTGCAGCTGATTCCAAATTTGCAGATTGAATTTTCAGCCCTGGCAATGTTGCTCGGACCATTGCCAGTCGCGATGCTGACCAGTGCCGTGGTGTTACTCGGCTTTGTCATGCCAAGCTTGTTGCAATTGCTGAATACCCCGCCAATTCGGGTGATCCGCCAGCAGGAAAAATCAGTGCAATCCATGCTGTGGATGCTGCTGACTGGAACGCTCAGCCTGATTATTTTTAGTGTGATTTTGACTGAAAACTTGCTGCTGACCGCCTGGGTGATTGGCGCGATTATTGTGTTATGTGCAGTGCTGTATCTGACGGTATGGGGGATGTTGAAACTGCTGCGGAATATGAAGTTGAATCTGTCAGCCTATGTACGCACACCTTCTCAGACTGCTTTGCAGATTACGGCTTTAGCCTTGGGCTTGAGCCTGATTACAGTATTGGCAGTCTTGCGTACTGATCTGCTGGATCGCTGGCAGCAACAGTTACCGGAAGGTACGCCGAACCAGTTTGTTTATGGTTTACCGCCTTTTGATATGCCAGACCTGAAAGCTCAACTTGAGCAGAATGGCTGGAAAAGCACGCCACTGTATCCAAATGTCCGTGGGCGTCTGGTCGCCAAAAATGATCAGCCTTTTGCCGAGGAACTGGTGAAAAGCAGCAATACCTTAAGACGTGAACTGAATCTGACCCAGTCAAATAGCTATCCACAAGATAATGTGATTGTCAGTGGTGACGCGGTATTAAAACAAGTCGGCACCGTATCGGTCGAAGCCAATACTGCCGAAGAGCTAGGGATCAAGATCGGAGATAAACTCAGTTTCAGTCTGCCGGAAGGGATACTGGAAGCTAAAGTCGTTAATCTAAGAACAGTCGAATGGGAAAGTTTTAGTCCCAACTTCTTCTTTATCTTTGCACCCAATACCATGGATGCCAATGCCGGCAGTTATTTGGGAAGTTTTTATGTCCCGGAAGCAGATAAGGGCAAACTGGTGTCTGTGATCCAGCAATTTTCCAACACGGTCTTTATTGATGTCAGCCTGATTCTGGAAGAGATCAAACGCATTGTGAATGTATTGGTACAAATCGTGACGATTCTGGCGGTACTGGTCAGCATTTCCGGTTTTCTGGTGCTGATGGCCTGTTTGAACCTGTTGATGGATGAACGCAAACGTGAAGTGGCTTTGCTACGATCATTCGGTAGTTCCAAGCAGAAACTGAAAACCATGATGAGTCTGGAAATTGGTTTTATTGGGCTGTTTGCCGGAATAGTTTCCTGCCTGTTTGCCGAAGTGATCAGTGCGATTGCCAGTTATAAAATGGATTTAATGATTCAGCCGCATTGGGAAATCTGGATTATCCTGCCGATCTTTATGACCTCTTTATGTGCGCTGATTGGCCGTTATCGCCTGAGTTATCTGTCAGAGATTCCACCCTTACAAAGTTTGCGTGAGATGAATCAATAAGATTCATCTCCGTGATTTTTAAACTGGCTGAGAGTTAAAGTTTTAGTTGCTGTTGCATCATTTCCAGAATCTCTTGCCACAGTGGGCGAATGGGTTCGAGTAAGGCCAAGTTATGTTGATAAAGCAGCACACAAAGGCCGAACCCGACAATCAAGGCAATCAGATTGAACAGGTGGCTACGCTGCATTTTTTGCCCGATGTACCAGAGCAAGGTGAGAAAAGCCCCCATCAGCATGCCGCCAATATGTGCGGCATTGTTGATTCCACTGATCATAAAGCCCAGCGCGAGGTTTAGACCCATCACCATCACCAGGGTTTTTTTATCCAGAATAAAACGTTGCTGTGGCAGCATTGGCAATAAAGCCAGCACCGTGAGTGAAGCACCGAGTCCCATCACGGCACCAGATGCGCCGGCACTGACCGCAGGCAATAAATCAGGATTGGCCACACCGCCTTCGATCAGGCTATAGCTGTCTTGAATATTCATATAGCCACTGAGCAGGCTGCCCATTAATCCGGCACACACATACAGGCCAATAAAATACATCCGGCCAAACAGCTGTTCGGCAACACTACCAAAAATATACAAGGCCCACATATTCAACATCAGGTGAATCAGGCCAAAATGAAAAAACATGCTGCTAAACAAGCGCATGGGTTCCGCTAAATAGGTTAAAGGTGCATAATCGGCACCCCAGAGAATAGCGTCTCGGGTACTCGGCTGGCTAACATCCATGCCATGCATGGCTTGCCAGCCAAATAATCCAACATTGATCCCGATTAAAATGGCGGTGATCCACCAGAGATGCATTTCAAGTTTGCGATGTTCGACAGGGGGAGAGTATTCAGACATGCTATTTTTTTGCTGTGATTGTATATTTCGAATAAGCTTAACACGAAAAATTAAATTTTCAGGAGTAACGCACTGACATGAAAGCCTTTCTGATCCGCACGATGCTCGTCATCGTCAGTGTGATTCTGCTGGTTCAATTGTGGATCTTTGCCAGTCTGGCCTGGTGGCGAACCAATCCGGTGAACACCACCATGATGATGCGGATTGATTACTGGACAGAACCTTCCAAAGCGATTCAGCATCAGTGGCGTCCCTATGACGAAATCAGCCTGAATCTGAAACGTGCCATCGTCACTGCGGAAGATGGAAAATTTATTCATCACCATGGTTTTGACTGGGACGGAATTCAAACTGCGCTGAATAAAAACAGAAATCAGGGCCGTGTAGTGGCCGGTGGTTCGACAATCTCCCAGCAATTGGCGAAAAACCTGTTCCTCGTCAACAAGCGTTCCTTTGTGCGTAAAGGTCAGGAAGCAGTCGCGACCTGGATGATGGAGCGCATGTGGTCGAAAGAACGGATTCTGGAAGTCTATTTAAACTCGATCGAGTTCGGGGACAATATTTACGGCGTTGAAGCAGCGGCCAAACATTATTTCGGTAAAACCGCACAAAGCCTGACCCGCGATCAAGCCATCTTTCTGGCTGCCATTTTGACCAATCCGAAATATTTCCAAGATCATCGCAATTCCTCTGCATTAAATGCTCGTAAGCGGATGATTCAGCGCTATATGCGTTATGCAGAATTACCTTAATTGATGATTTGAAGAGAAAGCCCAATTATTTGGGCTTTTTTTATGAAATTGTCATCAATTTGAAGCATACTTGGAGGGATAAGCACAATTTTAAATCCGCATAGGTTTGATATGAATACGGCAGCCAGCACAACTTCAGCACAGCCCGAATATACATATAATGATCGTTATATTAATCGTGAACTGTCTATCCTAGACTTCCATTTACGTGTCCTGGAACAGGCTGTCGATCCTTTACATCCATTGCTCGAACGCATGAATTTCCTGTTGATTTTCTCGCGTAATCTGGATGAGTTTTTTGAAATCCGGGTCGCCGGGATGATGGAACAGCTGGATCTGGACAATGAAAGCCGGAGCCCGGATGGCTTGACTCCAAAGCAGGTTTTAGAACAGATTTCTAAAACGGCACATGCCGCCATTGAACGCCAGTACCGTATTTTAAATGAAGAAATTTTGCCAAAACTGCGTGAGGAAGATATTTGCTTCTTGCGCCGTGGTGAGCTGACTCCGGCACAATCTGCCTGGATTAAAAAATACTTTCAGGAGCAGGTTGCGCCGGTTCTCACTCCGATCAGTCTGGACCCTGCACATCCATTCCCGCGACTGGTGAATAAATCACTGAACTTTATTGTCACGCTGGAAGGGAAAGATGCCTTTGGCCGTCAGATTGATCTGGCTGTGGTACCTGCACCGCGTTCTCTGCCACGCGTGGTGCGTTTACCGGATGAACTGACCGATGGAAAAGAACATCATGTGATGCTGTCGGCGATTATTCATGAGCATGTTTCTGACCTGTTCCCGGGGATGACAGCGACTGGCTGTTATCAGTTCCGTGTTACCCGAAATGCCGATTTGGCCTTGAATGAAGATGTTGAAGATCTGGCCAAGGCACTCAAAGGCGAACTCAGTTCACGCCGTTTTGGCCGCGCCGTGCGTCTGGAAGTGACAGAAAATTGTCCGCAGCATATTTATGAATATCTGCTGAATGAATTTGATCTGGACGACGAGCAGCTTTATAAAGTTGCTGGCCCGGTCAATCTGGCACGTTTGCTATCTAATTTTAAACGTCCACATTTACGTTATGACTCGCATACTCCCATCATTCCTAAAGTGCTGAAAAAATCTGAAAATATTTTTAGTGCAATGCAGAAGCAGGATATTCTGCTGCATCATCCCTTTGAATCTTTTGCGCCGGTCATTTCATTATTACGTGAAGCGGCACGCGATCCACAAGTACTGGCGATCAAGCAGACCTTGTACCGTAGTGGACCAGATTCTGAAATTGTCCAGGTGCTGGCAGAGGCTGCCCGCAATGGCAAGGAAGTGACCGCAGTGATTGAATTGCGTGCGCGTTTCGATGAGGAATCCAATATTGCGGTGGCCAATGTCCTGCAAGAAGCGGGAGCAGTCGTGGTCTACGGTATTGTCGGCTACAAGACTCACGCCAAGATGATTCTGGTGGTGCGCCGGGAAAATAACAAACTGGTGCGCTATGTGCATCTGGGCACCGGTAATTATCATGCCGGCAATGCGCGAATCTATACCGATTATGGTCTGTTAACGACGGATAAAGATCTGTGTGAAGATGTGCATCGTATTTTCCAGGAACTGACCGGTATGGGGAAAATGGCCAAGCTGAAAAAGTTGCTGCATGCGCCGTTTACCTTACATGCCCAGTTACTGAACTATATCGATAATGAAATTGCCTATGCTCAGGCAGGGAAGCCGGCGCAGATTATTGTCAAAGTCAATGCGCTGACCGAAATGCAATTGATTAACAAACTCTATGAAGCCTCTCAGGCCGGAGTACAGATTGACCTGATTATTCGGTCGATTTGCAGTTTGCGTCCGGGTTTGCCGGGTCTGTCGGAAAATATCCGGGTGCGTTCAATTGTCGGACGTTTCCTGGAACATACCCGCGTGTATTATTTCAGCAATAATGGAAATTCACGTATTTATTGTTCAAGTGCAGACTGGATGGATCGTAACCTGTTTAATCGGGTCGAGGCCTGTTTCCCGGTCGAAGATGAAGCCTTGAAAAAACGCATCTATCAACAAGGTCTGTTGAATTACTTGAAAGACAATCAGCAATCCTGGTTATTGCAAGGTGATGGTACTTGGCTGCGGGCACAGCCCAAAGAAGGTGAAAAACCGCATAATGCACAACGTATTCTGTTAGAGCTGTTTAAATAAGTTTAAGTATTTAAAGAGGCTGAATATTCAGCCTCTTTTTTATTTCGAACATAGAATTTAACTGTTCAAGCTGAGTCTGAACAGTTTTCGATAGATGTATTTGACCCGGCTATATATCTGATAGTTCTTCATCTGGAGCTGATCTTGTCGTTCGGTTTGCGATTGATGTTGACTCAATACTTTTAATAACTGCAATTCAGCGAAGTTGAGACAGGTTTTGGCAATGGGCTGGTGCAGGATATAGTCTGCCAATTCAGTATTGACGTAAGCTCCACCGCGCAAGACAGTTTTCAGACTTTCAGCAAACTCGGAAAATGAATTCTGATGCTGCATATAGCTATCTGCTCCGGACAATAAAGCAGAATAGATCAGTGCTGTGGAATGAGTATTGAATATGGCAATAACAGGTGTATCTGAGCTTTGCTGTTTCAGCGGACGGATCACACTGATCTCTGAAGTTGTTGCTGCATGATAAAGAATCAGGTTGGGCAGATGTTCAGTAATCATGGATTGTGCGGACAGCATATTGTCCGCATACAGCAGCATATCTGGCTGATAGCCGAGTTGCTGTAGCACGGTCTGGATTTTTGACAGGTCGAGTCCAGTCGGTGAACGAATCACTAAAACCGGTGCAGGCAAAAGGCTAGCCAATAAAACGCGATCCTGTAGATGCGATAGAGAGCTATACTGTGAATCAGGCAGATGCAAATGCCTATCCCAAAGAATAGTGATTTAGCTGAAATGTAGAGATTCTAAGTTTCTAGGCGGACTGGATGCATTCAATTCAAGATATAAAAAAGGAGCAACATGTGCTCCTTTTTATTATCTATAGATCAGGCTGCATCGTGCTGAGTGATTTTCTGGAAAATCTGTAATAGCACATCAAACTCGCTTTGCAGCGGTGTGCTTTTACGGGTTACCAATGCCAGGGTACGACTTGGGGCTGAATCGATCGCTTTTACCTGAATCTCAGGATTGCCTTTAATCATATTGGTATGGATCGCAATTTCAGGCAGCAGGGTAAAGCCCAGATTTGCAGACACCATTTCGATTAAAGTCGGCAGTGAGCTGGCTTTTAAACGGTGATCATTTTTACGCTCACCAATCGGGCAGGCACTCAAGGCATGATCACGCAGGCAATGACCTTCTTCAAGTAACATCAGGCGAGACAGATCCAGATCTTCTAAAGAGTTTGCTTGTGCAGCATGCTGATCAGATTTTTGGTAAACCAGATACAGATTCTCTTTGGCAATTTCAGCAACTTTCAGACCACGGGTGTCGAAAGGCAATGCCAAAGCCACCATATCCAGGTTGCCATGTTCCAGCTTTTCTACAATCTTTTCACTTTGCGCTTCATGCAGATGCAACTGGATTTTTGGTAATTGCTTATGCACTTCATCCAGCAGCTGGGACAATAGGAAAGGTGCAATTGTTGGAATGACGCCGAGATGTAGATCACCGGTTAAAGGTTCACTCATCTCACGACTTAAACGCATTAGGTCCTGAGCATCGGCCAGTAGAACACGTGCGCGTGCAACCACTTGTTCACCAAGAGGCGTTAAACGAACATTCTGGCGGTCGCGTTCAACAAGTACGCCACCGAGTAAACGCTCCAGCTCCATGATGCCGCCAGACAAGGTTGACTGGGTGACAAAGGAGCGGCGAGCAGCTTCTGTAAAGTGTAGCGTCTCTGACAGTGTTACGAGGTATGACAGCTGTCTTAGGGATGGTAATGCAGCCATAGTGTCCTAATGTTTATGATTTAAAATGATCAGCAAATAATTCGCTAAGATAAGGAATAAAATGCGGTGGGATATCATGCCCCATTCCATCAATTAATTCAAATTTAGCCCCTGAAATTGCTTTCGCAACGGCCTTGCCATGGCTAGGAGGCAGCAATCGATCTCGAGAACCATGGACCACCAGGGTTTCTTGTTTGATTTGCTTGTCCAGTTGCAGCAATGAGCCTGTACATAATATTGCTAAAAACTGTTGAAGTACACCAGCAGGATAGTAACTTCGCTTATATAATTTACGGGCGGTCTGTACCGCTTCCAGATGATTGACATAACCTGGCGAGCCGATGATCTTAAACAGTTTCAAACTATGATCAACAATGCCATCTTCATCTGTTGAAGCCGGTTTGTCAATCAAACTAAAGAGTTGCTTAGGGAAGGGCGGTGGCAACATCGGCTGGTTATTACTGGTAAACAGTAAGCCCAGTTTTTTGACTTTGTCCGGATAACGCGCTGCCAGAATCTGGGCAATCATACCGCCCATTGAGGCACCCAGCACATAGACCTGTTCCAGCTGCATTTTTTCAATCAACAGACTGACATCTTCGGCCATATCATACAGATCATAAGGTGCACCCTGATTACCCAGACCCAGCACAAACCGGCTCATCATTTTCAGGGTATTCAGGCGTGGGCCTTTGTGATGGACTTTTGAAGACAGGCCAATATCACGATTATCAAAACGGATGATGTGATAACCATTGTCAATCAGTGATTTGCAGAAAAAGTCAGGCCAGTACAGCATTTGCCCACCCAGCCCCATAATCAGCAAAATGGTGGGATGTTCCGGATTTCCACCAACCTCGACATGTAGCTGGATCCCATTGCCAAGATCAACCTTGGTTTCATGCATGAACGAGGTATAAGGGGAAAGATTAAACTGTGCTGCGCTGTACATAGTCGCTGTCCTAATTAAAGGATATTTCGTTTAAAAAATATCCGTGCTATTAAACCTCTAAACCGCAGCAGGAATCAAGTCAGGAACCTGCTTGGTCAAGGTCAGACGCTGTTTGGCTGCAGTGGCGCCCAAAAGCACGAAACCGCGTAAGGTGCCGTTAGCATCGAATGCTTTAGCCAGCATGCCATCATCAAATTCTTCAGTTTCCCAGATGACATCCACATCAACCGGAGCAGGCAATACCGTTAAAGGAGCAGCAGGCGTTTTAACTGCCACTGGCATAGCCGGATAATGCACGGCAGTATGTTCACCATTTAAGGTTTTTGCCAAAGCGCGGGCTTGTTGCATGATCGGCATAACATAAGGCAATAAAGTTCCATTGACCTCGGCACAATCGCCCACAGCATAAATATCGACCTGGTTGGTTTCCAGTTGTGCCGTGGTTAACACTCCGCGACTGGTATGTACGTCTGCCTGTTTCGCCAAAGAAATATTCGGCTGTAAACCCACCGCAGATAACACTACATCAGCAACCAAAGACTGACCGTTGGCCAGCGTGACCAGATAATCACCATTGTCCGCACGAGAGACTTTTTCGACTGTTGTGCCCAGGACAAAGTGAATGCCGGTTTCTTCAAGGTTTTTCTGGAATGCTGTGGCAACATGTTCTGGCAATAAACGGCCAAGCGGCTGAGGAGCTAAATCAATGACTGTGACTTGATGATCGGTATTTTGCAGGTCATTGGCAAATTCACAGCCAATCAGGCCTGCACCTAAAATCACTACACGTTTGTCTTCACGTGCTGCCAGATTGTTACGGAAAGCTTTATAGTCACTCAAATTGTTGACGACATGAATATCATCGCTGGCATCACCGGCAATCGCCAGACGTACCGGATTGGCACCGATGGCTAATACCAGTTTGCTATAATGTTGCGTGCTTTCCTGGCCATCTTTTTCCAAAACCAGTTGATGATCTTCCGGATGAATCGCCTTAACCCAGGTATGCTGTTCAATGCGCATATTCAGCTGTGCCGACATTTTAGCTGCATCGCCTAGTGGAATTTGTTCAGGTGCTTTATTGCCGGCCAGAGCATTGGAAAGCGTCGGTTTGGCATAATTGACCGCATCATCCGCACAGATCATCAGCAATTCATGTTCTGGATTAAGTTTACGAAATTCACGTGCTACGGCATAACCCGCCATACCTGAACCAATAATGACGATAGGATGCATAGTTGTTTCCATATGGTAGAGCTCCATGCTGTATAAATGATTGAAAGGCATAAAAAAAGACCATATGGATATGGCCTTTAACTGGACGTGATTAGACTTCGATCATTTCGAAATCGACTTTAGACACGCCGCAATCTGGACAGGTCCAGTCATCGGGGATATCTTCCCATTTGGTGCCTGCCACGATCCCGTCTTGAGGCCAACCTTCTGCCTCGTCATAAATCCATCCACATACGATGCATTGAAACTTTCTCATGTAACTCTCCAAAACTGAGCAACTGTAGGCGTCAGCTTAAAATCCATAAAAGGCAAGACTCTAAAAGAATATGACTTTTTAACAGTGAACATATTTGGCTAAATTTTTACGCAGTTCTATTCAGAAAGTAAAGTGAATAAAAGCTTAATCAGCGAAATTAGCAGCAGAATAGACGACACATTCCTCATTTATCAGAAAATCACGCCAATCAGCTTTTCTAGCGCAGGCGGTTAAAGAATAAAAAGCTGACGATGGCAAAAATGAGTGTTTATCTTGTGGGATAGACCAAAGTCGTGCAGTAAAAACTTGAGTTTTTAGGTAATTTAAAATCAGTAAAGTCCGGATTAAATATTTTTAAAATAAATTAATATAATAAAATCAATATCTTGTAATTAAGCGTCGGGTTTTTATTAGGCAGCTTGGCTTGTCCGCTCTACTCAAATAGGTTTAAAATTCCCATATTCCTTTTCTTTTTTTAAGATCTCCCATGAGCAATTTGTCTACTTCTTTGTGGTCTCACATTCGTACGGTCCAAGATTTTCCAAAACCAGGAATTTGCTTCTTTGATTTGACCCCACTTTTCATGAGCAATATTGGTCCATTGACTGACGCTTTGATTGCCAGCATTCCTGCTGACAAACTGGCAGAAGTAGAAAGCTTTATTGCGGTTGAAGCGCGTGGTTTTGTGTTGGCAAGCTTGTTGGCACAACGTACAGGCAAAGGCTTATTGTTGGTGCGTAAAGCAGGTAAATTGCCACCTCCAGTGGTCGGTGTGGGTTATAGCCTGGAATATGGTATGGATCGTTTAGAAATGTCTGCGGAAGTTCAGTCCCAGAAAGTAATTATTGTGGATGATGTTCTGGCAAGTGGCGGAACCTTAAAAGCAGTGAATGAACTGGCTCAAAAATGTCAACATGAAGTACTTGGTGCAAGTATCTTCCTTGATCTTCCTGACCTGCATGCTGAATTAGGCCTGGATATCTGGTCAGTATTGGATGACAAATCTCAGCCTGAAGCGGCAGTTGCTTAAGTCATAATTTTTTGTAAAAAAAGCCCCGAAATTGTGGGGCTTTTTTATTGCCTGATAAAATGATCTTCGATTTCCTGAATCAGTGTATTAATTTGTTCAGGATGTTCCAGACGATGATGGCCGCCATCAACTGCCTGAATTTGCATATAGTCTTCAAGTTGTGTCTGAACCGCATGCATATCCAGAATTTCATCGCCCAGCTCCAGATAGGCAAACTGAGGAATATCATGCTGTAAATCGTGATGCCCAATCGGCGGATAATCATCGCGGAAGTTAGGCTGCAAAATGGGATTGGCCACTACACATGGAATTTGATACGCTTGTGACATTTTCAGTGCCCAATAACCGCCAAGACTGTGGCCGACCAGAATATCCGGTTTGATGGTTTCAATCATCTCATGATAAAACTCGGTGACCGAACTATAACTCAGATTTCGATAATCGACATCGATACAGTATTTATGTACCACATCAATGGCATGGAACTTGGTGGATTCTCTGGAGGAATCTAAGCCATGTAAAAACAAAATCTTAGACATAGTTCATTACTCATTTTTATGGGACATGCCATATTGGTTATTTGTTGATTGGCACATCATCTTCAATCTGAGCGTCATTGTAGAACGTCTGGGTGTACAAGGCAGTTAGCTATTGGTCTAAGCCACAATTTTGCAGTGCAATGATTTTGTATAACCCCTGTCTGATTTAAACTTTAATCCCAACTGAGAGCAGCGGGGTGCTGCAAAAGGTTGAAGAAAGGGAATTTAAAAGAGTGACAGAAGGGCTCAACCGAATGGTGTAAATAGCAGGATAGTGGATTTTCCAAAGAAAAGCCGGTTCCTGAGAGTGTTTGCGCTACGATTTGAGAAGGATTTCTGCTATTCTATGCAACTTCTATTTTTTAACTAATCTTATTCGAGGCAGAGATGACGCAAACTAACGCTCAATCGACTTCTGAACAAATCATTTCCGAAAACGATTTAATTGCACAGCGTCATGCCAAGTTAAAGCAAATCGAAGCTCAGGCACAAGAAACAGGTAAGAGCCCATGGCCGAATACCTTTAAGCGTGAGCATTATGCCCAGGATTTACAAGACCAGTTCGCTGATAAATCTAAAGAAGAAATTGAAGCAGGCGAAAAGGTCTACGTCAAAGTTGCCGGTCGTGTAATGTTGAACCGTGGTTCATTTATCGTGATCCAGGACATGACAGGTCGTATCCAGCTTTATGTTGCGCGTAAAGAACTCGCTGAAGATGTACTGGCTACCATTAAAGGTCTGGACCTTGGCGATATCATTGCAGTCGAAGGTTATATCGGTCGTTCGGGTAAAGGCGATTTGTATGTACATATCGAACATTTTGAATTACTGACCAAATCATTGCGTCCACTTCCAGACAAGTTCCATGGTCTGAACGATACTGAAGTGAAGTATCGTAAACGTTATCTTGACCTGATCGTTAATGAAGAAACACGTAAAACTTTTGAAATTCGTGCCAAAGTTGTGGCGGGTATCCGTGCCTTCCTGACTGAAAAGCGCTATATGGAAGTTGAAACGCCAATGATGCATGTGATTCCAGGTGGTGCATCAGCACGTCCTTTTGAAACACATCATAATGCACTAGACATGTCATTGTTCCTGCGTATTGCGCCAGAGCTTTACTTGAAACGTTTGGTGGTTGGTGGTTTTGAACGTGTGTTTGAAATTAACCGTAACTTTCGTAACGAAGGTATTTCTACCCGTCATAATCCTGAATTCACCATGATTGAATTCTATCAGGCGTATGCAGATTACAAAGACTTGATGGAATTGACCGAGCAAATGCTGGAGCGTCTGGCGATTGATATCTTGGGTACCACTGACGTGCCTTATGGCGATGAAGTGTATAGCTTCAAAGGGCCATTCAAGAAAATTTCAATGTTCGATGCGATTCTGGAAAATAACCCGCAATTTACTCCTGAAAATGTCAATGACCGTGAGTTCTTGGCAAAATTCCTTCAGGAAGAATTGAAAGAGCAGGTGAAGCCGGGTTTTGGTTTGGGCAAACTGCAAACCATGGTATTTGAAGAAACCGTAGAAACCAAATTGCGTCAGCCGACGTTCATTACTGAATATCCAGCGGAAACTTCTCCATTGGCACGCCGTAATGATCACAATCCCCACATTACCGACCGTTTTGAATTCTTCATCGGTGGCCGTGAGTTGGCCAATGGCTTCTCGGAGTTAAATGATCCAATCGATCAGGCTGAGCGTTTCCAGGCACAGGTTGCTGAAAAAGATGCTGGTGATGATGAAGCTATGCATTACGATGCAGACTTTGTAGAAGCACTGGAATACGGTCTTCCTCCAACAGCAGGTGAGGGTATTGGTATTGACCGTCTGGTGATGATCTTTGCCAATGCAGCAAGTATCCGCGATGTGATCTTGTTCCCGCATATGCGTCATAAAAATGCTTAAATTCTGAATTAAAAATAACCCACCATTGTGTGGGTTATTTTTTGTCGATACATCTAAAAGTTTGAGTAAAAAACAACAGTTTAATTGTTGAAAATTAACATAGGAGCGATTAAGGTGAAGCAGAAAATAAACTTGAGAATATTCATCCCATGTTGCTAAAAAAACATTATTGAGTGTATTACTGACTACGCTTGCGCTTCCTGCTTTTGCTCAAGGTCTGGTTCTAAATGATGCAAATTTGCGTACTGACCTGAACTGGTTAAACCAGCAAGGAGTCATTCAAATCAGTACCTCAACCTGGCCACTGAGTGGGGATGAAACTCAACGAGCTTTATCAAATGCGCAGATCAGCAATATTGTACAGCAGCGTGTGATCGATTCGGTTCTGGCTAAAATAAAGGCAGATAATCAACAGCTAAAATTGGGTGTATTTGCAGAAACCGATCAAAAAAATATTCCACAGGCTTTCGGGGATCAGCAAAAAGCACAATATCACGCAGCTTTAGAGTTTAATGCTGGCAGTACAAACTGGGATGCCAAAATCAGGGTGAATGCTGAAAAAGATCCACAAATTGATAATGATCAAGATGTAAATCTTGAAAGTTCTTATCTGGCGGGGAAACTTTGGAATCAATGGTTGATTGCTGGGCAGATTCCAACTTATTGGGGGCCAGGCCATGATGGCAGCTTAATTCGTGGTGATGCCAGCCGTCCAGTCTATGGCTTTACAGTTCAACGTGCAGAACAGACAGCATTTGAAAATAAATGGTTATCTTGGATTGGCCCGTGGCAGTATCAGGCTTTTGCGGGTCAACTCGATGACTATAGCGCAGTTCCAGACGCCAAATTGATTGGTTTGCGTGTTACAGCACAGCCTTTACCTTATTTAGAGCTTGGTGCCTCGCGTGCGATTCAGTGGGGTGGGGAAGGACGACCTGAAAGTTTAAGTTCGCTGTGGGATGCTTTTATGGGTAGTAAAGATAATGGGGGTACAGGTGAACCAGACCCATCTAACCAGATTGCCGGCTTCGATGCGCGGTTAAATTTATTTTCTCTTACCCAAATTCCGGTAGGTCTATATGCTCAATATGTAGGAGAGGATGAGGCTGGGGGCTTACCTGCAAAAAAAAATGTATTTGGCTGGAATTGACTATTCTTCCACTGTAAAAAATATGCCATATCAGCTCTACACAGAATGGGCAGATACCCGTACTAATGGCAAGGTTCAAGGTATTTCCTATAACCATACGAATTATACCGATGGATTTTATCAGCATGGTTATCCTTTAGCACATGCTTTAGGTGGTGATGCGCAGATGATTTCCGTGGGTGGAGACATTCGTATTGATTTTATGAACCGCTTATCGGGTCGTATACTTTTTGCTGATGTGAATCAATCGGAACGAGCCGCCGTTAATAATGCTGCTTTTGCTTTTAATGATGAGATTAAAGCACTGGATTTGACCTGGTCACATTATATCCGTCCAGAAATGCCGCTTAAAATTAATGCATGGGTCGGTGATTCAAAGGTAAATGGTCGAGATAGCGGAGTTTCTTTAGGTATCGAAATACCATTAGAAAAAGGCTTGTTCAGTTATTAATTCTTAGCCATGATTAAATCCTGCTTAAACGCAGGATTTTTTTAGTATTTTGAAAAACTATAAACAAAAAAAACGCAATGATTGGGGTTGTCATTGCGTAGAAAAAGGAATGTCTTTCAAACTACTTCATTAACTGTGGAGAGAGTTAAATCTGATTCCTTACTGAATACAATCATAATAGGATGCATTCTCATATGACTCATCAGTATTCATGTTAATACATGTTAAATAAGGTTAAAACTATGAAGATTATGTGGGGATATTTGCATCATTTTTGCGCAATTTTAGCTTAAACAAAAAAGCTCTTCATCAGAAGAGCTTTTAAGAGCAATTTTTTCTAATTAAAAATGGAATACACCGAGGCCAGATTTAACTTCATCCAGTGTCGCCTGGGTAATATCGCGACATTTATCCGTACCGGTTTTCAGGATATCCATGATGTAATCGGGATCTTTAGCCAGTTCAATACGACGCTCACGAATTGGGCCGATCAATTCTTTTAAAATACTTTCCAGACGTTTTTTCACTGTACCATCGCCTAAACCACCACGACGATAATGGGCTTTGAGCTCTTCCAGCTCTTCTTTATTTGGGTCAAAGGCATCTAGATAAGTAAATACCACATTGCCTTCGACCTGACCTGGATCTTCAATACGCAGATGATTCGGATCGGTATACATTGCATTGACGGCTTTCTTAATATCTTTATCTGTCGCATCCAGCACAATGGTATTGCTCAAAGATTTCGACATTTTTGCTTTACCATCAAAACCAGGTAGGCGACCAACATTGGAAAGAAGTGCCTTACATTCTGGTAGCAGGTCATGACCAATTTGACGGTTTAAACGACGCACGATTTCGTTGGTCTGTTCGATCATTGGAATTTGATCTTCACCCACAGGAACAACCGTTGCCTTAAATGCTGTAATGTCAGCAGCTTGAGCCACCGGGTAGCACAAGAAGCCGGCTGGAATATCACGCTCAAAACCACGCATCTGGATTTCAGATTTAATGGTCGGGTTACGCTCAAGACGTGAAACAGTCACAAAGTTGAGATATAGCATGGTCAGTTCATTTAAGGCAGGTAAGCATGACTGAACACAAATTGTGGTTTTAGTTGGATCAATACCGACAGCCAGATAATCCGTCGCCACTTCAATAATGTTACGACGTACTTTTTCAAAATTGTCCGCATTATCAGTTAGGGCTTGAGCATCGGCGAGTAACAAGTGTTGATGGTGAGAATCTTGCAGACCTACACGAGAGCGTAATGAACCCACAAAGTGGCCGAGGTGGAGTTGTCCGGTAGGACGGTCGCCCGTCAAGATCACTGGACGATTATCTTGATTACTCATTATCTATTCCAAAGGGTAGTCAGTACTACAGCTGTATTTTAACGAATGGCAACATTGTACGGCATTCTGTTTTTGATTGTCAGCCAGAAAAAAAGCTGTCGTAAAAAAATCTTATAAATTAAACAAGTGAATACAATATTTTTAAGAATTTTGATTAAACTATCTGGAAAGAAGATAAGGATAATAAGTATGGCGAGCAGTTTATTACTATTATTAGATGATATTGCTACTGTTCTGGATGATGTCGCTGTCATGAGCAAAATGGCAGCAAAAAAAACAGCAGGCGTCCTTGGTGATGATCTGGCTTTAAATGCGCAGCAAGTGACAGGTGTGCGGGCTGATCGTGAATTACCGGTGGTCTGGAAAGTTGCCAAAGGTTCTTTTGTTAATAAACTGATTTTGGTGCCGCTGGCATTATTAATCAGCTTTATTGCAGGCTGGCTGATTAATCCCTTGTTGGTGCTGGGTGGTTTGTTCCTATGTTATGAAGGCGTGGAAAAAATTATTCATACCTTGCATACACCGAAGGCCAAGGACGCGGAACAGGCGCGTGAGCAATTGATTCATACAGAAATGGATTTGCACCAGTTTGAAAATGAAAAAGTCAAAGGTGCTATTCGCACTGACTTTATCCTGTCTGCTGAAATTATCGTGATTACTTTGGGAACGGTCGCCGCAGCCTCGATGCTGACCAAAGTGACTGTTTTAAGCCTGATCGCGGTGGTGATGACCATTGGTGTTTATGGTTTTGTTGCGCTGATTGTCAAACTGGATGATATCGGTCTGCATCTGACTGAACAGCAGTCCGATTTTAAACAAAAAATAGGACGTGGCTTGTTGGCATTTGCCCCGATCTTAATGAAAATTCTCTCCATTGTTGGGACCGCTGCGATGTTTCTGGTGGGCGGTGGAATTATTAACCATGCAATTCCTTTTATTCATCACTTTACTGAAGACAGTGTTGCTTATGTGCAGGATATTCCCAGCATTGGCAACATTGTGGGTGCTGTTACGCCGACCTTGATTAATTTCGCTGTAGGAATTTTAGCGGGTCTGCTGGTCATGCTGGTCATCAGCCTGATTAAGAAAATCTGGCCTAAATCATCAAAAGCTTAAGGTGTGGAAATATCTGGATATTAAGCAGATTAAGAAAAGGAAAAGACTATGCGTTGGAAAGGTCGTCGTGTCAGTAGCAATGTAGAAGACCGTCGCGGTGGTGGTGCCAAAGCTGGCGGAATCAGTATTGTTGGATTGATTGTGGCCTTTGTGGCCTGGAAGTTTTTCGGTGTCGATCCACAACAGGCTTATCAAACCACCAAGCAGGTCACTCAGGGGGTATCGGGTGCGGCAGAAACACGTGGCCTGGAAAATCCCACGCCAGAACAGCAGGAGTCGATTGATTTTGTTGGAACTGTATTGGCAGATACTGAAGATACCTGGAATCAGGTGTTTCAGCAGCAGTTAAATCAGCAGTATGTCCCACCGAAACTGGTGTTGTTTAACGGCATCGTGAATTCTGGTTGTGGTACGGCTCAGGCGGCGATGGGGCCTTTCTACTGCCCGACAGACCAGAAAGTGTATATCGATACGGCATTCTTTAAAGATATGCGCAGTCAAATGGGCATTACTGGAGAACAGAATGCCACCGAACTTTCCCGTAATGATCAGGCGGGGGATTTTGCGCTGGCCTATGTCGTGGCCCATGAAGTGGGGCATCATATCCAGACGATTTTAGGTATTTCTTCTCAAGTACAGCAAGCACGTCAGCAAGCAAGCGAAGTGCAAAGTAATCAGCTTTCAGTGCGTCAGGAATTGCAGGCAGACTGTCTGGCCGGCGTCTGGGCTTACCATAATCATGAGCGAACCCAATTTTTGGAACAGGGCGATGTGCAGGAAGCGATGGATGCCGCTCATAAAATTGGCGATGACTATTTGCAGAAACGTGCCCGCGGGCAGGTGGTGCCGGACAGCTTTACTCATGGCAGCAGCGCGCAGCGGGTACAATGGTTTAATACCGGCTTGAAATCCGGTCAGGTTGCGAATTGTGATACCTTTAATCAAAATATTTAAATGACTTCGATAAAAAAAGGAGCAGATGCTCCTTTTTTTATTTATGCAGAAAACGCCGGAAATTTCTTAATATCTTGATACTGACGAATAATGCAGCCAAAGCAAACAGTGCAATTGCAAAGACCGTATATTTGAGGTTGCTCATGTCATTTTGATAAAACTGCTGAATATCTTGTTTGTTATATTCTAAAGCAGTTGCTTTGCCAGTCCGGCTATCTCTGAACTGGATTTTTTCAATATAGAAGAGATTTCCCGCTTTAATTAAGTCAACGCTCTGGATTTGTCGGGTATGCGATTGATTGTCTTCATCGCTACATAAAGCGCTGTAATGCTCACAATTGATTTTGGCCACATAACCATTTCCTGCAATCAGAATAAAAATGGCATTGTCCGGTCGCTGGTTATTGGACACCAATACATACTGCTCCCCGGTTGAACTTTGTAAGGGAATGCTGGTGGCTTGCTGATAATGCTGTTCTGCTTGCAGAATTTCCTGAATTTTAGCAAAGCAGGTAAAACATAAGGACAACGTGATCAGAAAAATCACGCTGGCAAAACAGAGACGAAAAATGGTTTTGACAGTTTGATGCATGGGAGAAAAATTCAAAATAGAATGATGGGAAAGCAAAAGCCGAGTGCTGATCTGTATGTTAAATCATCATTCGAAAATACTGAAAAGAAACTTAACTCAATTCGATAAAAAAGCGGACTAAACTTGTTTTGCCAGAATACCTTGCTATTTAAATCTCTATTTTAACAACGCCTCTCGGCGCATAGTGCTCCATATCGCCCGATTTTAGGAAACCGAATGGGAAATTTCTTTTTTCTTCAGCTACTCACGGTGGTCTTTGCTCTGTCTATTGCCACGACCATGTTTAATAAGCGCGTTTTAGGCTTTCCGCAAGCGATCGGTGTCCCTATTGTCTCTGCAATCTTTGTTTTCATTTTGCAGTGGGGCGCCAGTTTACTGCATGGTAATCCATTCTTTAGCATCAATATTGACAATATCGAGCAGGCTGTTCGTCACGTCGATTTCTATGACTTTCTGATCAATGGTGTGATCTGTTTTATCCTGACTTCATCTGCGCTGAAGTTTAAGGTCTCAGATTTGCGTAACCACTGGCGGCCGATCAGTATTTTGGCTGGTCTGGCTTTGGTGTTCTGTGCAGTGTTCTTTGGTGTGGTGTTGTATGGTTATCAGTTCCTGATTGGTAAACATGTTGACCTGCTGGTTTTGCTCTTGCTAGGGGCGGCCTTGGGCGCCACAGATCCGATCGGCATCAAAGGCGTATTGAGTTCGGTTCGCGCACCGCATCATTTGATTGTCAAGCTTGAAGGTGAGTACACTATAATTAGTAATATGGAATTTTCGATAAAGCATTGAAATACATTGGGATATTGAATCGTATTTAAAATTCCATATTTCTATACTTTTTATTGATAAAATCAGCATAAAAACAATAATAAATTCCATATTTTATGCTAATTGCATATTTTTATCTTAATGGATATACCGTGCTGTTTGGCCGTTGATAGTAATTCTTCTCCTACTTGGATAGTAAGTGGCACTTAACTATGTTAGAGGTGGTCCCACTTCTTAAGTTGACAAAAATAACTAATGATGCGAAAAGGTTTTTTTAGTTAACAGATGTTCACACATGCCTAGAATTGTTTCTGTCCCACTTAGTTTAGAACAGCGAGAACGACTCATTTTTCTGGTCAAGCATGCAAAACATTGGCGTGAAAGGCAACGTGCCCAAACTATTCTCTGGCTTTCCGAAGGTAAAAGTGTTGCGGAAGTTGCCACTCTACAAGAACGTATCCCAGAAACCATAAGGCTACAACGCCGACGTTGGGAATTGTATGAGTTTGAATCGATTAAAGAAGGTCATCGCTCAGGTCGACCCAATACATTGATCTCAGACTATCAGGCGAAAATCCTAGATTGGGTCAATACAAGTCCACTCAATGCAGAACAAATCCGAGTCAAACTACATGAAGAATACGAAGTGTCCGTGTCTGTTGAAACCATTCGTAAGTTTTTACGTGATTCAGGTATGGTCTTCAAGCGTACCCGTCATAGCTTGAAAAAAAAGAGATCCGATTGCATTTGAACAAGCAACACAGCAGATTGAAGAATTACGAGAGCAAGCGGCACGTGGTGAAATTATATTAGGTTATGTTGATGAAACAGGATTTTCATCTACACCTGATAACCGCTATGCGTGGACAAAGATAGGTGATGTTCATGCGGTTGATGCAATAAGATTAAAACGAGTTAATGTCATGGGGTGTTTGCTTTCAACGGGGAAACTGGTGACTAGTTGTTTACAAGAGTCAGTGACAAGCACTTGGTTTTATGCCTATTTAACTGGAATAGCTCAACAAGTAAAACAGACGTATAACCTTCCATTGGTTCTTATTGTTGATAATGCCTCGATTCATAGAAGTAAAAAGATGGCTGATTACAGAGAGCTACTTAAAACTAACTTTTCGACGAATCTGTATTTTATTCCAGCTTATAGCCCTGAGTTAAATCGAATCGAGATGGTATGGAAGCAGATGAAATATTATTGGCGAGATTTTCAAGTCATGACAGCTGACAAAATAGAGCAATGGGTGGAGAAAGTATCAAACCAATTCGGAAAAGAATACATGTTTACTTTTTAATGGATACTTATAACGATCTTCTACCAACATAAGTAATTAACTTTGTAATAATTCCATATTTATAATTCTACAGTAAAATTCCATATTGGTAAATGTAGAGTAGGCGAATCACTGTTTAATGATGCAATGTGTATTGCCTTATTTATGACCTTGCTCAATGTTCTGCAAGGTGAAAACTTTACGGTACTGGCAGTGCTGCAAACCTTGCTTTATGAAATTGTCGTGGCGGTGCTGATTGGTCTCGGATTCGGTTTTGCGATCTTGCGGATTTTGCGCGGTAAGCATGAAATGGAATCTCTGATTTTGACCACGGCCTTGCTGGCTTGTGGTTCCTATCTGGTGGCTTTGCTGGCACATGCTTCCGCGCCAATTGCCTGTGTGATTGGTGGTTTGATTGTTGGCAATAAATGGAAAGAAATCCTGGCAGATGCTGAAATTGGTGACGTTAATCATTTCTGGCATACGGTTGAGGGAATTATCAATTCATTCCTGTTTACCCTGATTGGTCTAGAATTGTTTATTCTGGACTTGAGTACCAGTCTGGTTCTGGGCGGAATGGTGGCTTTTGTGATTCTATATCTGGCCCGTTTTGCAGCCAACTATCTGGCCTTTGCCATGTTCCCAAAAGTCAGCAAGAAAAGCTATAACGGCAGTTTGACCATCCTGTCTTGGGGCGGAGTACGGGGCGGGATTTCTTTGGCCTTAATTCTGGCGGTCGCCAATGTTCCTCAGCTGGAAGCCTATAGCAGTATTCTGGTGGGCTATACCTTTATTGTAGTGCTATTGTCCGGTGTGGTATGTGGCTTGGGCCTGCCTGCGGTGATGAATGCGTTTTATTATAATCCCAATGAAGAGACGCAGGGCTTTAAAGGCTGGTATCAACGCATGTGTCATAAAATGAATCGTAAGGGTTTTCGCTATATTGTTGGAGAAGATGCCAAAGGAAATGAGACTATTACTATCTTTCAGCCAGAAATTCTGATTGATCAGAAAGATGCAGATGGCGTTGCCACGGTGCATCATCCAGATAAAGTTCAGGAAGTAAAAAGACTGGAAAATCCGGATAATTTCTAAAGATAAAACTTAGAAGATCAAGAGACTGTTAGATTGGTTTTTATAGTGAGATGAGAGCTTGAATCAGCGTATTTCATCAGGCTTAATCACTCTCCTATAGCTTTTTTACTGGGGGTGAATTGTGATTTTTGATTTAAATAAGCTATTAATGAGATGAAAATGACCCAGACAAGTTCAGCCAGTCAGGAAATGGCAGAAATGATTTTGGCTGTGGTCAATCAGATTCCGTATGCCAAAGTCGCCACCTACGGACAGATTGCTAGACTGGCAGGTTTACCCAAACATGCGCGATTGGTCGGACGGGTATTAAGTCATCTAGATTCGGACACTGATATTCCTTGGTATCGGGTGATCAATGCCCAGGCGAAAATCAGTGTGAAGCAACTGGACGAACATGGCCAGAATATCCAGCAGCAAAAACTCATGCAGGAAGGAATTTTTCTTAAAGGTGATCGCTTGGATTTAAAACGCTATCAATGGGATGGTCTGGTCAAGATATAAAAAAAATCCCCACTTGGTGAAAAGTGGGGATTTTAAACATAACTTAGTTGCGAATCACCATTACTGGGATATCCGCTTGGCCGAGAATGCTTTGCGCTACGCTGCCAAGGAACAGCTTTTTGAAGCCCGTGCGACCATGGGAACCAATCACGATCAGGTCAGAATTTAAATCTTTAGCTGCTTTGACAATCTCGCTATAAATTACCTGACCCTCAAGGAGCTGTGTATCCACTTCAACACCGGCACCAGAGAATTTTGCTTTGGCTTCATCCAGCGTTTTCAGGATGGAAGTACGGGCACGTTCAATCAGGTCATTGGTTTGTGCCGCAGAAATATATTCCGCAGCGATATAAGGGTCCAGTGCCAGCACTTGAACCACTGTGACTTTACTGTTAAATGCTTTGGCAATTTCTACAGCTTTATCCACTGCAGCATACGATGTTTCTGAACCGTCAACAGGTACTAAAATATGTTCAAAAGGCATTAGAATTCTCCTGAGGGGAATTTAGAGTTATAAAATTATGACGCGTTAAACCGGGTACGAATAGTTGTTTATACTTTGATCATAGCCTGTATTGTATAAAAATAAAACCAAGTAAATACATAGGTATAATGTCTAATAGATTAAAAAATGAAGCACCTGTTTAGAGCTATTTAATTGGGTGATTTATTTAGCCTAAGTTAATAATTTATATGTAATTAATGTGATAGCCTAAGACAGTGATTAATCACATCGAATAGAGGTCGGGTCTAATTTTATTTGCGGTGACAGCTGTTCATAGCGATTTAAAATTGTTTGAGTTTCACCTGCATAAATTTTTTGCTGTAGCTGCCGGATTTTATGTTCTGTCACATGTAAACGCGCACAATGTAATGCAATCTGATTTTCCCGGGTTACCGCCAGTCGTTGGCTCTGATCATATTCCGGATAGCGCTCGATTTTCTGCTGTGCTCTGCTGAGTTGTGCCAAAGACCTTTTCTGCTGCATGCTCATCAGTTGCTGCTGATTAATCCACTGTGCCACATCACGTCTGACGCCATTATAATCTACGAAAATAGGCGAGATGGTCTGGCAGGCACTCAGACTTGAAAGGCCAATGAGTAAAATAAATATTTTGATTTTATACATCTAATGATTCCTCGAAGAATTAAATGGTGCTATGAATGCGTGAATTACATACTAAAAAACCCTTTTTTGTTTAAAATTTAAAAGTTTATTCCGTATTTGCATAAAGACTGAACATTTGTTTTTTAAAATGCTTGACGATAGAAGCTGAAATTACGATAATGCGCACACAGTTTACGGCTATGTAGCTCAGTTGGTTAGAGCACCGCACTCATAATGCGGGGGTCACAAGTTCAAGTCTCGTCATAGCCACCATTTTAAAAGACCAAGCTCTCAGCTTGGTCTCTTTTTTTGTCTTTTAAAAAGCACTGCAAACCACAAAAAAATATTTGAAGCATCCACTAATTTTTAGTTTCCACAAAACATTATTTTTCCTTCTTGATGTTGGGGCTATTCTTCATTTTACTGCCGCATAAAAAAATCGCCCAAGCATTCCTTGGGCGATTCTGATTTACATCATTGAGAGCAGAATTTAGCTACCTGCTTTCCAGCCATTCACAATTGGATAACGACGCTCACGGCCATAAGAGCGTGAGCTGATACGTGGTCCAATGGCACCTTGGCGGCGCTTGTACTCATTGATATCAACCAGACGAATCACTTTTTTCACGACTTCAGCATCAAAGCCTTTGGCAATGATATCGTCTTGACTCATATCTTCTTCAATATAAGAGTACAAGATCGCATCTAGAATGTCATAGGCAGGTAAAGAGTCTTGATCGACCTGATCTGGACGCAGTTCTGCTGAAGGTGGACGGGTAATCACACGTTCCGGAATCACTGGAGTTTCTGAAATGCTGTTACGATATTTCGCCAGTTCAAACACAATGGTTTTATACACATCTTTCAGAACTGCATAACCACCGACCATATCGCCATACAGGGTGCAATAACCGACAGCTAGTTCAGACTTATTACCGGTTGCCAGCACCAGATTACCGAATTTGTTAGATAGGGCCATCAATAAGGTGCCCCGTGAACGTGCTTGCAGGTTTTCCTCGGTAGCATCGACTGGAGCGTTGCCAAAGAACGGGAATAGCACCTGCATAAAGCCGCTTACCACTGGATTGATTTCGGCAATACCGAAAGTCACGCCCATATTTTTGGCTTGAGCCGCTGCATCTTCCACACTGATTTGTGCGGTATAGGTATAAGGCATCATCACAGCTTGAACTTTGTCTGCGCCAAGCGCATCTACAGCAATCGCTAGGGTCAGGGCAGAGTCAATGCCGCCAGACAGTCCCAGAATCACACCTGGGAAGCCAGAACGCTGTACATAATCACGTGTAGCCATGACCAGGCTTTGATAAATCTCAGCCATGGTGTCTAAAGCAGGTGCAATTGCACCTTTGCTGAATTGCAGTTGTTCAGCATTAAATTCTGCAATTGCCAGATTTTCCTGGAAAGTTGGTGCCTGTAAAGCCACCTCGCCAGATTTGTTGAGCACAAAACTGGTACCGTCAAAGATCAGATCATCTTGGCCACCGACCTGGTTACAGTACACCAGATTGATATTTAGCTGTTTGACCAAGGCCGCCATGGTTTCAATGCGATGTTGTGGTTTACCCACTTCATATGGCGATGCATTCAGTACCAAAGCTGTGTCGATATTCAATTTTGCCAGTTGCTGAACAGTGGCTAAAGACCAGACATCTTCACAGATCAGTACGCCAAATTTATGTCCAAGATACTCAAAAACCAGATGCTGATGACCTTCGCCAAAATAACGCTTTTCATCAAATACGCCATAGTTTGGCAACACTTGCTTGTTATAAACACCCAGTACTTCGCCATCTTTCATGACAGCAGCCGAGTTATAACGCTGACCATCTTCAGTTTGATTAACAAAACCAAAGACCATGACAATATCTTTTACTTCAGTCAGTTTTTCAAAAGCCGCTTTGGTGCGTTTCACCAGGCTCGGGCGAATTAATAAGTCTTCTGCAGGGTAGCCCAGCGTTGAAAGTTCAGGAAAGATAATCAGATCCGCTTTATCTTTTTTAGCCTGATTGGCCAGATCAATCATTTTTTGCGTATTTGCATCCAGATTGCCCACATGTGGAGAGAATTGAGCAATCGCAATTTTAAAACTTTTCATTCCAAGTAAATCCTATTCCTATAGGTTGATACACTAAATTACTGATTTTTATAATTCTAATTATTCAGTTGAGTGCACTTCGATATTCATAAAATGCCAAATGGCTTAAATAAAAAAACTTTTTATCGCATGATCATTGAATCTTAATCTGCGATGCAAAATAATCATACCGGCCTATTTTATCGAAATTTTATCGATAAGCTAGAGTTGATTTAGCAGAACAGGCATTGAGTGAAAAAAGTTATTATATAAAATTAGAAAATATGCTGATTTTTTATGCATCTAGGCTTATGTAGATTTAAAGACTGAAATCTAAATTTTGGCTTTTAAAATATGCCTTAGCTATATTGTTTGGAATTAAACTGATTAAATATCATCTGTTTATTTTTGGATTTAAAATAATATTCGGAATTTTTTTTAGAAAAATATCCCGGGCAATATCGCCTTGTTGTTCAATATTGTAGGTTGAAAATGATTTGTTGGGATTAAATTGATATTTGTACGGATTATATTTTCCCAAGCTGAGAAAATAAGCACTTTGTAAAAATGCCCCTTTTAAAAGCACATTGATCCGGCATTGATGTTGATAAATATGCGCCATCTCATGAATAAATAGTGCCTGATAAGATAAACTCTCGCGCGAATAATCTTCGCGATAATTTAAATTGCGTACATGGATGTAGCCACTGGGCGCCATAATGACATGTGTGGATTGCCAGGGCAGGTAGGGGTGATTCATGATTTTAACGCGGGAATAGTCGATCAGGTTGCCAAATACTTGTTGGGAAATTTTGATTTCACCAGACGTTAAACTGCGGCACTTAAACTGTTCAAAACGAACCAGTCTCAAAATAAAGGGCAGAAAATACAACAGCATTCAATATACATCCTATTTTTAGGTGACTTAATCCGTGAATATGATTTTGATATATTCATTTTAAAACGTTTCAGGTCAATTTTTTGTAGGCTTTTGTCAGCACTAAAAAAACCACCCAAGAGGGTGGTTTTTTTGAGTCTTTCGACGCGGTTCGAATTAACGAACGATATCGCGTTGAACTTCGCCAGTATAAAGCTGACGAGGACGACCGATCTTGTAAGGACCGCTGTGCATTTCTAACCAGTGGCTGATCCAGCCAACAGTACGTGCAAGCGCGAAGATTACAGTAAACATTTCAGTCGGGATACCAATCGCTTTAAGGATGATACCTGAGTAGAAGTCTACGTTCGGGTAGAGGTTACGCTTGATGAAGTATTCGTCAGAAAGCGCGATACGTTCAAGTTCCATAGCCAATGCAAGCTGTGGATCATTGATGCCAAGTGCACCAAGAACTTCGTCACAAGTTTCTTTCATTACTTTCGCACGTGGATCGAAGTTTTTGTAAACTCGGTGACCGAAGCCCATTAGTTTAACTTCTTTAGTTTTTACTTTTTCCATGAAGCCAGCAACGTTTTCTACAGTGCCGATTTCGTCAAGCATCTTAAGAACAGCTTCGTTCGCGCCGCCGTGAGCAGGGCCCCAAAGTGCAGAGATACCAGCAGCGATACATGCATACGGATTCGCACCGGTAGAACCAGCTAAACGTACTGTAGATGTAGACGCATTTTGTTCGTGGTCAGCATGAAGCGTGAAGATACGGTCCATTGCTTTTGCAAGAATTGGATCAACTTTATAATCACGGTCTGCAGGAGTAGCAAACATCATGTGCAGGAAGTTTTCTGCATAACCAAGGTCGTTACGTGGGTAAACGAATGGTTGACCGATGGTGTACTTGTAGCTCCAAGCCGCCAGCGTAGGAATCTTCGCGATTAAACGAATTGCAGTGATTTCACGGTGGTTCACATCTTCGATGTCAAGGTTGTTGTGATAGAACGCAGACAACGCACCAACCACACCTACCATGATCGCCATAGGATGCGCATCACGACGGAAACCATTGTAGAAACGGCTAACTTGATCGTGAACCATTGTATGGTTACGTACTTTAGCGTCAAATTCTTCTTTTTGCTCAGCAGTTGGAAGTTCGCCATTTAACAATAAATAGCAAGTTTCCAAGTAATCAGCTTTAGTCGCCAATTGATCGATTGGGTAGCCACGGTGTAAAAGTACACCTTTGTTGCCATCGATGAACGTGATTTTAGACTCGCACGCAGCTGTCGCCATAAAACCAGGATCAAAAGTAAAGTGACCTGCAGCCAACACATCTTTAACGTCGATTACATCTGGGCCCAATGTGCCGCTGTAAATTGGTAGTTCAATTTCTTTGCCATCAAGCTGTAAAACGGCTTTCTTGCCAGTTGCTTCAGACATTCAATAGATCTCCTGTCCTGGTGAATGTATATCCGCTTTGTCTATCAATCTTTTAATGCACAAAACGGACGGATCAAAAATTTGCTATAAGATTAGTGAGTACTGAAATTTTGTCAATTATACTTATGGATGAAAAATGACGGCCGCACAGCGGTTTAGTCATATTCGCTCAGTATAAAAAGTTCAGTAAAATCACAGCATCAAACCTCTATAATAAGTCAAATTGATGCAGAGGTGCAGAAAAAAATAGACTGCTTGGGGCATTTGTAAGCGTTTTTTCCTAGCAAGAAATGCGGGTGAAAATGGTGAGAGATTAAGGTGAGCATGCTTAAAACTATATAAATCTCATAACTTACATCGTTTTTACCAAGTTGAATTTCAGAGGTAGAATTATAAATAAAAGCAATTAATTGAATTTTGAATCCGGTTCAATTGATTAAAAAGTAGCTTAATAAATGGCCAACTTTGCAGCAAAGGGAGGCAGTATAAAAATAAATGAATGATTTTTTGAATCTAAATGCTTCAAATTGATTGAAAAACCCATCATCTGATGCACTAAGTCGCTATTTAACATCAGGTTATCTGAATCACTGTGCTGCTGCTGAATTGGGGCAAGTGGTCTGTTAAATATAGGCGCTTGATTTAAATCTGAATTAAAAAGAGATTTAAATAATATTTGTGATGGAACTGTGCGTCTTTAGTCTAAAACTCAAACATGGTCCTGCAGGCTTAAAACCGAGTGAATTGATCATCTTAATTATTTAAAAACAATCATATAGATAGGAATTGAAAGGGCGGAATAATATATTAAGCCCGACTTATTGTTGTTAATGATTCTTATTTAATAGTTTTTTATCCAAAAAGCCAAATTCAGCCGTTTGTATTTTAATAGTTCACGTTTTATAATTCAGTGTCGTTTTGATTTTAGGCATGTATTTGCCTGAGAATGCCAGCTTTCCTTCGAATTAATTCCAACAAACTCCGGATGGAGTTTTTACTTACAGGATGCCCGCTGTGAAAAGCAACAGACCTGTCAATTTGTCCATGGGTCAAGTTTTAGAAGTAAACTTAAAATCACCCGTGGCTATTGCATCAATTCTACACCGTCTTTCAGGTGTTATCGTATTCTTACTCGTACCGGTCCTTCTATGGATTTTAGACAAGTCATTGTCTTCGCCTGAAGGTTTTGCGCAAGTTCAAGAAATCTTTAACGGTTTCATTGTCCGCTTTATTGTATGGGTATTTGTCGCCGGCATGATTTTTCACTTTATTGCGGGTGTTAAGCATTTACTTGCTGACATTGGCGTTGCTGAAGAACTAGAAAGTGGCCGTGTTGCATCTACTATCGCATTAATCTTGTCTGCAATCGGTATTGTTGCAGCATTTGTATGGATCGTACTCTAATGAAAAGCGCTACTGGTTTAACAGGTTCAGGTTCTCGCGATTGGTTTCTTCAACGTGTCAGTGCTGTAGTTCTAGCTGTTTATACCGTTGTTGTACTGGGTTGGATTCTACTGAATGGTGGTTTCAACTTTGAACAGTGGTACGGCTTTATGATGACAGTTCCAATGAAGATCATGTCTTTATTGGCGGTCTTATCTCTTGTTGCACACGCATGGATCGGCATGTGGCAGGTATTCACGGATTATGTGACTACTCGTCAAATGGGTCCTTCAGCTTCAGGTTTACGCCTTGTACTGACTTCAGCAGTGATCATTGCTGTACTTGCATATGCAATCTGGGCGATCCAGATTTTTTGGGCGAATTGATAGGAAACAATCATGGGCGCTATAAACCCTAAAGAAGATTACACAAATATTCCGCACGAAACTTTCGACGCTGTCATCGTTGGTGGTGGTGGTTCAGGTATGCGTGCGTCTTACCAACTTGCTCAAGCTGGTTTGAAAGTTGCGGTTCTGACTAAAGTATTCCCAACTCGTTCGCACACTGTTGCAGCGCAGGGTGGTATTGGTGCATCTCTTGGTAACATGCAAGAAGATAACTGGCACTACCACTTCTACGACACTGTAAAAGGTTCGGACTGGTTAGGTGACCAAGATGCAATCGAGTTCATGACTCGTGAAGCGCCTCAAGTGGTTTATGAACTTGAACACCTGGGTATGCCATTCGACCGTAATGCTGATGGTACAATTTACCAACGTCCATTCGGTGGTCACTCAGCAAACTACGGTGAAAAAGCTGTGCCACGTGCATGCGCTGCTGCCGATCGTACCGGTCACGCACTTCTTCACACGCTTTATCAAAGCAACGTGAAAATGGGCACTCAATTCTTCGTTGAATGGATTGCGCTTGACCTGATCCGTAACGAAAAAGGCGACGTTCTTGGTGTTACAGCAATTGATCAGGAAACTGGTAAAATTGCAGTATTCCAAGCAAAAGCGACTTTGTTCGCTACTGGTGGTGCTGGTCGTGTGTACCGTGCATCTACAAATGCTTATATCAACACTGGTGACGGTCTTGGTATGGCTGCTCGTGCAGGTATTCCATTACAAGATATGGAATTCTGGCAATTCCACCCAACGGGTGTTGCGGGCGCAGGCGTATTGTTGACTGAAGGTTGTCGTGGTGAAGGTGCAATCCTTCGTAACAAAGACGGCGAACCCTTCATGGAACGTTATGCACCAACTTTGAAAGACTTGGCGCCACGTGACTTCGTATCACGTTCTATGGACCAAGAGATCAAAGAAGGTCGTGGTTGTGGTCCTAAAGGCGATTACATCCTGCTTGATATGACGCACCTAGGTGCGGATACGATCATGAAACGTCTTCCATCTGTATTCGAGATTGGCAAGAAATTCGCGAACGTTGACATCACTAAAGAGCCAATTCCTGTAGTACCAACAATCCATTACCAAATGGGTGGTATTCCAACGAATATTCATGGTCAGGTGGTTGTTCCTGAGTCTCGTGAAACTGAAGCGCTTGTTGCTAACTACAACAAAGACACCGATGTTTACTCTACAAATGCCGAAGGTCGTGACTTTGCTAAGCCAGTAAAAGGCTTCTATGCAATCGGTGAATGTTCATGTGTGTCTGTACATGGTGCGAACCGTTTAGGTACGAACTCATTGCTTGACTTGGTTGTATTTGGTAAGGCTGCTGGTCAACATATCATTGAATATGTGACTAAACAGCACGATGGCGAATATGAGCCGCTTCCAACAACTGTGCTTCAAGAAACTGTTGAACGTATTCGTAAACTTGACGAATCGACTACCGGTGAGAATGCTCAAGACGTTGCTGATGCAATCCGTGATATCGTTCAAGACCACGCTGGTGTATTCCGTACATCTGCGCTTCTGGACGAAGGTGTGAAGCAGATTCTTGCAATTGAACCGCGCGTACGCAACATTCACTTGAAAGACAAATCTAAAGTATTTAACACTGCACGTATTGAAGCACTTGAAGTTGAAAACTTGTATGAAGTTGCGAAAGCAACGCTTATTTCAGCTGCAGCGCGTAAAGAATGCCGTGGTGCACATACGGTTGTAGACTTTGAAGAGTCTCCAGACCATGCTGAATACCCATATGGTCGTCGTGATGATGAGTGGATGAAGCACACTTTATGGTTCTCTGCAGACAACCGTCTAGAGTATAAGCCAGTTCGTTACCGTCCATTGTCGGTTGACGCGATTCCACCTAAACCACGTACATTCTAATCAGGAGAATTCAGATGAGTAGAGGTACTCGTACATTTCATATCTACCGCTACGATCCTGACAAGGATAAAGCACCGTACATGCAAACTTTTAAGCTGGAACTGACTGACAAGCACCGTATGTTGCTTGACGCACTTCTCGCATTAAAAGTACAGGACGAAACTTTAACGTTCCGTCGTTCATGTCGTGAAGGTATTTGTGGTTCTGATGGCGTGAACATCAATGGTAAAAACGGTTTGGCGTGTCTTTGGAACCTGAACGATTTACCAAATGAAATTACTGTTCGTCCATTGCCTGGTCTTCCTGTAGTGAAAGACTTGGTGGTTGACATGAACCAGTTCTATGATCAGTACAACAAGATCCATCCATTCTTGATCAACAACCAGCCTGCGCCTCCTAAGGAACGTTTACAGTCTCCTGAAGAGCGTGAGCATCTTGATGGTCTATATGAATGTATTCTATGTGCATGCTGTTCAACTTCATGCCCGTCATTCTGGTGGAACCCGGACAAGTTCTTGGGTCCTTCAGCATTGTTGAACGCTTACCGCTTCATTATTGACTCGCGTGATACGGGAACACAAGAGCGTTTGGCTCGTCTAGACGACCCGTTCTCATTGTTCCGTTGTAAAGGCATTATGAACTGTGTATCTGTATGTCCTAAAGGCTTGAACCCAACTAAAGCAATCGGTCACATCCGTAATATGCTTTTAGATATGGCAGGCTAATAGGCTGCTCTTCGCAGTTTAGAAAAAAGCACACCTTCAGGTGTGCTTTTTTTATGCAAACTATTGGAAAAATTAAAAAATCATAGGATAAAAATAAAGATACTATACTTAAAATGTATAAAGTTGAGTGAAACAGTCAGGAAAAGGGTAATGGCTTTGAGTGCCATATAAGAAGAACATGTGATTATTTTGGGTATTTATGATTTTTAGATGTAAAACTGACCTGAAAAATAGCAAGAACGATGTTATTATATAACGGAAATTTAAGGGGGGAGTGGATTGAAAGGTTTGCTCTCTTTTTATTTATCGGAAATGCTTAGGACTTAAGTCTACATTGAATCTATTTTTGAGATAAAGCACCATATATTAGAGTAAAATATCTGAACTGTATTTAGCCAATTTATGGAAGGTATGTGTCAAAAAAATCAATTGAAAAGTTGAGAACATGTTAGCATTTAGCCCATGACTATGTTTAAAAAATGCCACGCCAGGTACATTTTTTAAACACTGCATAATCAGGGACTGGTATATAAAAGGTAGACCCGAGTCGCTTTAGAAAAAATCTTTGTTAATGCTTGCTTTTTTCTAAGTCGATTTGCAAAAAATTGCCCGGTTTCGATCGGGTATTCAATGAGTGATGATGCCGCTGAGGGGCGTTATTGTTCATTAAACATATCAAGATTTTCTTGGTGTGGTGATAACGCCTCATGGCTTATGCCTTATGGGGGACTAGTATCATATTACCAATTTGATGCTAATAATCCTGGGTTTTGCTTAAAAAGCATCCTGAAAATGTTTTTGCAATAGGAAATGGGTCCACAAATGCAAGAAGTTGCTGACGCTCTGCGTCTTGACACTGAACTTTCCGCTGATAGTGCAGCGTATATTGAAGAACTTTATGAGCAGTATCTGACTGCTCCAGACTCAGTGGGTGCTGACTGGAGAGCGTACTTCGATAAATTCCCAAAAGGTGATCAACCACACAGTAATGTACGTGAGCAATTCCTACTTTTAGGTCGCAATTCAAGCCGTATTCAGCCTATTGTTCAGTCGACAGTCAGCTCAGAGCATGAACGTCGTCAAATTGGCGTGCTACAGCTGATTGCTGCGTACCGTAACCGTGGCCACCAGAAAGCAAAACTGGATCCATTAGGTTTGGCGAAGCGTGAAGTTGTGCCTGATCTAGATCTGGCTGCGCATGGTTTGACTCAGTCTGACTTAGACACAGTATTCAATACTGGTAACCTGGCGATCGGTAAAGAAGAAGCGACTTTGGCTGAAATGGTTCAGTCAATGGAAGCCACTTACTGTGGTTCAATCGGTGCTGAATACATGCACATCGTGGACACCAAAGAAAAACGTTGGATTCAACAACGTCTAGAAAGTGCACGCGGTCAATATGGCTTCAATGCTGATCAAAAGAAACATGTCCTTGAGCGTTTAACTGCAGCTGAAGGCCTAGAAAAATATCTTGGTAATAAATTCGTTGGTGCCAAACGTTTCGGCGTTGAAGGTGGTGAAGCATTCATCCCGATGGTCAACGAAATTATTCAGCGTGCAGGTTCTGTAGGCTGTAAAGAAGTTGTGATCGGTATGCCTCACCGTGGCCGTTTAAACCTTCTTGTTAACATCATGGGTAAGAACCCGGCTGACCTGTTTGGTGAGTTCGAAGGTAAATCTATTCATAAGAAAGGTTCTGGTGACGTTAAGTATCACCAAGGCTTCTCTTCAAACGTCATGACTCCGGGTGGCGAAGTTCACTTGGCATTGGCATTTAACCCGTCACACCTTGAAATCGTTGGTCCTGTGGTTGAAGGTTCGGTACGTGCACGTCAAGTACGTCGTAAAGACATTGGCGGCGATGACGTATTGCCATTAATTGTACACGGTGATGCTGCATTTGCAGGTCAGGGCGTCAACCAGGAAACTTTCCAGATGTCACAAACTCGCGGTTATACCGTGGGTGGTACAGTGCACATTGTGATTAACAACCAGGTTGGTTTCACGACATCTGATCCACGTGACGCGCGTTCTACTGAATACTGTACTGACATCGCAAAAATGATTCAGGCACCGATCTTCCATGTCAATGGTGATGATCCTGAAGCTGTGGTGTTCATTTCACAATTGGCACATGATTTCCGTCATACGTTCCGTAAAGACGTTGTGATTGACATGTTCTGCTACCGTCGTCGTGGTCATAACGAAGCGGATGAGCCAGCTGCAACTCAACCAATGATGTATCAAGTGATCAACAAGAAAGCGACTACGCGTACGCTTTATGCGGATCAACTGGTGCAACAGGGTGTTCTTGATCGTGCAAGTGCAGATCAGATGGTTGAAAACTACCGTGCAGACCTGGAAGCGGGTAATCACGTTGCCAATGCACTGGTACTTGAACCAAACAAAAAAATGTTTGTGGATTGGACTCCTTACTTAGGTCATGAGTACACAGACGAGTGGGATACAACTTTCCCAATCGAACGTCTAAAAGAGCTTGGCAAGAAAATGCGTGAGCTTCCTGAAGGCTTCGTGATGCAGCGTCAAGTTGCAAAAGTAATTGATGACCGTCTGAAAATGCAAACGGGTGAAATGCCTCTGAACTGGGGTGCTGCTGAAACTCTGGCGTATGCAACTGTACTAGATGATGGTTACTTGCTTCGTTTAACGGGTGAAGACGTAGGTCGTGGTACTTTCTCACACCGTCATGCAAAACTGCATAATCAGGTAGATGGTTCAACTTATCTTCCACTGTGTAACCTGAAAGAAAACCAGCCGCGTACTGCAATCTATGACTCTTTGTTGTCAGAAATGGCTGTATTGGCATTTGAATATGGTTATGCGACGACTCTTCCTAAGAGTTTGATCATCTGGGAAGCACAATTCGGTGACTTCGCAAACTGTGCACAGGTTGTCATTGACCAGTTCATCTCATCTGGTGAAACCAAATGGGAGCGTGTATGTGGCTTAACTATGCTTCTTCCACACGGTTTTGAAGGTCAAGGTCCAGAACATTCATCTGCACGTTTGGAACGTTTCTTGCAGCTATGTGCTGAAGACAACATGCAAGTCATCACACCGACTACGCCTGCGCAGATTTTCCACGCATTACGTCGTCAAGCGATTCGTCCAATCCGTAAGCCATTGATTGTTACTTCGCCGAAATCTTTACTTCGTCACAAGCTTGCTGTATCTAGCCTTGAAGAGCTTGCAAACGGTACATTCCAAACCGTGATTGATGAAGTAGACAACATCAACAAGTCAGATGTAACCCGTCTGGTTCTGTGTGGTGGTAAGGTGTATTACGACCTAGTTGAAAAACGTCGTGAAAAAGAATTGAACAACACTGCAATTGTACGTATTGAACAATTATATCCATACCCAGAAAAACGCCTGGCAGAAGTGCTTGCGCAATATCCAAACGTTAAAGAACTTGTTTGGGCGCAAGAAGAACCGAAGAACCAAGGCGCTTGGTTGTTCATCGCACCGCGTCTATATGACGACGTGATGAAAGCGGGTAAACAAGTACGTATTAGCTATGCAGGCCGTGAAGCTTCTGCTGCACCGGCATGTGGTTCACCATATTTGCATGCAAAACAACAAGCTCAGCTCATCAACGACGCGCTTGCGATCGACGCTGAATAATCCAGGAGATTCTAAGTAATGGCAACCGAAATTAAAGCACCGGTATTCCCAGAGTCAGTTGCGGACGGTACGATCGCAACTTGGCACAAACAACCAGGTGAAGCAGTGTCACGTGATGAAGTGATCTGCGATATTGAGACTGATAAAGTTGTTTTAGAAGTTGTTGCTCCTGCAGACGGTACACTTGCATCTATTATTAAAGGTGAAGGCGATACTGTTCTTTCAGCTGAAGTCATTGCACAGTTTGAAGAAGGTGCTGTTTCTGGCGCTACGCAAACTCAAGCAGTTCAGTCTGAAGAGAAAGTTGAACAAGCTGCTGCGCAAACTGAAGCTGGTAATGCACCGATCGTTGAACGTCAACAAGTACAGGATCAGGCTCCAGCAGTGCGTAAAGCATTGACTGAATCTGGTGTTGCAGCTGCTGACGTTGCAGGTACAGGCCGTGGCGGTCGCATCACGAAAGAAGATGTGGCAAATCATCAGGCGAAACCGGCAGCACCTGCAGCGCAACCATTAAGCGTTGCAGTGGGCGAGCGTATCGAAAAACGTGTTCCTATGACTCGTCTTCGTAAGCGTGTTGCTGAACGTTTACTTGCAGCGACTCAAGAAACTGCAATGTTGACGACGTTCAACGAAGTGAACATGAAACCAATCATGGAAATGCGTGCTCAATACAAAGATGCATTCGAGAAGCGTCACGGTGCGCGTCTTGGCTTCATGTCATTCTTCGTTAAAGCAGCAACTGAAGCACTTAAACGCTATCCAGCGGTAAATGCTTCAATTGATGGCGATGACATCGTGTATCACGGTTACTACGACATTGGTGTTGCAGTTTCATCTGAACGTGGTCTAGTGGTTCCTGTACTTCGTGATACAGACCGCATGAACTATGCTGAAGTTGAAAATGGCATCCGTGCATATGCTGGCAAGGCACGTGACGGTAAGCTGGGCATCGAAGACATGACTGGCGGTACATTCACTATTACTAATGGTGGTACTTTTGGTTCATTGCTTTCTACACCAATTCTAAATACGCCACAAACTGCGATTCTGGGTATGCATAAAATCCAGGAACGTCCGATGGCGGTGAATGGTCAAGTAGAAATCTTGCCAATGATGTACCTTGCACTGTCTTATGACCACCGTTTAATCGATGGTAAAGAAGCAGTCGGTTTCCTTGTAACAATCAAAGAATTGTTAGAAGAGCCAGCGCGTCTGATCCTTGATCTGTAATTTATTCATTAAAAATCTCCCCTAACCCCTCTTTAAAAAGAGGGGAAGATCCCCCTTTGGAAAAGGGGGATTAATAAGGGGGATTAGTTGGAGATAAACATGTCTCAATTCGATTTAGTCGTAATTGGTGGTGGCCCGGGCGGCTACGAAGCAGCAATTCGTGCAGCTCAACTTGGTTTTAAAGTTGCGTGTATCGAAAAACGTATTCATAAAGGTAAACCATCTTTAGGTGGTACTTGCTTAAACGTCGGTTGTATCCCGTCTAAAGCTTTACTTGATTCTTCACATCGTTATGAAGATACAGTTCAACATCTAGATGACCATGGTATTACGACTGGTGAAGTTAAATTCGATCTTTCTAAAATGCTGGCTCGTAAAGACAAAGTTGTAGATCAATTGACTGGCGGTATCGATCAGTTACTTAAAGGTAATGGCATCGAGTGGTTAAAAGGTACGGGTAAACTGCTTGCAGGTAAAAAAGTAGAATTTGTTTCTCACGAAGGTGAAACTCAAGTTTTAGAGCCTAAATATGTGATTCTTGCGACGGGTTCTGTACCAGTAAATATTCCAGTGGCTCCTGTAGATCAAGACTTAATTGTTGATTCTACTGGCGCGCTTGAATTCCCAGAAGTACCTAAGCGTTTAGGTGTAATTGGTGCGGGCGTGATCGGTCTTGAGCTTGGTTCTGTATGGCGTCGTCTTGGTGCTGAAGTTGTTGTATTTGAAGCAATGGATGCATTCTTACCAATGGCTGATAAAGCATTGGCAAAAGACTTCCAAAAACTGTTGACTAAGCAAGGTATGGATATCCGTATCGGTGCAAAAGTTGCAGGTACTGAAATCAATGGTCGTGAAGTAACGGTTAAATATAACCAAGCTGGTGAAGACAAAACTGAAACTTTCGATAAATTGATCGTTTGTGTCGGTCGTCGCGCATATGCTGAAGGTTTATTGGCTGATGATTCAGGCATTAAATTGACTGAACGCGGTTTGGTTGAAGTCAACGATTGGTGTGCAACTTCAGTTGAAGGCGTATACGCAATTGGTGACTTGGTACGTGGTCCAATGCTTGCGCATAAAGCAATGGAAGAAGGCGTAATGGCGGTTGAGCGTATTCACGGTCATGCTGCACAAGTGAACTATGACACCATTATTTCTGTAATTTACACACATCCGGAAGCGGCGTGGGTAGGTTTAACAGAACAGCAAGCGACTGAAAAAGGTCACGAAGTTAAAACGGGTCAATTCGGTTTTGCTGTGAACGGTCGTGCTTTAGCTGCGGGTGAAGGTGCCGGTTTCGTGAAGTTTGTTGCTGATGCAAAAACGGATCGTTTACTCGGTATGCACGTGATTGGACCTGCTGCGTCTGATATCGTTCACCAAGGTATGATCGCGCTTGAGTTTGTATCTTCAGTTGAAGATCTTCAGTTGATGACTTTCGGTCACCCGACATTCTCTGAAGTGGTACATGAAGCTGCACTTGCAGTTGATGGTCGTGCGATTCACGCGATCCAACGTAAGCGTAAGTAATTTGAAAAAAGAGCGACTTAGGTCGCTCTTTTTACATTTCATGGTTGTTTTTATTGGAACAATCATCTAAAAATAAAGATAACGATTTTAAGAAATGCTGGTACTGCTTTGACGGACGTCTGGGTGCTAGTGGGTTATAACAAGGCAAAGAAGTAATAAAAGGTTATTCAATGAATTTACATGAGTATCAAGCAAAAGCGCTATTAAAAAAATATGGTATGCCTGTGCAGGAAGGAATACTTGCCACCAATGCCGATGAAACGGTGCATGCTTTCGAGCAGCTGGGTGGAAAGTTCGCAGTATTGAAAGCACAGGTGCATGCGGGTGGCCGGGGTAAGGCTGGTGGGGTAAAAGTGGTGAAATCGGCTGCCGAGGCTGCTGAATATGCCAATCAGATTATTGGTTCACGCTTGGTGACTTATCAGACTGATGTCAATGGTCAGCCGGTCAATAGCATTTTAGTTTCTGAGGATGTTTATCCGGTTGAGCGCGAGTTGTACTTGGGCGCTGTGGTAGATCGCTCGACTCGCCGCATCACTTTTATGGCATCGACTGAAGGCGGTGTTGAAATTGAGAAAGTGGCCGAAGAAACCCCTGAAAAAATTATTAAAGTTGAGGTTGATCCTTTAGTTGGTCTAATGCCATTTCAGGCGCGTGAAGTTGCTTTTGCACTTAAACTCAAAGATGGACAAATCAATCAATTTGTTAAAGTCATGACGGCTGCCTATCAGGCATTTGTAGACAATGATTTTGCACTTTTCGAAATCAATCCGCTGTCTGTGCGTGAAAACGGCGACATTCTGTGTGTCGATGCCAAAATCGGAATTGATTCGAATGCACTGTACCGTTTGCCTGAAGTGGCTGCTTTGCGTGATAAGTCTCAAGAAAATGAACGTGAGTTAAAAGCCTCTGAGTTTGATCTAAACTATGTGGCACTTGAGGGTAACATTGGTTGTATGGTCAATGGTGCCGGTCTTGCCATGGCAACCATGGATATTATTAAGCTGTATGGCGGTCAACCAGCCAACTTCCTGGATGTGGGTGGTGGTGCGACCAAGGAGCGTGTGATTGAAGCCTTTAAAATTATCTTGGCAGATCACTCTGTCCAGGGTGTATTGATTAATATTTTTGGTGGAATTGTACGTTGTGACATGATTGCTGAAGCAATTATTGCAGCGGTTCAGGAAGTAAATGTGACAGTTCCTGTGGTTGTTCGCCTCGAAGGCAACAATGCGGAACTGGGTGCAAAATTACTGGATGAATCAGGTTTGAAATTGATTTCTGCACATGGTCTTGCTGACGCTGCAGAAAAAATCGTTGCTGCTGTAAAAGCTTAAGGAGTATCTAACATGAGCGTATTAGTTAATAAAGACACTAAAGTATTGGTACAGGGCTTTACAGGCAAAAACGGCACATTCCATTCTGAACAGGCTTTAGCCTACGGCACTAAAGTCGTGGGTGGTGTAACCCCGGGTAAAGGTGGTCAAACCCATCTGGAATTGCCTGTATTTAATACCATGCGTGAAGCGGTGAAAGAAACTGATGCAGATGCTTCGGTGATTTATGTTCCGGCACCCTTTGTACTGGATTCTATTGTTGAGGCGGTTGATTCTGGCATTGAGTTAATTGTGGTGATTACTGAAGGTGTACCGACCATCGACATGCTCAAAGCCAAGCGTTATCTGGAAACCAATGGTAATGGCACACGTCTGATCGGACCAAACTGTCCGGGTATTATTACGCCGGGTGAATGTAAAATCGGGATCATGCCGGGACATATTCATCAGCCGGGTAAAATCGGGATCATTTCGCGCTCAGGCACACTGACTTATGAGGCTGTGGCGCAAACTACAAAACTCGGTTTAGGTCAGTCGACCTGTATTGGTATTGGTGGGGATCCAATTCCAGGCATGAACCAGATTGACTGCTTGAAACTGTTCCAGGAAGATCCGCAGACTGAAGCCATCATCATGATTGGTGAAATTGGTGGTACGGCGGAAGAAGAAGCCGCAGAATATATTCAATCGAATGTGACCAAGCCAGTTGTTGGTTATATTGCGGGCGTAACTGCACCTAAAGGTAAACGTATGGGCCATGCAGGTGCGATCATTTCAGGTGGTAAGGGCACAGCAGAAGAAAAGTTTGCTGCCTTTGAGCGTGCGGGTATGGCCTATACGCGCAGTCCTGCCGAACTCGGTTCAACTATGCTGCAAGTGTTAAAAGATAAAGGTTTGGCCTGATATCCAAAGTAAACCTGTAATAAAAAGCTCCCAGATGGGAGCTTTTTATATCGCATTCTATTTTTAAGTTTTAGCTTTAAGGCTCTGAGTCATGCCGTTGATATCACCACCTTGAATACCAAGCTCACTCATCAGACTGTCAATGAGCGGTGCTTGGCTACGATAACGTAGGGCGCTATTCACCACCTGATCTGACAGGGCAACATTACCATTCTCATGATGGGCATCTGCCTGACAGGCACCGGCATGACCGCCATGTAGGCCATTCACCTGGAGAATCTTGATATCATCAATATTTTCCATTGGTTTGACGCTTTCCCGGATAATTTCAGGCAAGTATTTCAGCATGGCCAGACGGATCTGCATTTCGACCTGTTCAGGTGACAGGACGTTATTGGCTTCATTGACCGCACGCGTACCTTCAGCATCGACCTGATACTGTTTTTCCATTGCCTGAGCCAGTAGAATTTTCGCATCCGCTTCACCCTTGGCCTTCAGGCGGACTTTTTCTGCTTCAGCCTCAGCCGCAATCCGCACTGCTTCTGCATCATCTGCTGCCGCCTGTTTGCCAGCTTCAGCGGCAACTGTAATGGCAATTGCATCTTTTTCAGCGTGTTCTTTGGCTGCGACCAGTTCAACTGCTTTTTGACGCTCTGCCTGCTGGATTTGACGTACGGTGATGACTTCTTCTTCCGCTTTTACCGCTTGTGCACGTGCCTGATCGGCTTGAGCTTTAGCTTCAGATTCAGCACGTGATTTTTCCGCAATCGCAATGGCGCGATCCTGTTCAGCCAGTTCAATGGTTTTCTTTTGCTCGACCTGTGCTTTTTGAATCAGCTGGGCCTTTTGAATATTTTCATTTTCGACATCACGGGCGGCCAAAATACGCTTGAGTTCGACTTCTCGTTCAGCGGCAATTTGTGCTTCTTCTGCTTCACGTTTTTTGCCGGCTTCCTGAGCGGCAATTTCAGCCAGTTGTTCAGCTCGGCGAATGGCAATTTCACGTTCTTGCTGCAGTTTGGCATATTCTTCTTCACGAATAATTTGCAGGCGCGCCTGTTCAGCTTCCAGATTTTTAGTTTTGATCGCCAGATCGGTATCCTGTTCGATGTGGTTACGCTTGCGACGGCGGTCTTCAATGGTTTCAGTGAGCTTGGTCAGACCTTCGGCATCGAAGGCATTTTGTGGATTAAAGTATTTAAATCCGGTCTGATCCAGTCCGGTTAGGGAAACCGTTTCAAGCTCCAGACCGTTTTTGTGCAAATCTTCTGAAACCACTTGTTGGACTTTTTGTACAAAATCGACCCGTTTTTCATGCAATTCTTCCATGGCCATTTCTGCAGCCACTGCACGCAGTGAATCAACAAATTTGCCTTCCACCAGATTTTTTAATTCATTGGGTGACATGGTTTTTTGACCAAGGGTTTGTGCTGCGGTGGCAATTGAATCTGCTGTAGGTTTGACTCGGACATAGAATTCGGCCATGACATCGACCCGCATCCGGTCACGGGTAATCAGTGCCTGATCATCAGCACGGCGGACTTCAAGGCGTAGGGTGTTCATATTTACTGGAATAATTTCATGTAACACCGGAAGCACGATTGCGCCTCCACCTAAAACAACCATAATGTCATATCATTTTGTTAAGAATTTTGTTAATTCTTTGTTTTTATTAAAAAGTTTTGGAAAGGCAAAAATTAACACTTTTCTTAACACTTTTGGAAAAAATAGCGAATTCTAGCAACCGTTAAGGTTGCTCAAATTAGTAGATTCCAAGCGTTTTTTTATACTCTCGAATCTCCGATTGTAAACTTGCTACTGTAGATTTAAGCTGATTAATCTGCTTTTCCTGTCTTTTCTTCTGATACTCTAAGCTCATTATAATTGACATAAATCTTTCAATCTTTTCTTCATTAAGCTCACTAAATTTTGGAGATTTTCCAGTAGTCTTTTTAACTGAACTATTTCTTTTAGCAAGATTTTTTTGATTATTAATTGCTTTCTGTTGAGCAATAAGTGCTTGTAGATATTGGGCCGATTTTGGGTAAGTATTATAGATAGATGCACGGTTTATACCTAATAAGTCAGCAACTTTAGAAGTGGTAATCTTTTCTTTAGATTCTAGAAGATAATTTCCGACTTTACCTATTAAATCATTATCAATAGGTAATGCGCTTAATTCATCAATAGAATTAAGTTCTAAATAATTTATTAAGCCATTAATACTATCGTTTAAATCTTTCATCATTTAAACCACCTCAATTTCATTAACTTGAATTTTTTTACCATCGAGAGCATTAATAATTTCTGTTAATTGTTTTTGTTTTTGCTCAAGATTTAAAATTAAATTTTCGAATTTTTCTCTTCTATCAATAGGTAACTGATACATTTTAGATAACTTGGCAGAAATATCTTCAAGTAAACCCTTCCAGAAAGGAAGATTTTTATTAGTAGTAACGTATCCATGACAGTTAATACAGCTTAAAGGTTCTGCAACTGACTTTAGGGAACAATCAGACCCATTCATACAAAAGCCATGAGGTAAGAAGTTAATTGAGTCCTTATTTTGGATCAGATATGTATTAATTTGATCAAGATTGTTAAATGCGATTGGATCTACCGAAATATTATATTTAAAGTCTTTGAGATTTAAGGCATTTAAAATAAATTTAACACCACCCCCAATACTCTGTTGTTTAGCTATAGAGTTTGAAAAACCCATAAGGGATTTTATCTTAATAGTTTCATCAAAAGATTTAGAATGATTGATTAACTCAGAATAAATACCACGCCTGGAGTAAATAAATGACATTGCACTCCGCAAATGTTTGAATTGATGTTTTATTTCCCTAATCGTGCATAAATTATTAGTAATCATGAAATAAGCAAATGTATGACGGAATTGGTGTGGAGAAAAATTAAAATAGTCACCATCCTCATATTTGACCATATAATTATTTGAACTTTTCACTGTGGATTTGTAGTTACAATCTAAAAATTCGAGTTGAGCAATATCATGCTTATCTAAAGCAATCTTAAAAATTGAATAGTCTTTATTCATTTCACCTTTCTTTATGTAACCCATAGTGTCAAATATGCATCTGTTTAAGGAGTAATTAACGCTAAATACTTTTTCATTTGCTAGATTAGTTTTTAAATGATTAATATATTCTTCACTAAAACGTGGATCATTAGTATTAATAACAGCCTGAACTCTATGCTTAACTTTTTTGTTAAGCTCAACTAAAAGATTAAGCATTTCATTACAGGATTGTGAGCTAATCCATGATAGCTCCAATCTATTCTCAACTGTTTTACCTAATGAAGAAGTAATATAAAAAATCCCTTCATCCTCAAATAAACTGGTATTTGTAATCTCCTTTACTTCATCTTTTCGCATACCAGTAAATAAAAGCGTATTGAAAATTACAACTTTTCTGAATTGATTTAGAAAATTAATAAAGTTGCCACAATTTAAACCATCATGTTCTCTGTAAGATAAATATTCTCCATTATCAACTTTATAATTGCCTTTTTTTATATTCTGAATTTCTTTAGCATTATATTTAGACCACAATTTATATTTTTCAAAAAACTTTTTTTTATAATTTTGAATTGCATCAAAAGTTTTGAGTAAAACATGGTCGGGAATAATAGGGAAACTATTAGATTCATATGAAGAAAGTGTTTTATTTTTATGAGCTTCTTTATCTGTTCTGCTTAAAAGTAGTCTTTCATAAGTTTCAGGCGTGATAAAATTGTATGTTTCTAGAGCAAAACAAACAGTATTTAGAATGTCACGTTTAGTATCATAAGAATCACAAAAAGATTTAGCGATTATCTGTAGTTTTAATGATTTTAATTTATTTAAATCATTAAATGATCTTAAGTTGTTATCCATTAAAATTAGTGCAAAAGATTTTAATATTCTAAATTTTGTAGTCATTGAGCTCCATTTAATTTTTTTGTAATTTCTTTTTCTTCCAAGAAAAACTGCACTTAAAAATATAGCTTTAAGCTCATATTCAAATTCTTGAGTTAATGATGCGAAAGATATAACTTTAGTTTCATCTCGCTTAACCCATCTATTATCATTAAAGCTTACTTGATGCAGGCCGTCTCTTCTTTCAGGAATTTTGAAAATAATCCTATTATTCAATTCTTCCAATAATTCTATACTATATTCTTTAAATGATATATTCCCTTCACCATCTATAATAGTGATAGATTCAAGAACGTGATGTAGGTCAGACATTATAAAACCTATAGAGAGAAAAAATGATTTGGTTTGTAATTAATTACAGCCATACTGTATAATTTAGGGTCGTTCTGTTTTAATAGATTCAGAATATAATCAATACGAGTGTTAAATTCTTTGATGGCAATACCAGTTGAAGACTCTTTATTATATGAGGAAGAAATGTCCATCATTTGTGATATGCAGATATTTTTAAAATCTAAAAGCTTATGAATTTGGGATTGACTATTTACAATGCTAAAGTTTTTACAAAATAAACAAGCTAAATAATCAGAACATATTGAAGTACTATCATTATGTTTTTGTGAGCAATTACCTAATGGTGTAAACTGAATAATATTGCTATCTTCGATCTCAGACGTTTCTGAGATATTCTGATTTATTTCAGGTGTATCTAATGAAATTTCTTTGTTTTTTAAGAAAATTTGTAAGGCCTTTGTGCCTTTAGCCAGATTTTCAATACTCTCAGTTATATTCAATTCTTCATAGTGACGTACAAAAACATCAAAATCATGATGCACTAATTCACGGTAAACTGAGAATTTTTTTAGAACTATTTTATAGATTCTGTTTGAAACAGTCTTACGCATTCGCTTAGAATTATAACGAATATGGCAACCAACTTCTGCAAGTAACTCATTGACCTTTTTAACAATATTTTCATGATTGGCAACTTGTAAATTACCCAATTTTGATAAAAAAACAAAAAAATAATCTGTTGTAAATTCAGGATTTTTTGCTTTCTCAATAACTTGTTTTCTTAACTTCTCACGAACATATAAGTATAAATAGAGTATTTTGTCTTCCGTATTTTTAAAGTAAACATGAGTTTCAGTATTATGTGCGGCTCTTGCCTTTATAAAATTAAAATAGTAAAGGTTTTTATTGTTGTCATCGACATGAATATATTCTTCTGTATCTTTTAGACTGCATAAAGTAGAAACATTTAAACCAGTAGCAATTTGAATAAGTGCAAAATAAGCCACCATTAATCTACTGCAATCATCTTTGTTTATCTTAATAGCATTAATTAAATGATTAAGAATAGTCATCAACTCTTTTTGAGTATAACTGTTAGTAAGCAAATCTTGACTAGCAAGAAAATTACGTTGAGATACAGCTTGGTCATAATCTTTTATGTATTTTTGTTTTGTTTCAACGCACAACCATCTTAAGGACTGATAATACCCATTTTGAGTAGTTGGTTGAATTTTTCCTTCTAATACCAAATCATTAATTCTTGCTTTAATAACCCTAAAATTTGCATGATTGTCAGCAGTTAAAACATTAAGCCCATGTTCATCAAGTGATTTCTGAGTAGCAAACGTAATAAATATATATCTTAAATTTCCTATATTGCTTTTTAGAGATGCTTCATTAGCATCATGATATTTAATATTCTGAATATATTCTTGAAAGAAAATATAAAATTCTGTAGCAAATCTCTCAGATTTTGAATAGAGTCTATTAAGACGAACTGTTGAAGTATTGCCGAATTTTGTAGGTATATATAACCATTTATTATCATATTTTGAATAGTCAAATTCTTCATCAGTTAGTATTTCGATAATAAATACAATACATTTAAAAATTTTTGTTTTTAAATATGATCGAAGTTTGATTAGAATTTCATAACTATTCTCTACCAAAGCAAGCAAACCATGTTCTTTAATTTTGGCTTCGTCATTAGGATATTTATCACAATGATTATTTAAAGCAGTTGCAAACTCTCTAAAGCGTCTAGCCTCAGTTATATTTATTATGTTTTTTTGAATTTTTTGATATTGAGATAGAACAATAGGGTTCAGTTTATAATATCTTGTAATGTCATGTGGCCTTCCAAAAATATCAATTGTGATCTTCTCTCCACGTAATTTTGTAAGTGCGTATCGCTGATTATTTGTTATCTCAACATTTGCTTCAATACGGTCAGCAAGTTCTTCTAATGAATTTGAATCAGCAAACTGTTTAGAATCAAGTATGATTTTCCGTAGATTCTTAAAACTTGTTCTTTGTGTTAGTGGAGTTGATTTTAAATATAATTTAGATAATAGTCCTACTAATTCAACTGTAAGACTCTTATTTAAAGTATATAGTTCTATTGCTCGAAACTCATTATCTCCAATGAAAAATGAGGATGCTCGTTTAATTTCCTTTTTGCTATAATACGATAAGATTTTTAAAATAAAAGAAAATCTATTTTTATAAATGTTAGGAAAATCTGAATGAATCTTCAATTCTAGGTCAAGAAGATAGTCCTGATTATCAACCAATAACTCAATCTCTCGTTTGAGTTCATTTCTAAACTCAATCGGCAAATTTTCAGCTAAGTTTCTAATCTCAAAGCAATATCTAATCATTGTCTTTTCAGCATTCAAGCCATTATCATATTCATTTATAAATCTTATTATATAATCATAGAAAGTCATCAAGAATTTCCTGTTCTTCTGCATCACCCAAAATGCCACTCGCTTTTAAAGCATCACCAATACCACTTTGAGAAATCCAACTTTCTCTGGCACTTCTAGTTGAAAGATATTTCTTGGTTGTTTTAAACAAGCTATGACCTAGTTCGTCTGTAATAGTGAACTCTATATGTTCCATCTCTTCGCCTTGTTTCAGCAATTCAATTACTCGTTCAACTGCATAAGTCGCTCTTAAATCATGGAAAGTCTTGTTAAATTTAAATCCAGCTTCTTCTAATTCGGCTTTTACAGGATAAATAATATTAGTGATGGTTGTATGTGATATTCTTTCGCCACGATTATTTAGAAATAATGGTGGGGAAGTTGTATATCCATTCTTTTCAAAATACTTTCGTAATGCGAGTTTCCTGGCAGTACTATTACAATATTCTGCGATTTCATTCAGAATTGGTTCTTTAAAATAAATTTCTCTTTGTTTACTAAATTTACCAATAACTGTATATAAACCATGTTTATCTTCATTCAAAATATCTTCATTGATATTGATAATTTCTGTTCGTCTTAAACCATATTCTTTCGCTAATTTAATCCAAATTTTTCTACCTTGATTTTGGCAATATTTTGAATTAATAAGTAGATCATATTCTGTAGGGGTATATGCGCTTAAAACTTTATTTTTTATCCCTTTATATTTATTAGGAATAGAGATGTTTGATGAGATCACTTGAAAAACTGGTGCTGCTTTTGAAGTGATTTTCTTAGATTGGTCATTGGTATAATAAGCTGCTTGATATTCAAACGGAAGGCGATTAATAATATAATTATGAGATGCCCACTCATAAAGCATTTTCACATCACCTAAATATACTTTTGCTGAAACATAGCTAATATTATTTTCTTTAGATGTGATTCGATCTATTAAATATCTTTTAAATAAGTTAACAGGGTCTTCATCATCTATATATGATTCATCTTTCCAATCAATATTATTTTCAGTTACCCAATTTAAAAAAACAGTTAATGAGGTTATTAAGCTATTTAATCTTAACTTTGTTATCTCTTTTTTTCTTTGTCTTTTATTAGGAGCGAAATCATTAAAGCGAAACTTTTCAATTAGGAATAAATTGAACTCAATACTTGTTTCAATATTGTCTAAATTTATAAGTTGGGGAAAGTTTGAATAATCTTCATGTTCAGGTCTTTGTTCTGACAAGATTTTAATATCGTCAGAACCCAATATTTCATACTGACAATCTTTTAAGAATATATTTAGAGAAATAGCCTTTGTTTTCATGAATTTAACATTACTTCTTTAAAGCATATCTCACATTTTAGATGTTTTAATAGCAATGTCAAATCGGAAGTGTTATGTTATATTTGTTAATTAATGTGCAAATTCAATAACTAATATACTTCTCCCATAAGTTCTCTGGCTTTATCATAAGCATCTGTATAAATCGCCCTCATGTTCCAAAGAATATTCTTAAAGGCGATCGAGTAGGACGTAAGCTACTAAAGACCAGAATTCGATTTGTCTACCAAGTCAAAGATGATTAAATTTTATCTTGCTCATTACTATTTGAATCCGAGCTGACAATCTAGTTTACGATGAAGCAAAAGTGGATTAAAGACCAAAAAATGGGAGCTATAAGCCCCCATTTTTAGCTTAGCATTATATGAACACAGCAATTCTAAAGGGTCTAAGTAAAATAGGAATATGCAACTGTTGCATTGAACTTTCTTGTTTTATGGATTTAATTGCTTTTAGTTGAATTTTAGGAGTTAACACTTTTTATACTATTTTGATATGACATTTTACTTAACACTATTGATATGACCTTATCACTTTTTCTCCACCCCAACCGGTACGCACAAAGGAAATTTCTTTGCTTGAACGACGGTATAAGCGTGCAATGATGAGACCGAAAGTCACCAGTGCCACAAAAATAATTCCCGAAATAATTAAAATATTATATAAATCAAATGTTAACATTGTTATAAAGTCTCAATTGAGTGCTAGCTAAATAAAATTAAAGTGCAATGGCTTGAAAGCCGTTCTTGGTTTTGTGGGTTAGAACTACATTCTGACCTTGATTTAAAATTTGATTGTTTTCTGGTTCAACCAGAACATAATGAGTCTGGCCATGTTGATCTCGGACTTTGGCTTGTGCGGGAGAATTCACTTTGGCATCTCCCAGAATAATGGTCGCGGTACGTCCGATGAGTTCATCACTGTAAATCGCGGAAGTTTCATCTTGGGGCAGGAGCTTACTGGCGGCCATGGCAAGAAAGCGCACCACAGGCATACACAGAAACAGGCAGGCCGGAGAAATCAGCCAAACATTAAACAGCTGGCTGGTCAGGCGCTCAAATATGCCCTGAATCAATAAACCGCTTAACCCATAACTGGTCAGAAAAATGATTAGCCAGATAAATAAAGGCAGACGCCCCAGATATAACCAGTCAAATACTTTGCTGAAAACACCCGGAGACTGATCCGGGCTTATTTCTGGTTGCAGGGGATCTTCAGGTAAAAACTGTTCGAAGATATGCTGAGAGCCGCCGCCGAGCAGCAATAGAATACATTCTAGTGCAGCAAACATCAGCATTAGGCTCAGGCTAATACTAAATACGATATTTGATGGATGCGTAAACAGTTCCCACATTTCTTTATCTCTATAATTATGTTTTTAGGAAAAGTGTCTGAAAGTTTTTATTGATATAACGATAACAGTAATTACTGATTTTGTATGCAAAAAAATAACAAAAAACCCGATAAACAAGGATTGAATATATTGATTATTTAATAATTATTGAACTATTAAAATTAATAATAAACTATAAGAAGCTAACTGGATGTTTGAGCAAGTGATGCCATAGTGGCAATAGGAATTCTGAATAGCATGGCATTCTGTGTGTGCTTGCCTGAGAAAGTATAGAGATACATCGACCTGAGTATCTCCAAATTTTTCTGTTCAAGTTTAAAGTAGGGCAGTCTGAATCCGGACTTTCATATCTAGAGTCTGTTGCAGAATATAGTGTTGCATCCATTTGACCTGTTCGCCCATAGGATTGACCTTGACTGCAGTATTCAGGAAGTCGAGATCAGGCTGCTTGAAAAGCTGTTGTTGCAAGGTTTGCTCCAAAATCTGACTGTTGGTTGTCAAAGGTAATGCCACTAGATAGAACGCTTTAGGATAATTATAAAAGGCATATAATAAATTAAAGGCTTTTTGATCACCTTTTAGGTTGCCAGCACCAATTTCGTAAGCTGCGTTCTGGTTGCTATAAGTAACGCCGATTAGGAATTCCCAATGACCTTCTTGCAAACGCAGACCAAACTGTAATCCGATTTGATCCGCGGTCAGCTCGTGTTGCAGATAGATATTTAAAGGCTTGCCATCATCACTGAAAGGTTCTTGCAAGACTAGAATATGTTGCTGATGCTGATAAATATAACCAGCAAGCTGGGCCTGTTCCAGACGGGTTTTTACAGTGGTGAGATCAAAAGCGCTATAGGGCATAAACGAAGTATATCAATAGGGAGAATTGGGTCTTACTCTAGTAATTTTTTAACTATTTGAGAACCACTACTTTAGATTATTTTCCTAGGATTTTATTGGTTTAGCGACAGGGTAATATATACCTATATCACACAATACCCTCGCTTGAATTGTGCAAATCATTGATTCATAAAAACTGATATTCATTATTGATGAATTTTTATATGAGCTTTTGATATATCAATATCATAAAACAAGCAATGGATAGGATAAGTAAATCACTATAATGAATATAAATTTTCAAAAGTGTCATAAGTACACGTTTTTCTAAGCTGGTGTTGTCCATGTCGTTAAATGAGGAAAGACTTACTCATCTCAAACAGCTTGAAGCTGAGAGTATTCATATCATCCGCGAAGTTGCTGCCGAGTTTGAAAATCCGGTCATGCTGTATTCGATTGGTAAAGATTCGGCGGTCATGCTGCATCTTGCGCTAAAAGCGTTCTACCCAGCAAAACTTCCATTTCCATTATTACATGTCGATACAGGCTGGAAGTTTAAAGACATGATCACTTTCCGGGACAATATGGCGAAAACCCATGGTTTCGATTTGATCGTGCATCAGAATAAAGAAGGGGTTGAGGCAGGTATTAACCCGTTCGACCACGGTAGTTCTAAATATACCGACATCATGAAAACTCAGGGCTTAAAACAGGCTCTGGATAAATACGGTTTTGATGCTGCTTTTGGTGGCGCGCGCCGTGATGAAGAAAAATCACGTGCGAAAGAACGTGTTTATTCATTCCGTGATTCGAAACATCGTTGGGATCCGAAAAACCAGCGCCCAGAACTTTGGAATCTTTATAACGGTAAAGTGAACAAGGGCGAAAGTATTCGTGTATTCCCATTATCTAACTGGACTGAGCTGGATATCTGGCAATACATCTATTTGGAAAGTATTCCATTAGTACCACTTTATTTGGCTGCAGAACGTCCTGTGGTTGAACGTAGTGGCACGCTTATTATGGTTGATGATGAACGTATGCCTTTAAAAGAAGGTGAAGTTCCACAAATGAAATCGGTACGTTTCCGTACTTTGGGTTGTTATCCATTAACAGGTGCTGTGGAATCTACAGCCAATACCTTGCCGGAAATTATTCAGGAAATGTTACTGGCAACCAGTTCTGAGCGTCAAGGTCGTATGATTGACCATGATGAAGCAGGCTCGATGGAGAAGAAGAAGCAGGAAGGCTACTTCTAATTTAATCTCCCCCCTTGCGCAGCAATGCTGCTCACCTCTTTAAAAAGAGGGGGAACTCCTAAATCAGAACGGAGATAAAGTCCCTCTTTATTAAAGAGGGATTTAGGGAGATTAAAAAAAGATTCAAAACAACCGATTTCTAAAGAATATGTGGAGCTTTGAGCGATGTCTCATCAATCTGATTTAATCAGCCAAGATATCTTGGGCTATCTGAAACAACATGAAAATAAAGACCTGTTGCGTTTCCTGACTTGCGGTAACGTGGACGATGGTAAATCGACGTTAATCGGTCGTCTGCTGTACGATTCAAAATTGATTTATGAAGATCAATTACAGGCTGTGACCCGTGACTCGAAGAAAGTCGGTACGACAGGTGATGCACCTGACTTGGCACTTCTGGTTGATGGTTTACAAGCAGAGCGTGAGCAAGGCATTACCATTGATGTGGCCTATCGTTATTTCTCGACAGAAAAGCGTAAGTTCATCATCGCGGACACGCCGGGACATGAACAGTATACCCGTAACATGGCGACAGGTGCGTCGACGTGTGACCTTGCGATCATTTTGATTGATGCGCGTTATGGCGTGCAAACCCAGACGCGTCGTCATACCTTTATTGCGAGTTTGCTCGGGATCAAGAACATCATTGTTGCAATCAATAAGATGGACTTGGTGGAATTCTCTGAAACGCGTTTCAATGAAATCCAGGCTGAATATGCGGCATTCGTTGCACAATTGGGCGACCGTAAACCAAGCAATATCATCTTTACGCCTATTTCTGCATTGAATGGCGATAACGTGGTGAACAAGTCAGCCAATACGCCATGGTACACTGGTGAAACGCTGATGGGTACACTTGAATCGGTGGAAATTAACCGTAGTTCAGCGAAGCAGGATTTCCGTTTCCCTGTGCAATACGTGAACCGTCCAAACCTCGACTTCCGTGGTTTCTGCGGTACGATCGCACTTGGCGATATCAATGTTGGCGATACCGTAACAGCATTACCTTCTGGTAAATCATCGACTGTCAAAGAAATTGTCACTTTTGATGGCAATCTTGAGCATGCAGTTGCAGGTCAGGCAGTGACTTTAACGCTTAACGATGAAATTGATATTTCACGTGGTAACGTGTTAATTCGTGCGGATCAAGCTGTTCCAAATATTTCCCGTTCAGTTCAAGCGACTGTTGTGTGGATGGCAGATCAACCACTTGTACTGGGTAAGCTGTACAACATCAAGATTGGTACGCAAACCGTTCCGGCAAAAGTAACGGCAATTCATTACCGTACCAACGTTAACACATTGGAAAAAGTTCAGGTGGATAAACTTGAGCTAAATGCAATCGCCAATGTGACTGTTGAATTTGATGCACCAGTGGTCTTTGACCGTTATCAAGACAGCCGTTTCACCGGTTCGTTTATCTTCATCGATCGTTTGAATAACGTGACGATTGGTGCTGGTATGGTGGAAGAATCAGTTGAATGGTCTGCACACGATGAGCCTGTCACTGCAGAAGCACGTGCGGCACGTTTGGGTCAAAAACCTGCTGCGGTGACTGTATCTGGTAAAGCTTTGGAAAATGCTCAGGCGCTAGAAAGCTTGCTGATTCAGCAAGGGATCGTTGCTATTGCTAAAGCATGTTTGAATGCGGAGCAGGTTGCACTGGTTCGTGAAACTGGTGTGGTTGTGATTACCGATGCTGCTGAAGGTACAGACACGACTTTAACCGTAGATACAGTTGAAGAACTTGCTGAGAAGATTGTGGAATTGGTTCGTCTTTAAGACTGGACTGATTTGAAGAAACCCGCTGAAAAGCGGGTTTTTTATTGCCTAAATTTTGATTGCATGAAAATCATTCGATTCGTCAAAATGTGATCTTTCAATTTACTAGTCAATTAATACAATACTCCCTAGATTTGGGGAATATATGAAAAAATTAATATTGCTGGCTGGCTTGTGTGTGGCTTTTGGAGCTGAAGCCAAACAGAGCAGCCAAAGCGTTGAAGCAATCAAGCAAAAAATAATCCAGCAGTCGATTGAGAATTATCCGGGAAATTGTCCGTGTCCTTACAATACTGCAAGTAATGGTAGTCGTTGTGGTAAGCGTAGTGCTTATAATCGTGCAGGCGGATATGCGCCGCTGTGTTATCCGGAAGATGTGAGTGATCGAATGGTAAAGGAATATAAAGGGCGTAGTTAATTAAAGGCTCCGTATTTAGATAGTGAGCTAAAAGAAATATTTTTGTTAGATTTGGCTTCACATGGGTAATTATTCATAAGAATCATTGAGGACTAAGGCCAGAATTGCTTTCATTTCGGTTAAACTTTTCACGCCTGCAATCCTTTTAATAATTTCTCCATTTCTAAAAATAAGCGTAGAAGGCAAACCATAGGCATTATAGCGCAAGGTTAAAATCGGAGACTGATCCACATTGATCTTGCCAAATTTAACTTCAGGATTTACCTCAGCATAGTATGTCGCCAGTTCGGCAAAGATCGGAAAATTCTGAACACAGGGCTTGCACCAGTCTGCATAAAAGCGAATCACGGCAAAACCTTCAAACCACTCAAAATCACTGTAATTGTTTTCGTTATATTCGATCACTTGGATCATGGTTGGCCTATTATCAATTTCCTGAATAGTCCCCCGATTATACATAAGTCCGATGTAGCTTCATTCCTCATGCTAACTATGTTCAAATAAGTCCAAGATATATGAAATGCATAGATTAGGGAAAGAAATCATGTCGCAACAAACCATGCAGCAAGTCATTATTACAGAACCAGGTGGTGTCGATAAACTCGCTTATGAAACGGTGACTGTACCTGAACCTAAAGCAGATGAAGTTCTGGTGAAAGTTCATGCCTTTGGTATTAACCGTCCAGATATCCTGCAGCGTCAAGGCTTATATCCGATGCCGAAAGGGGTAACGCCAGTTCCTGGCCTGGAAGTGGCAGGTGAGGTGGTTGCGATTGGTAGTGATGTAAGTCAGTTTAAAGTTGGTGACAAGGTTTGTGGTTTGACCAATGGTGGCGGTTATGCTGAATATTGCGTAGTGCCAGAAAGCCAGACCTTGAATATTCCTGAAGGCGTAAGTTTTGTCCAGGCAGCGGCCATTCCTGAAACTTTCTTTACCGTGTGGGCTAATGTGTTCCAGATGGGTCAGGCTAAAGCAGGGGAAACGGTACTGGTGCATGGTGGAACCAGTGGGATTGGTACGACTGCTTTGATGCTGTGTAAATCACTTGGTATTAAAACTTTTGCAACTGTGGGTTCAGATGAAAAAGTTGCAGCGATTTCTGATTTAACCACGGCTATTAATTATAAAACTCAGGACTTTGAGCAAGTTATTAATGAAGCTACCGACAATGGTGGTGTCGATGTTATTTTAGATATGGTCGGTGCACCTTATTTAGAGCGTAATTTAAATTTGTTGCGCCGTGATGGACGTCTGGTCTATATCGCCTTCTTGGGTGGTGCTAAGGCCAAAGAAGTTAAACTCGGACAAATCATGATGAAACGTCTGACCATTACCGGTTCGACCATGCGTGCACGCAGCACGGCTGAAAAAGCGGAAATTGCACAAGGCCTGAAAGAGCAGATTGCACCATTGTGGGCAAAAGGCGAATGTCTCCCGATGATCTATAAAACGTTTAAGTTCGATCAGATTCAGGATGCCCATGCCACAATGGATACTGGAGAGCATGTGGGTAAAGTTGTAGTTGAAATTATTTAATACGAGATAAGTGATTCAAAAAAAGCCAGTAATTTTACTGGCTTTTTTTAATTTTAAGTAAAATATTATTACAAATAAATATATAAAATCTTGAATAAAAATTAAAAAATGTTAACTGTTCGACACAACCTGTCAATTATGACACGTAAATTGCATGTATAGATAATTCCGACCAAATGGTTAAACATTCACATGAATGTGAGAGGGAAAATAAGATGAAAATTATTTCAACAGCATATAGTTCAAAACATAGTTTAAGCGCATTACGACGTATTCATAAAATGATTATTCGCGGAACCATCAGCTGGGTAGAGTTACATAAAATGTATCGGGCGATGCTGCATCTGGAGCGTTATATAGAAAGATTAACAATACAAAATCGTCATTCAAGCAAGAAAGCATCCAGAAAATCCAAATAAGATCTTGTATTTTTAGGGTGAATAAAGGGTCAAGATCTGATGCAAAAAAATATCTTAGACTTTGTCCTAATATTATTCATTGATCGGCATTCAGTATAATCATTCAACATCTAGCGATAAATAAGTACATGAGAATGTATTAAGTGGGGATTTATGAAGCGCCCAGCTTCAACACATGAGCGTCTTGCAGAGCGTTTAGCCAGAATTTTGACCAAATTAAACGTCGGATATCAACTCCGGGCTGCAGAGCTAGCTGCAGAATTTCAAGTCAGCACCCGTACCATTGAGCGTGATTTTGATCGTCTAGGCTCTTACTTACCCTTACTTCAAGATGAACAGAAACGATATTATCTGGAACTCTCTTATTTAGGGCGCTTTAAATTGCAGGATATCCAGACCTTTGCCCAGCTTTCGGGGATCAGTGAGCTGTATCCGGCGCTGGATATGTCTTTTATGCGTGAATTGCTGGATGAGCGGGCAAATCAGGTATTTTCGGCAAAAGGCTATTATTTTGAAGATGCCAAACAGTTTGCCGAGCATTTCAAGTTGCTTGCAAGCGCAATCTATAAACGTCAGCAGGTTGAGTTGCAATATTCAGATCAATTGCGAATCATTAAGCCTTATCGCTTGATTCACCATCATGGTATCTGGTATCTGGTAGGTGTAGATCAGGACAAGTTGCGCACCTATCGCTTAAGTCAGGTGCAACAACTCAAGCTGGTTTCTGAGGTGGAGAGCTTTGCGCATGATCCTGAAATACTGAAAATGCTGGTAGATGAAGACAGCATCTGGTTTGGGCAGCAAAAGCAGCAAGTCTTAATCAAGGTACAACCTGAAGTCGCGGTCTTTTTTAAAGAGCGCCGTTTATTTCCAGAACAGCAGATCGAGCAGGAAACTGGGACTGGAGAGTTAGTGATTAGTTGCCAGATTCGTCACGAAATGCAGTTATTGCCTTTGGTGCGTTACTGGTTACCTTATGTGAAAATTATTGAGCCGATTCATTTCCAGCAAAAACTGGAACAGGATTTGCAAGGATATTTACGTTCTGCTGGATGATATTGAGAAAGCAGAGCAGGAGGGCCTGATTAATGATGACACTTTAAATGGGAATTTAATTTACTTATTTTTTGACTAACTAAATTACAGACATAAAAAAACCAGCTTTCGCTGGGTTCTTTATTTGCACCATCTTTCTATAGTAGAAGAATGGTGCCCGAGGCCAGACTCGAACTGGCACGCTTTGTGGGCGGGGGATTTTAAATCCCCTGTGTCTACCGATTTCACCACTCGGGCTTTAACAAGATGGAGGCGGAGGTCGGAATCGAACCGGCGTCCACGGAGTTGCAGTCCGCTGCATGACCACTCTGCCACCCCGCCGCGTCTTGTTGATGCGTATATTAGCAAGCCCAGAAAAAAAAACAATAGTGTATTCATCTGTATGCGCATAAAAACATCATCTGGCGGAAAATATTTAAATTATTCATGTAGAATGTGCAAAATTGATTCATATCAACACTTGGGAGAAGTGCCGTGGCATTAGTTCTAGACGGTCGTGCATTGGCGAAGCAAATTGAAGCTGACTTGTTTACTCGCGTAGAAGCGCTGAAAGCAAAATCAGGTCGTACTCCAATTCTTGCGACGATTTTGGTAGGTGACGATGGTGCATCTGCAACTTATGTTCGCATGAAAGGCAATGCCTGCCGCCGTGTTGGTATGGATTCACTCAAAGTGGAACTTCCTAAAGAAACCACAACTGAAGAATTATTGGCTGAAATTGAAAAATTAAATGCAAATCCTGATGTGCACGGTATTCTGCTTCAGCACCCGGTTCCTGCGCAAATTGATGAGCGTGCCTGTTTCGATGCAATCTCGCTTGAAAAAGACGTAGATGGTGTCACTTGCCTGGGCTATGGTCGTATGGCAATGGGTGAGGCAGCCTATGGTTCAGCGACGCCTGCGGGTATTATGACTATCCTGAAAGAGAACAACATTGAAATCGCTGGTAAACATGCGGTAGTTGTAGGTCGTTCTGCAATTTTGGGTAAACCAATGGCTGCGATGCTGCTAGAAGCGAATGCAACCGTAACCATTTGCCATTCACGTACTCAAGATCTTGCAAGCTTTGTTAAGCAAGCAGATATCATTGTCGGTGCGGTAGGTAAAGCAGAATTAATTCAAAAAGACTGGATCAAACAAGGTGCAGTGGTTGTTGATGCTGGTTTCCATCCACGTGATGGCGGTGGTGTTGGTGATATCCAACTTGTTGGCATTGAAGAAATTGCTTCTGCTTATACCCCAGTTCCGGGTGGCGTAGGTCCAATGACGATTACTACTTTAATCCGTCAAACGGTTGAAGCTGCTGAGAAAGCGTTAGGTTAAGCCTATTCTCCCTCTCCCTGTGGGAAAGGGTTCGGGGTGAGGGTCTTAAAAATAATCCTCTCCCTAGCCCTCTCCTTTAAAAAGGAGAGGGAACTTTCTTTATTAATTTGACTTTCATATTTGAAACTAAAATTTTGCCTATCTAAGAATAAAAATCCAATGAGCTGTACCTTCCAATTCCCTAAAGCCCCTGAGCATTTACTCCAAGCCTTGCATGATGTGATTCCACACTGTGAGCTACATGCACAGCAATTGCCGGATACACCCATTTCCCTGTGGCTGATTCCGCCAGTATTCCCAACAGATAAGCTGGATGATGAGGTGATTCGTCGCATTTGGAATGATACACCATACTGGATCTTTTGCTGGGCCTCAGGCTTGGCGATGGCGCAGTGGCTATTGGCAGAGCCGCATCATGTTAAAGACAAAGTAGTTTTGGATTTTGGGGCGGGATCGGGCGTAGTTGCCATTGCGGCGAAAATGGCAGGTGCAAAACGTGTGATCTGCTGTGATATCGATCAAGTTAGTCTAGATGCCTGTCGTGCCAATGCAGAGCTAAATGATATCGAGCTTGAATATCTGGATGACCTATATAAGGCAGAGAAGGTGGATATTTTATTAGCCGCAGATGTGCTCTATGATCAATGTAACCGTTTCTTCCTGGATGAGTTTTTAAAATTTGCACCTGAGGTGTGGGTTGCAGACAGTCGGGTAAAAAACTTTAGTCATCCTCAATATGAAAAACTTGACGAGCGTAGTGCGACGACCTGGCCGGATTTGGATGAATCGCCCGAATTTCGTAATGTCAGTTTCTATAAAACACGTTAAATTTAAAAAATTAAAAAGGGCACTAGGCCCTTTTTGATTGTCTTACTCTGATTAAGTAACTAAGTATCAGAGATTAAGAACAGGTATAACGAATAACCCGCATGGTCGTAGGGCGGGCTTCTAAAGCTTCGCGTGCACCCGGGTTCTCGCTATTATGTAAATCAGGCGTATTGCTCAAGCTGATTTGCGTGCGGCTATTACCCAGTTGGCGGCCATAGTTTTCCTGTTCCGCAGTTGGATTGGAAATTTCATTGGTGCTTAAAATCTGGATGTTGTAAGTTTTGGAATTTCCTAACACGTGTCTGCAAGCGGCTTGCAAGCGATTTTCATCCTGGCTTGGTCGTCCTGAGAGGGTGTAGCTCAGGGTTGCTGTATTGCCTGAACGTTCCAGAATTTCATAACCACTTTGTCCATTGAATTGATGGGGTGTGGTCTGACATGCACTCAGTATAAAACTGCTTGCAGCCACAGCCAAAATTACTGTTGTTCTTTTCATATTTATAGTTCCTGAAGTCTTGGTTTAAGTATGCCATATTTTGCTTAAGCAGCTGCTCTGGTCAATTGTGATCAATTGTTTAAACAGCCAATAAAAAAGGCCGCTTACGCGACCTTTTTTAAATTAAATCAGCAATTAAGCAGATTTAACCGCAGCAATAAGTTCTGCTTGACGAGTTTTTAACGCTTCCGGTAAACGCTCACCTAGCTTGTCGAACAATTCAGTATGGCTTTCAAGTTCTTTGATCCATTGATCTTTATCTTGAGAAGTTACTAGGTCAAATTGTTCTTTAGTGAAGTCAGAACCAGTCCAGTTCAGCTGTTCATAAGTAGGAACTAGGCCAATTGGTGTTTCAACAGCCTCAGCACGACCTTCACAACGGTCAATGATCCACTCAAGAACACGCATGTTTTGACCGAAACCAGGCCATACGAAGTTGCCTTCAGCATCACGACGGAACCAGTTCACGTTGTAGATACCTGGAAGTTTGTTGCCAGCAGCGGCAGCTTTCGCGCCCACTTGCTCGCCCATTTCTAACCAGTGCGTGAAGTAATCCGCCATGTTGTAGCCAGCGAATGGCAGCATCGCGAACGGGTCACGACGAACAACACCTTGTTGACCAACAGCAGCAGCAGTTGTTTCAGAGCCCATCGTTGCAGCTTTGTAAACACCGTCAACCCAGTCAAATGCTTCTGAAATTAGAGGCACAGTGTCTGCACGGCGACCACCGAAGATGAACGCAGAAATTGGCACGCCAGCTGGATTTTCCCAGTCAGCGTCAATAGAAGGGCATTGACCAGCTGCAACTGTGAAACGAGCATTTGGATGCGCTGCTTTTTCTTCGCCAGTGTGTGGTTGACCTTTCCAGTTAGTCAGGTTGGCAGGCGCTTCTTTAGTCAGACCTTCCCACCATACTTCACCGTTGTCAGTCACAGCGACGTTTGTATAAATCACGTCTTTGTGCATGGTTGCCATACAGTTCGGGTTGGTCTTGGTGTTGGTACCAGGCGCTACACCGAAGAAGCCAGCTTCAGGGTTGATTGCATATAAGCGACCGTCTTCACCTGGTTTGATCCAGGCAATATCGTCACCTACAGTTTCAATCTTCCAGCCTTCATAGCCAGCTGGTGGAATCAACATAGCGAAGTTTGTTTTACCACATGCAGATGGGAATGCAGCTGCGATGTAGTGTTTTTCGCCTTGTGGATTGGTCACGCCAAGGATCAGCATGTGTTCAGCTAACCAGCCTTGTTGACGACCCATAAATGATGCAATACGTAATGCCAGGCATTTTTTACCCAACAATGCGTTACCGCCATAACCAGAACCATAAGACCAGATCTCACGAGTTTCTGGGTAATGCACGATGTATTTTTCTTTGTTGCAAGGCCATGCAACATCTTTTTCGCCGTTCGCAAGCGGAGCACCTACAGTGTGTACGCAAGGAACGTATTCACCGTCAGTACCAAGAACGTCATAAACAGCTTTACCCATACGAGCCATTTTAGACATGCTTACTGCAACGTAAGGAGAGTCAGTTAACTCGATACCGATATGAGCGATATGAGAACCCAATGGACCCATTGAGAATGGAACCACATAAAGTGTACGACCTGCCATTGAACCGTCAAATAAACCGTTCAATTTTTCGCGCATGACAGCAGGTGCTTCCCAGTTGTTGGTCGCGCCAGCATCGTCTTTGTTTTCAGAACAGATGTAAGTACGATCTTCAACACGTGCTACGTCAGAAGGATCAGAATTTGCAAGATAAGAACCAGGATGAGTTTCTTGATTCAGCGCTTGCATTGTGCCGTTAGCGATCATCAAGTCGATATAACGTTGATATTCTTCTGCGCTACCGTCACACCATTCAATTTTTGCTGGTTTTGTTAATTTAGCAATCTCTTCCACCCAAGCAATAAGCTTAGGGTGACGAACGAATTCTGGTGCGTTCACTTGGGTCATGGTGAGGCCTATCTCAAATGTGTACAAATTAGATGTACAAAGTACAATCCGAGCAATAAAAAATATCGCCCAGATGAAATATGAAAAAAAGTGGCTGTATTAAAGCATAAAATGATAAAAAAAATAAGACCAAAGAAGTGCTAGATTTCTTTTGGAATATAATGCTATTTTATTTATAAATATAAGTAAAACAACAAGATAAAACTAAATATTTGAATTATTGATTCTATTTATTTAAATGATGGGTGGTATTTATTTTAAAAATTAATATTAAAATCATTATCTTAATTTTATAAGATCTCTAATATTCATTATTGATTAAATAAATGGTTGCCATTTGAATTTTACATAAAGCCACTGTTAATTGTCTATGAATTGGACAAAATGCCAATAGGCTTCAATGAAATTGCGCGAAAAATGTCTAATCAATCTAAACCCTTATCGCTAATTTTTAATCATAAAGCTGGTTTTCGCATACAGGGGCCAGAAGGCATTTATGAACAGCTGATCGATATATTTTCAGCACAGGGTTATCAAACTAAAGCTTATGAAATCAATGATTCACAGCAATTTGATAAAATTATGACTGAGGTGCTTGAACAGCATTTGGCATCTAGCGAGTCAGGAATTATCGTTGCAGCGGGCGGAGATGGCACTTTAAATACAGTCGCCAAACATGTGTTGAATACGCAAATTCCTGTCGGTATTTTGCCTTTAGGGACTTTTAACTATGTGGCCAGATTATTGGGGATTCCGCTGGATTTGCTTGAAGCGGCAAAAGTGATTGCGACAGGACAGCCACAACGTATGAATGTTGCCCGGATCAATCAGGAAATTTATCTGAATAATGCCAGTTTAGGTCTATATCCTTTATTTATTAACAAACGTGAAGACTATAATCGTATTTTTGGTCGCTTACCGCTACATGCCTATACCTCTGCACTGGATGTTCTGATTCGCGACCGTAAAGAATTAAAGCTAAAAATCTGGGTGGACCACAAGAAATATCCAGTGAAAACACCATTGATCTTTTTTGGCAATAATCCCTTGCAACTGGCGGATATGAAAATGCGCATTGCAGAAGCGGCTGAAAAAGGCAAAGTGGCGGGAGTTGTAGTTTCTAAAAGTGATAAGCTTACTTTATTTAAGCTAGTGTATCAGCTGATTCGTGGCAAGATTGACCAGGCATCGGATGTTTATAGTTTTGCAGCCGATCAAGTTCGAATCGAATCCCGAGCCAAGAAACTGATGGTAGCGATTGATGGGGAAATTGTGGAAATGGCCCCGCCACTCAATATTTCTGTATTAAAAGATAGCCTAAACGTAATGGTGCCACATGATCCTGCATCTGTCTGATCTGCATTTTGGAACAGAGAAGCCGGAGTGTTTAGAAGCGATTCGGCATTTCTGTCAGACCCATCCACTTGAAGCCGTCGTCATCAGTGGTGACCTGACTCAGCGCGCACGTTTGGGTCAATTCTTTGCCTGCAAAAAATTTTTAGATCAGCTCAATACGCCTTATATGGTGATCCCGGGGAATCATGATATTCCGCTCTATCATTTGTGGAATCGGCTTTTCAATCCATTTACCCGTTACCAGATTTTTTTTGGTGAATTGGAGCCAATATTTGAAACTGAAAATTTTTATCTGATTGGGGTGAATTCGATCCGACGTCGATATCATACCAAAGGGCATTTATCCCTTGAGCAGATTCAGCGTATTGACCTGACGCTGGCGCAGGCGCCTGCTTCCAAATTAAAAATCATTGTCAGCCATCAGCCTTTTTATGTGCCTTTTCAAAATAAGCGCGGTTTCAAGGACAGCCCATTGATGGCCAAAATTGCTTTAGAGGCCTGGGCAGAGCATGGTCTGTTTGCGGTGTTACATGGGCATCTGCATCAACCGGCGATTTATGATTTGAATCAGATGTTCGGATTGGGGATGGATCATCCTGTATATGATGTACATGCAGGGACTTCTGCGTCAAATCGTCTACATAAAGATGAACCGAACAGCTTTAATCTGATTGATGCCACAGGAAAAATTTCTCAATATTTGTTCGACGAAGCGGCGCAAGCCTTTTTGTTGAAAGCCGATCTGCTGAATAAATAGACGAAAACCTATGATTCGTTAAAAAAAACCAATTTTTTTTCATTTTTGCCCTTGAAGCGTTTTATTCCATCTCCATAAAAGTGACATCAAAAATTTTTGATGATGACCCATGGAATAATTAAGTCGTCATCAGTGACCTAAAAAAGACTTAGTCTGATGGAGTTATTTATGAGCAACATTCGTCCATTACATGACCGCGTTGTTATTCGTCGTGTTGAAGAAGAAACTAAAACAGCTGGAGGCATTTTACTTCCAGGTTCGGCTGCTGAGAAACCTGCTCAAGGTGAAATCATTGCAGTTGGTAATGGTCAAATCACTGATAATGGCGTACGCGCGTTAGACGTAAAAGTTGGCGACAAAGTATTGTTCGGTACTTATGCAGGCACTACTGTAAAAGTAAACGGCGAAGAGCTTTTAATCATGAAAGAATCTGACATTTTAGCGGTATTAGAAGCTTAATCTGCGCTAAAAAAGTTTTATTCATTCCAAATCAGATTTTGTAAAGATACAACAATATTCGGAGTCAAATATGTCAGCTAAAGACGTAAAATTTGGTGATTCAGCTCGTTCAAAAATGATTGCTGGTGTAAACACCCTTGCAGATGCAGTAAAGGTTACTTTGGGTCCTAAGGGCCGTAACGTTGTTATCGACCGTTCTTTTGGTGCACCGCACATCACTAAAGATGGTGTCACTGTTGCCAAAGAAATTACGCTGAAAGACAAGTTCGAGAACATGGGTGCTCAACTGGTTCGTGAAGTTTCTTCAAAAACCAATGACATCGCAGGTGATGGTACAACGACTGCAACTGTATTGGCACAAGCAATTTTGAATGAAGGCATCAAGTCAGTAACAGCGGGTATGAACCCAATGGACTTGAAACGCGGTATCGATATTGCGGTACGTTCTGTAGTTGAAAACATCAAGGCAACTGCAAAACCAGCATCAGACTCTAAAGCGATTGAACAAGTAGGTTCGATCTCTGCTAACTCTGATACGACTGTAGGTCAGCTGATTGCGCAAGCAATGGAAAAAGTGGGCAAAGAAGGCGTGATCACGGTTGAAGAAGGTTCAGGCTTCGAAGATTCGCTTGACGTAGTTGAAGGCATGCAGTTCGACCGCGGTTATATTTCTCCGTACTTCGCGAACAAGCAAGATACTTTAACAGCTGAACTTGAAAATCCATTCATTCTTCTTGTTGATAAAAAAATCAGCAATATTCGTGAATTGATTACAGTACTTGAAGCTGTTGCTAAAACTGGTAAACCGCTTTTAATCATTTCTGAAGATGTTGAAGGCGAAGCGCTTGCGACGCTTGTTGTCAACAACATGCGCGGTATTATCAAAGTATGTGCGGTGAAAGCACCTGGTTTTGGTGATCGTCGTAAAGCTATGCTTCAAGACATCGCGATCTTGACTGGCGGTACTGTGATTTCTGAAGAAATCGGCATGCAGCTGGATCAAACGACGCTTGATCACTTGGGTACAGCACATAAAGTAACTGTATCTAAAGAAAATACTGTAATTGTAGATGGTGCTGGTAATGCTGGCCAAATCGCTGACCGTGTACAGCAAATCCGTGCACAGATCGAAGAATCTACTTCAGAATATGACAAAGAAAAACTTCAAGAGCGTGTAGCGAAACTTGCTGGCGGTGTTGCTGTCATCAAAATCGGTGCTGCAACTGAAGTTGCAATGAAAGAGAAAAAAGACCGTGTAGATGACGCGCTTCATGCGACTCGCGCTGCAGTTGAAGAAGGTGTCGTTGCGGGTGGTGGCGTTGCACTAGTACGTGCTGCATCTGCACTTGAAGGCGTAACAGGCGCGAATGATGACCAAAACGTAGGTATCAACATTCTTCGTCGTGCGATTGAAGCACCGCTTCGTCAAATCGTATCTAACGCAGGTGATGAGCCTTCTGTAGTGATCAACGCTGTGAAGAATGGCGAAGGTAACTTCGGTTATAACGCTGCAACTGGCGAATATGGCGATATGCTGGAAATGGGTATTCTTGACCCTGCTAAAGTAACGCGTTCTGCACTTGAGCACGCCGCTTCTGTTGCTGGCTTGATGCTGACCACTGAATGCATGATCACTGAAATCCCAGAAGACAAACCTGCAATGCCTGATATGGGTGGCATGGGTGGTATGGGCGGCATGATGTAATTCATCATCCGAGCATTTCATAAAAAATCCCCGCAATAGCGGGGATTTTTTTTATGCGTTTACAAAATTATGATGCGGACTTTTTAACTAATTTATAATTTAAATTACTGTCGATTTTTTTACCTGATTTCATCTCGCGTGCTTCAACAAAATTTTCACCAACAAAGAATTTACGGTTTTCAGCTTTGTTATCTAATGTGATGATTGAAGGATCTTGAGGGTCAAAACTGAAACTACCTTTAGTTTCCGTCTCATTATTTCCAGCTTTACCTAAATATTCCTCATTTAGCTCATAGGTTTTATCCGGATTGAGATCTAACTCGACCTTAATCCCTTCACAGTCAGCACAAGGAAAAACACCTTCGTATTCACCAGCCCAATCTAGCGAAGTTTCTGCGCTATCAGCACGGTTCACACTAGTATCCGCGTTATTTTGCTCCATCATGGCTGGGCTGGATTGAGCATTATTACTCATCGGCTCATTATCATTGGGCTTTGAACAGGCGGTTAAAGCTCCTGCAAGAACGACTGCTATCGCAGCAGTAAGCGTTAATTTTTTCATTGTTTTAACCCTATTAAATTATTTGTTATGAATTACATTAAAAGTAGTCAGTACAGATAAATAGGGCAATCTTGTTAAAGTTTGATTCATTAGGTGAATCAGGCCAGAGTTATTGATAAGTGAGCAGGATTTAAGAATTTTTAGCCAAGTTTAAAGTCACTTTATGCTGTTTCGTTAACCAATTCTGAACGCTATGATTAGAAAATAATGATAATGCGGAGGGGATAATGAAATTAGAACAAGAAAATAATTTGATTGCAAAAATTTATGATGCTGCTGTATTGCCATCTTTGTGGCTGGACGTGATCAAAGATATCGTGAGCTATACTAAAAGTAAGAGTGCAATTTTTACCGGTCTGGATCAGCTTAATCCAGGCTATGACTTTGTCTATACGCACAATATCCCGAATGAAAGTCTGGCCGCTTATCAAGAGGAGCGTATCAGAGTGATTGATATGAAACTGCATATGCCCTTATGGAATGCGATCGAGATGGGCGATGCTTTAAGTCATAACTGTCAGCACTATGCAGAACAGCCGGGTACGGATCACTATGTGTTCTATGAGAAGTGTTTAAAGCCTGGCGGTGTATCTTATCTGGCGGGCGTATTGCTGGATCGGGGGAATTATCGTTGGGCGGTACTGGGTATTCATCGTGCACCTGAAGTACAGCCTTTTGAACAGCCTGAGCTGGATTTTCTAAGACGTATCAGTATTCATTTACGCCGGGCTTTGCAAATTCACCGGCAAATCAACTTGATTCAGCAAGATAATTTAAGCTTGTATACCGTATTGGATAGTTTAAAAACCGGAATTGTACTGCTTGATCAAAACCTGTGTTTAAGTTATTCCAACCCCATTGCGCAAAAGATGCTTGATCAAAGTTCATGTCTGGATCTGGATATACATAACCGTCTAAAAACCAATTATAGTCAGCAGATACGTTTTGATCAGCTTCTGGAAAGTGCTTTGCTAGAAGATACGACCATTCAAACTGAAGTGGGTGGCGTCTTGGCGTTGAGTGATGGGGCAGGCTCGCAATTCATGCTGACGGTGGTGCCCTTTAAGAAATTAAGAAATATGCAACATTTACAGTCTGCTCAGCATCAGATTGCATTATTTATGACGGATAAAAACCAGCATTATTCCCTGTCAAGAACTTACCTACAACAGTGTTACCAGCTTTCCAAAAGAGAGTTTGATTTATGTGAGTTGTTAATTAATGGTTATAAAATAGAAGATATTGCAGAACAGTGTGGTATTACGCTGAGTTCGGTACGGACGTATTTTAAAAATATTTATGAAAAAACCCAATGTTGTTCGCAAATCGAACTGATGCATTTATTGATGGGCTGTACCATTCAATTTGAACATATTGATTAAACCGGCCTGAATTTCATATTCAAGCCGGTTTATATGGGTTATTTAACACGTTGTAAAGTTACAGGATCTTCACCTTGCGGATGTAAGATAAGATTGTTGTTAGATATATTGATGCTTGCAATTGTCTTGCTGCCATTTGAACTATCTTGTAATCCACCACACTCGTTGGTATCGAATAATACCTCGGTTGTGGTGAGAGTATTTGCTGACAATGTATATTTGCCATATTCAATCCCTGGCCAACCACAATCATCTCCGCCTTCAGTGTCTAGGAAGAAATAATAGTTAACCTGAGTTCGATATAAAAAAAGAGTAGAAAAAAAAGCCCTGTATTTGTAACATATTGGTTCTCAAGACAAAATGTTATAAAACAAGGCTTTTCAATGGATCATATTACCGAATTATTTTGTATTTTGGATGATTTCTGCAAAAAATTTAATGAGTCTTTAGAGAAAGCTTTAATTTCTGATCAAAAAACCAGGCTGAAAAAGTCAGCTTTAAGCTTGTCTGAAGCAATGACCATTGTCATTTTATTTCATCAATCCGGGTTTAGATTCTTCAAATATTTTTATTGCCAAATGATCGTTCCATTCTGGAAATCTGCTTTTCCTAAACTGCTTAGCTACAACCGATTTATTGAAATCATGCCCCGTTGTTTGCAAGCTCTGAGTAGTTTCTTCCATCAAGTGAAAGGAAAAGATACGGGAATCAGTATCATTGACTCCACTAAATTGGTGGTTTGCCATAATCTTCGGATTAAAAGGCATCGTGTATTTAAAGGTTTGGCCGGTCGTGGAAAAAGTAGTACGGGTTGGTTTTATGGTTTTAAATTACACCTGATTATCAATAATTTAGGTGAAATTATTAATCTCACACTTACATCAGGAAATGTTCATGATGTTGCTGTACTTGAATCTTTAACTAAAGAGTTAAAAGGAATTTTACTCGGAGATAAAGGCTATTTGAGCAAAGCAAAAGCTGAAGCTTTAGCAGCCAGAGGACTAAAAATATTGACTCCATCACGCAGGAATATGAAAAATAAACCTATTCATACTGAACAAGAAAAACAATTGCTTTGCAAAAGAGGATTGATCGAAACAGTAAATGATCAGTTAAAAAATTTGCAGCAACTTGAACATTCACGTCATCGTTCGGTCAACAACTTCATGGTGAATATTATGGCTGCTGTAGTGGCTTATTGCTTGAACCCCAATAAGCCAACTTTCCAAAATATGCTAAAAGGCTAAGTGGATTTCATCGAACTCAGGTTAGTTATTATCAAAGAAAGCAAATAGGTGCGTTTCATTGAGTCGCCACGTGCCGACGAGACTATTAGACTGCTTAACCCGATTTAAACGGTATTCAGTACTAACGCCTGGTTCAGTAAGAATTAATTGAGTTCCATTATAGTTTAAAGAATAAGGTTTATTCTCGGCAGGATGTGAAAGTCCCCATTCACCATTGGTGTCATGCAGGATTTCCGGTTCAATCACGGTTGTTGTTGCATTCCATTTTAAGCGGCCCATTTCAATGCCTGCTTGACCACTCTCATCTTTTGCTTCTGCTTCACCTAGTGCATAGCGTCCATCTTCCAGAATGTGAATCAACACAGCAGTGTTATCGGTACGGTTAATCTCCCACGTACCGGCAATATCTTTATAGAAGGTCGTTTGGAAGTGTGCTTTAGCGTCCTCTTCATTCACTAACTTTCCTTCAGGAATTACTGTTTTGACAATGGCTTCATTTTTAAAGTCATTATAAGGTTGGTCAAAATTAATACTCTGGTTTTTTAAGGCATCTGTAGTGGCCGTACTAATTTGAAGTTTGTCATCTTTATCATCTCCATCTAAGGATTGTAAAAATACCAGTAAGTTAAGGCGAGCATTTTCAGTCTCAGCTAAATCCAAAGGGGTAACACGTTCTTTGGCTTCAATTTCATCACCGAGTTGAACATCACCAATATAAAATTTAACCGTTTCTCCTTCATTGAAGTTAAATTCACCATCGTCATTGGTAAAACTTGTAGCACCACTACTTGTGACATAGCGTACTCCAGAAATCACAGCATCCGTCAGCACCCCTGTCTGGGTTCCAATATTACTTGCAGGAGGTGTACTTGAGTTATCATCCGAACCGCCGCAGGCACTAAGTAACCCCGCTAAAGCAAGGCAAAGTAAAGTTTTTTTCATTAGAATCTTCCTGAAATTTATAATGTGGATTCAGTATAAAAAGACCCCCATATTTGCCATATCCCAAAATGAGGAGGTCAAGAGCTTTTTAATGCATGAATTCTTTAAATTGGAAAGAAATTCCTATTTATATGGGGAAGCAATCTGAACTATCCGTAAATTGATGTGTGAGATAAGTTGAAGGCGGTAAAAATAATCAACTATTCATTTAAAAATTCTAATTATACAAATATAGATTAATTGTTTATTTATTGCTCATAGAACACTATCTATATTTGTCTAGGTTGCTAAAATTCGCGCAATTTTGAATAGAATTGGTGCGTGACGTGTTTGAGAAGTTAGCAGAACAAAGCCTGAACCTGATGGGTTGGGAAATTGATAACCATTGGCCCTTAGATTTAGACCAATGTGTCATGATTGCTGCTCCTCATACCAGTAATTGGGATGCATTGTATGCGCGACTGGCCTTAAAAGCATTGGGCGTAAATGTTCGCTTAACCATTAAAGACAGTTACATGAAATTGCCATTTGGGCCTTTTGTGCGTGCTATGGGCGGTATCGGGATTGATCGCCGTCCTAAACAGCCGGGTGAGCCTCGTCCGAGCATGGTTCAGCTGATGACAGACTTATTCAAGACTCATCCTAAACTGGTCATGCTGGTCACGCCAGAAGCAACGCGTGCAAAGCAGGAACAGTGGAAGACAGGTTTTTATCATGTAGCGATTAATGCAGGTGTGCCGATTGCATTGGCCTATATGGACTATGCCAAGAAGAAAACTGGCGTAGGTAAAATCGTTTATCCGACAGGGGATTATGAAAAAGATATGGCGGAAATCATGGCATTTTATGCAGAGATTCAGCCAAAATTCCCTGAATGCTTTAGTGTAGATCAGCGTTATTATCAGAATTAAAACTGAATTGAAAAAGCAGGAAAATTCTCCTGCTTTTTTATTGCCTAATAATCATGAAGATTGACAGACTTAAGATGCATGTTCAGAAGCGGGCAAAATTCCACCCAGATTTTGGCAGGCATCTTTATACAGATCATATTGCTGTTCTACTACTTCATGCAATGGCAGGTCAAATAACTCTTCACCCTGATGATACTGTTTGATATAAGATTCGACTTTGGATTTGCTGCTATACAACATCTGCTGATAATAGTCGGTCATACTGCTATGTGGCATTTGGGCGGTATCTACCTTGGCACAATGGAAATTTTGCAGTAATTGTTCGGACTTCTTCAAATCGCTGGACATACAACCTGCTTGTAGCAAGGTACTGAGCAATGTCGTGATAAATTTCATGGAAAGTAGACTAAAGGTTTTATGGGAGCGCACTATTGTAGAAGTAAAACCCGGTCACAAAACCTTTTTAATCTACCAAATGGTTAAAAAATAGAACAACAGAATTTGAAAATTCAAGTCCATTCTCTAAACATTTAACCTTTGACCAAGCCACCATCTACAATCAGGTTTTGTCCTGTGACGGCACGTGAATAAGGTGACAAAAACATCAGGATTGCAGCAGCAAATTCTTCTGGTGTAATTACGCGGCGTAAAGGCGTCGATTGAGCAATCAGGTCAAAGACAATGTCAGGTGTGGCCTTACTGGCATCCGTAGTTTGTAACAGGCCACCAGAGAGCATATTCACATTGATGCCATATTGTCCCAAGTCCTGCGCCGTGGTGCGGGTAAAGGCCAATAATGCAGCTTTGGCGGTGGTATAGTCATGATAAGGAACCACCGGATTTTGCACCAGGTTTGTACCAATATTCACGATCCGGCCAAACCCTGCCTGTTTCATATCATCCAGTGCGGCTTGTGTAGTATTTAAGGCAGCCTGTACTGCACCGCTAAATTGCCGTTGCAACATATCCCAAGTCAGCGTTTCTACTTTAGGGCGTGCATCACCATTAAATTCAAATTGAATCAGTGCGTTATTGATTACAGCATGAATCGCTTCCCCGAAATGGGTTTTAGCTGCGGCAAATAAAGCGCGGACCTGATCAGTTTGAGTGACATCTGCCTGATAAATAAATACCTGTTCAGGATACTGCTGGGCCAGCTGTTCAGCTTGCTGCTGACTGCTATGATAATTGACGACCACGCGCGCGCCCTCAGCCAGTAAAGCCTGAGTAATGGCTAAACCCAAACCACGTGCACCACCAGTAACAAGAACAATCTGATCACGAATCTGCATAATGATGATCTATATTTACAAAGATTGGCCTTAACATAGCAGTTATTTCACCGGATTCAAGCTTTAGCGGGGAAGACAGACTCGGCTTGATCTTGTGTTTAAATGAATTGGGACGCTAATAGAAAACAGCCTGCACTAAAGAGTAAACTTAAGATCATGCGTTTGAACAGTAATTCCGAAATTTTATAAAATAGTTTTGCGCCTAAAATTGCCGGAATACTCACAAAAACAATCAGCAAGGCCATATAGGGTAAATGGCTTTGATTGATCAGGCCTTGCCATACATAAGTACCCAGCGTGAAAAGCTGAATTGCAAAATTAAAGTGCCGTAAAATATAGCGCTGCTGGGTTTTGGGTAATTGTTTTAACATCACCCAGGCCGAAGGAATGGCACCGCAAAAACCGCCCAGTCCTCCTAAAATTCCGCCAATAAAACCGATGCAGCTATCAGTCAATTTTCCTGAATGCTGAATTGTTTTGAATTGCGGATTGAATAGCATCACCGGACACCACAGTACCAGAAAAAATCCCAAGATCATCTTAAAGGTATCTGCTTGAATGATCTGCAATAGATAAGTACCCAGCGGCACGCCAATCAGACCAGCAATCAGATAAGGCAGCACCAACTGCCTGGATAAAACTAGCTGCTTTTTTTCCTGACTGAGTGAAATCACATGACTCCAGATCGAGGCAAATACCAGCAAGGGCGCGGCCAGTTGCGGAGGCAGCAACCAGACCCAGAAAGACATGGCGATCAGGGCAAAGGCAAAGCCGGTCAGCCCCTGGACAAAACCTGCGACCATTGCACCAAGAATAAATAACAGCCAAGTCATAAAGATCAGGTCATAAGCAAAGGCAGCAGTATTCTCAAGATTTAAACAAAAGCCAAGCTTCCATTTAGCTGGATTTATGCAAATGAAAGTTCAAATTCTCATAAAAGCATGAATGCTAATTAAGAAAAAAGAGGTTTACGGCCATGCATAAAACATGCATAAATCTCTACAAGAGTGCAACAATGGCTCCGTTCACTCTCCATGAACTCGCCTGATACTGACAGAGTGCAGTAAGAGGTGATGGACATGATGAAAAAAGTGATATTACTTTCTGTATTGGCTGTGTCATTAACCGGTTGTGTGGTTGATCCTTGGGATGATGATTATCGTGGCAACAGAGATCGTAATGGACATTATGATCGAGACCACAGAGATCATGACTGGAAAAATAAGGACCATAAAGATCATCGGGATTGGAAACGTGGTGACCGAGATAACCGCGACTGGCGCCGTAATCGTTAATCACAGTCTTTAAATTTGACTGACTACAATGACAAAAAGGATTCCACTGAGGAATCCTTTTTTAATGTCTTTTCAAAACAATTTAAATCAAGAAATACTTTTTTGATAAAGCCCCGCACGAACTGTACCGGCTTTGGTATTTTTAATTAAACGCCATGAGGACGGTAATTTAAGTAATTGTAAATCACGATCTGCTTCTACATAAATATAGGCATTGTCCTTGATCAGAGGATCTGCCTTTAGCGCTAGTTCTTCCCATAAATCCAGGCTATATGGCGGATCTAGAAAAACCAGATCAAACTGTGCCTGAAGGGTAGACAAAGCTTGCTGCGCCGTAGCCACTTTTAATTGTGCACGTGCTTTGGTGACTTTTAAAAGTTCCAGATTTTGGGTCAGAAATTGTGCCTGAGTACGATCCGGCTCAATCATCACCACTGATGCAGCACCACGCGATAATGCCTCAAACGCCAATGCCCCAGAACCGGCACAAATATCCAACACCTGGGCATTTTGTACATCCCACATCAGCCAATTAAACAGTGTTTCCCGAACACGGTCAGGCGTCGGGCGCAAACCCTCAATGCTGGCAAAAGGCAGTTGGCGGCGTTTCCAGTCACCACCAATAATTCGAAGCTGGTTTTTCATCTTTAATCTCGCTCTACCGGTGTCGGAGCAGGTGTTGCTGCGGGAGATGCAGCCGTATTTGCAGAAGTCGGAGCAGCATTGTCGGGCTGGTCACTGGCTGGAACGGCACTAGAGGCTGCATCCTGACTCAACATGCCTGCACCACTTGGCAATTCAGCTGGCTTGATTCCGGCCGTCATCAGACCACCACTTAATTGGTGGCCTTGTGGGCGTACCGGATTTTTATCTTTATGCAGTAACCAGTAATCAAAAATTGGACGGGCCAGAGCCGTTGCGGCACTACCACCGCGACCATTTTCCAGAATAACTGCAATCGCGATTTCAGGATTTTCAGCAGGTGCAAAACCGACAAACAGGCCATGATCCAGCTGACGGTCAGTCAATAAGGATTCATTATAGCGCTTGCCCTGAGCAATACTTTTTACCTGTGCCGTACCCGTTTTTCCGGCAATAGAATATTGTAAGCCGCTTTTGATGCCTCGGCCTGTACCGGATTGAATTACGTCCACCATCGCATCACGCATTTTGATCCAGTCTTCTTCCTGACCATTAAAATCGATCTTGCCATGCGTGCCATTATGCACCTTGAACGGTTTGGCACCGCGACTTTCGCGCAGAACATGGGGAATGACTTTATTGCCATGGTTGGCGGTAATGGCTGTGGCCATAGCCAGCTGCAATGGCGTTGAAGTAAAAGCACCCTGACCAATACTGACAGAAATGGTTTCACCACGTGACCATTTGGCCTTGCGGGTACGCATTTTCCATTCCGGGTTTGGATACAGTCCTGAGCTTTCACTTGGTAAGTCCACGCCGGTTTTTTCCCCAAAGCCAAACTGACGCATCCAGGTATTCATTTTTTCAATACCCATGCGGTAGGACATGACATAGAAATAAGTATCACAGGAGACGACTTGGGCCTTATGCATATTCACTGCGCCATGCCCGGATTTTTTATGGTCACGGAAACGGTGACTGTCTCCCGGCAGGCTGAAATAACCCGGATCAGAAATAGTGGTATCCCAGTCCACCAAACCATGATGCAGACCACCGAGTGCAAACATTGGTTTAATAGTAGAGCCAGGCGGATAAACCCCTTGCACGGCACGGTTATATAAAGGTTGATCAAGGTTATCACGCAGGAACGAATAATCTTTGGTGCTGATCCCGGTCACAAACAGGTTAGGGTTAAAACTTGGACTGGAGACCAGCGCCAGAATTTCCCCGGTTTTGGGATTCATCGCCACAATCGCGCCACGACGCCCGGCCAGTTGCTCCGAAGCGACTACCTGCAAGCCGTAATCCAGTGACAGGAACAGATCATTACCACGTACCGGATCTTTACGGCCCAAATGACGCAGCACATTACCAAAGGCATCTGCTTCTACCGATTCATTTCCCGGCACACCATGTAAAAGTTCTTCATAAGATTTTTCTACCCCGATTTTTCCGATCAGGTTGGTTCCGGCATAGAGATCCTTATCAATGGCTTTCAGTTCTTTGTCATTAATACGACCGACATAACCAATCACATGTGCGAACAGATCGCCATGCGGATAATAGCGAGTCATCTGGGTTTCAATATTCACGCCCGGAAACTGATATTTCACTTCACTAAAACGGGCAATATCATTTTCGTTCAGATTGAGCTTGATTGAAACCCGTTCGGTTTTACGCGCTGTTTTAATCCGGGTTTGAAAGCGTTCAAGATCTTCTTCGGTCAGTTCCAGAATCGGTTTGAGGCGTTCGAGCGTCTGGTCGATATCCTGTACGTCGGCACGACTTAAAGTGGCAGTAAATACTGGGTAATTATCGGCCAGCAGAACGCCGTTACGGTCATAAATATAACCGCGCGCTGGAGGCAAGGGCTGTAGACGAATCCGGTTCTCATCAGAAGCTGTAGTAAAGCTTTCAAAGTTGAACAGTTGCAAATAGGCATAGCGGCTGACCAGCAGCAGCATAAAGAAAATGACAATCCCCATGGAAATCAAGACTCGACTGCGATAGATGCGCTTTTCTTGTTGTGCGTTTTTTAAAGGAAAGTGCTGCTTCATACGCGATCGACTTAAGACCTGAGAGTGGTAGAAAAGAATCAAAGTGGAGTATTCTAACGCAACTGCACTTGATTTGATAATGAAAAACTGCCCTTACAATCAGTTCCTTTAAGCTTTGACTTTGCAGACATTAAAATTGTAAAGTGCTGTATATAAGAGTTGTGATAATTCTGCTAGAGTAAAATCTAATAAAAATAGGACTATACCAAAAACTATAATTAAGGAAGATGGTGAAGGAATGAACAAGGTTTACCCTTTGTTAGCGTTTGCATTGTGGGCGAACGGGGCTTATGCACATGATCAGATTAATAATACTGCAACCAAAATAGAGCCTGCTCAGGCAAAAGCCTTTAATGTGGGTGTTGGTTTTACCCAGAAATTACTGCATTTAAATACCGAATGGGTGAACCCTTATGGGATTGCTTATGTGAAAGGTGGTGTTTTTCTGGATGATGATCGTACGATTGGCGGTCAGGCAGGCTTTCGTTATCCTGCACATCTCACCGGCAAAGACAAAAATGGTTATTATGTCGGGGTTTATGCCGGTCATATCGACAGCAAACAGGTTGATGGCGAGTATGAAGGCCGTTTAGGTGCTGGCGTTGATTTGGCCTATGTTTTGCTTAGTTCAGAACGGATCAGCAGTTTTAGTATCGGGATGGGTGCCGGAGAGAAACTCGAAGACCGAAATGGTCGTGCTGTGGCTGAAACAGAACCCCGGCTACAATTTTCCTATACTTTAAGTATCGGTTTATAGACAAAATATTCGACCTTATTAATATGTGTATTCTGTGAACAAAAAATTAAATATGGAAGTTATGCATGCTTGAGTACGTCAACGAGTTGTGGCAAACCTTTGTAAACCGCCCGGATTTTTGGGCCGTGCTCAGCATTATTCCAGTGACTGCATTTGTAACCTGGGCTCACGTCTGGATGGCGCTGAAAATGGTCTTTTATCCGATCAATTTTTGGGGTTTCCATCTCGGGCCTTTACCTGTGGGCTGGCAAGGGATTGTGCCACGCAAAGCTGGACGTATTTCAGGCATTATTACCGATAACACACTGTCAAAATTAGGCTCTATCCGCGAATTTTTACAGGCGATGGATCCGGATGATATGGCACGCATCATTGGCGAGCAGGTCGGTTTCGAACTGGAACACCTGATTGATGAAGTGATGATGGATCGCAATGCGGTGCTCTGGGAAAACCTACCTTTTGCTATTAAGCGCAGAATTTATGCACAAGCACAAAAACAAATGCCGGCAATTTTGCGTGAATTAGTGACTGAGCTGACCATGAACGTCGAGTCACTTGTAGATATGCGTGAAATGGTAGTGAGCCAGATGGAAGGCGACCGTCGCTTGATGGTGCGTATGTTCCTGAAGGTGGGTCAAAAAGAGATCAATTTTATCTGGCATATCAGTGCCCTCATCGGGATGTTCTTTGGGATTTTCCAGATGATTGTCTGGTTTGTAGTGCCGTGGCACTGGACTGTACCGTTCTGGGCTGCGATCTGGGGCTTTTTGACCAACTGGATCGCGATCTGGATGGTATTCAACCCACTCTATCCACACCCAGTAAAGTACCCGCAATTCTTTGCCCGTACCACAAATCGCAAGTTTCCGTGGATTAAGCCGGTGATTCCTCGTATCGGCACCTATAACATACAAGGCGCATTTATGAAACGTCAGGATGAAGTCTCTGACGTCTTCGCAAGTGTAGTCACAGAAGACCTGATTACGTTAAAATCGATCATGACCGAGATGATGTATGGCGGCAGAAAAGACAAAACCCGCCGCATTATCAAACGTCATATTAATGAAATTATGGAAACACCCCTGGTTCGGACCTCTTTACAGCTGTCTTTAGGACCAAAAGAGTATGCAAAACTCAAGACGGACTTGATCGATCGCTCGATTGAAATTACGATGGTACCTGTATGCGACCCAGCATTTAATGCGAGCCGTGCACAGAAAATCTATCAAATGTTTAGAGACCGCATACGTGAGTTGACTCCGAAGGAGTTTCAGAATCTTTTACGTCCTGCATTTCAGGAAGATGAATGGATTCTGATTTTATTGGGTGGGGTAACCGGTTTTGTCGCGGGTTTAATCCATTTGTTTGTGGCTTTCTTATAATGAGATGTCGGGGGACACAATCGGGTGATTGTGGTCGTGGCGTCATACATATTGTTTAAATGAGGATGTTTATATATGCGCATTATCTTACTCGGACCACCTGGAGCAGGTAAAGGTACACAAGCTCAGTTGATCTGTAAGCGCTACAATATCCCACAAATTTCAACCGGTGATATGCTCCGTGCTGCAATTCGTGAAGGAACTGAATTAGGTCTACAAGCTAAAAGTGTCATGGACAATGGCGGTTTGGTTTCTGATGAGTTGATCATTGGTCTGGTGAAAGAGCGCATTGCGCAACCTGACTGTGTAAACGGCTGCATTTTTGATGGTTTCCCGCGTACCATTCCTCAAGCAGAAGCCTTGGAAAAAGAAGGCATTGCAATTGATCACGTGATTGAAATTGATGTACCAGATGAAGAAATCGTACAACGTCTTTCTGGCCGTCGTCAGCATCCTGCATCTGGCCGTGTCTATCACATCGTTTACAACCCGCCAAAAGTGGAAGGTAAAGATGACGAAACGGGTGAAGATCTGGTTCAACGTCCTGATGACCAGGAAGCAACCATTCGTAAGCGTCTAGGTTCTTACCATACTGAAACCGAGCAACTGGTTGGTTTCTACCAAGGCCGTGCAGCGTCTGGTGAAAATGCACCAACTTATGACAAGCTAAATGGTTTACGTCCAATCGATGAAGTTCAAACTGATCTTTTCGCGATTCTGGATCAGGCAAAATAATCGGCTGACGATGATTTTGACAATCGGAGAGCCCTAAGTCATATTAGGGCTCTTTTTTATTGCGTATTTGAACAGGGTACTTGTTGCTATGAAATTTGGCGTATTGGTGTTGATGGTAGTCTTTCTGGCAGTATTGGTAGGTCTGTTCTATTTCAGTTTTAAAATGCTCAACAAAGTACGTCAGGAAGAACGTGCTGAAAATGCAGCAAAGCGACCTGAGCGCCAGCTCCATCCAAAATTACAAGCCGAACTTGAACAGCGCAAGCAGCAGGAAAAGGCTGAACAAGATCAGGATAAATAATCCATAATAGTTCAGCTCAGCTAAGAATTTGGTTTGAACGAAAAGCACTCTTCTCATAGTCGATAAAAAGGTGACACATTGGTCACCTATTTTTATCCCAGCTTGATCACGCCGTTCTATTCAGCAAGCTCAATATTTTTCACTGCAATTTGGCGGGCTGCACCAAATTCAAACCGATCCGGCCAGTTACACACATCGGATACTACACATTCATGACATTTCGGTTTGCGCGCAATACACGTATAACGACCGTGTAAAATCAGCCAGTGATGTGAATCAATGATAAATTCCTTGGGAATGACTTTGACCAGACGGTGTTCAACTTCCAACACATTTTTGCCAACCGCTAGTCCGGTACGGTTACCTACCCGGAAAATATGGGTATCAACCGCCATGGTCGGCTGACCAAAGGCCGTATTCAGTACCACATTCGCCGTTTTACGACCTACACCCGGCAGGGCTTCTAAGTCTGCACGATTGTCCGGTACGATGCTGTTGTGCTTCTGAATCAGCATCTCGCAGGCTTTAATCACGTTGACCGCTTTCGAGTTATATAAACCAATGGTCTTGATATATTCCTTCAAGCCGTCCACACCTAGCGCATAAATGGCTTCCGGTGTATTGGCGACTGGAAAGAGTTTGTCTGTGGCTTTGTTGACGCTGACATCGGTAGCTTGAGCAGAGAGCGTGACCGCGACCAGTAATTCAAAGGGATTGGAATAATTCAGCTCAGTTTTTGGGTTAGGCCGCTGTTCACGCAGGCGTTCAAAAAAGGTCTGAATCTGCTTTTTGGTCATGTTTTTAACGGGCTTGGCCTTTGCTGTGGTCATGTTCTATCCCTGTAAAGCCTGTAATTGCTGTGTCAGTTCTTCCAGTTGGGTGCGTTTTCGGGCATCTTCACGAACCGAAAGCTGTTTTTCCAGTTTTTTAATTTGGGTACGTAGTTTTGCCAGTTCAATCGTGGTCTTGGAATCGAAAGCTACAGGTGCATTCTCTGGCTTGCTCGCGACTTCAATCACAGGAAGTTGCTCATTTAAAGCAGAGAAACGGGCAAACAGGGCAGTATCAATTTCTGCACGGACCACAGGTCCCTTACGATCGGTACGCCGTTTTTCTTCACGCTGGATGTGCGCATAGTAACGCTGACGCAGATCATCCTGTTCCGCAAGACGCTGTGCTTCAGTCGGCAAGGGTTGTTGATCTTCAACCAAATCGATGCAGTCTACCGGACAGGGGGGAATACATAACTCACAGCCCGTACATAGATCGGTCAGAATGGTGTGCATCAGTTTACCGGAACCAATAATTGCATCGACCGGGCAGGCGCTAATGCATTTGGTACAGCCAATACATTCATCTTCACGAATTACGGCTTTGATGCGCTGAGGACGACCATCGGCTTGAACTGGCCAGACACTTTCTTCAGCTTGAAGTTTAGGACGATTTAATAATGCAGCCAAAGCATCGGCAACAGGCTGTCCGCCCGGCACACATTTATTGGCATTTTCCCCCTCAGTAATCGACTGGGCATAAGGTAAACATCCGTCACGGTGACCGCAGAGTCCACATTGGGTTTGAGGGAGTAAAGCGTCAATCGATTGGACCAGAGAAATGGGCGAATTCATGTATAACCAGCGTTACTCATGGCAAGCATGAGAGAGTAAGTGAAACAAAATATGTCGATTCATCAATTTTAACATATTTTTAAACTCCTAAGTCGTGCGCAATTAAGGGTCAACTTGTGCCTTATTATTAGGCATAAATCTGAATCTAAGCCTTGATTCGATTGGCATTTCCTGACATAGAAAAAATTTTCATAATCAATATAAATATTTGTTATCAAATTAATTTTAAAGTATTTTCAAAAAAAGTATTGTAGATTAGTTACAAAAGATATTTAATATTTTGCGCCAAAATTTAACATTGATTGTAAATTTGACCAATTTTGATCCATTTTCTGCTGAGGATTAAGCGTTGAAATACAACACACTTAATGAGTTCCTAGATTACGTAAAATCACGTGATGCACATCAACCAGAATTTCTTCAAGCTGTAGAAGAAGTGATGACCAGTTTGTGGCCGTTCATTGAGAAGAACCCACAATACGCAGCACATGGTTTACTAGAACGTCTAGTTGAGCCAGAACGTGCGATCCAGTTCCGAGTTTCTTGGGTAGATGACCAAGGTCAGACTCAAGTAAACCGTGCGTTCCGCGTACAGTACAACTCAGCGATCGGTCCATTTAAAGGTGGTATGCGTTTCCACCCTTCAGTGAATCTTTCAATCCTAAAATTCTTAGGCTTTGAGCAAACATTTAAAAATGCTTTAACCACACTTCCTATGGGTGGCGGTAAAGGCGGTTCTGATTTTGACCCTAAAGGCAAATCAGAAGGCGAAATCATGCGTTTCTGCCAGGCTTTAATGATCGAGCTGTATCGTCACCTTGGTGCGAACACAGATATCCCTGCAGGTGATATTGGTGTAGGCGGTCGTGAAGTGGGCTACATGGCCGGCATGATGAAAAAATTAAGTAACGATACGGCATGTGTATTCACTGGTAAAGGTTTAACTTTCGGTGGTTCATTGGCACGTCCGGAAGCAACGGGTTACGGTACTGTGTATTTCGCTGAGGAAATGCTTAAGTCTCGTGGCGAAAGCTTCAAAGATAAAGTCGTTGCGATTTCAGGTTCTGGTAACGTTGCGCAATATGCTGCTGAAAAAGCAATGTACCTCGGTGCGAAAGTGGTTTCACTTTCTGACTCTGCCGGTACAGTTCACGTTAAAGACGGTTTCACTGAGGCGCTTCTTGCTGAAGTCATGGAACTTAAAAATGTAAAACGTGGCCGTATTTCAGAATTCGCGTCTAAACATGGTTTCGAATATCTTGAAGGACAACGTCCTTGGGGTATCAAGTGTGATATCGCATTGCCATGTGCGACTCAAAACGAACTTGATGCAGACGACGCTGCTCAGCTTCTTGCAAACGGTGTAATCTGTGTGGCTGAAGGTGCGAACATGCCTTCTACGCTTGAAGCGGTTGAGAAATTCGTTGAAGCGAAAATTCTTTATGCGCCAGGTAAAGCATCAAATGCAGGTGGTGTGGCAACTTCTGGTCTGGAAATGTCTCAAAACGCATTGCGTTTAGGCTGGACTTTCGAAGAAGTTGATGAGCGTTTACACGCAATCATGAAAGAAATTCACCGTAACTGTGTGAAATTCGGTACTAAAGAAGACGGTACTGTGAACTATGTTGACGGTGCGAACATTGCTGGCTTCGTAAAAGTTGCTGATGCAATGCTTGCTCAAGGCGTATTCTAAGTCTGACTTAGTCTAAGCTGAAAAAACCGGGGCTGTTGCCCCGGTTTTTTTATATCTGGTATTTTTAGCCTTAAAGAGCACCCTTAACTAATTCACGCTCAACCGCCATATCAAAAATATAGGCATATTTCGATTGATCAGCTGCCGGATGCTTAATTTCAAAACGTTTGACCCGAATAATCTGCCGTTCATTTGGTGAATGCCGAAAACCTTCAATCTGATCATAGAATAAAGTCCAGTCCTTATCGACCTGAGTTTTCAGGCCATTCTGATCATATTTCACTTCTTTGACTTGCAAGCAGCTTTGTTGGGTTACGCCGGTACATTGTTTGGTATCGGGGGAAATTTCCAGAAAAATTGTTTCAGCCTGTCCTTGGTATTTGGTTTCCGGAGTCATTTTCCCGATAAATTCATAGGTTTGACCATTTGCGGCCATCAACGTCAGGGTCGGCTTGTCAGGATCTGTGGTATTGAGCGTAAAAGGAATGTCACGCTTCTGTAAAAGTTGGCTGACAAAACGTTCCTGCTCCATCAATGCTGCATCACAGGCCATTTCAGTGCCTATAACTTCGCTGGTGGTGATGATATTGTTTTTGACTGACCAGGTTGTTCCGAGTCCATTACAGCCCGTCACGGCGCTTAGCCGGCCTTGAGTATCAAAACTGAGTACGATTGGTCGTTCTAGTCCACGATTCAGTTCCCAATGATAGGCTGGAAGAATCTGATCTGCATTTTTTTGTTGGATGGTGGCCACTGCAAGATCTCCAGCTCGTTGAATATCGCTGGACTGACAGGCTGCAAAAGTTAAAGGCAATAATGCCAGCACAATAAATTTTAATTTCATGGACTTATAATGAAGTATATAAAGTTCAAACAATAATAATGGATGTATTGAGAAAAAATATGGATACATTTCGCAGCTTTGAGTTGCAAAATGTATCCATCATTAAGATTTTAGCGCTGAAGCAAGATTAATCGAAGCGGTAAATATCCATACCAAGTGAACCCATGGTGAAACTGCTATGTACCAGACTAAAACGCTGACCTGTGCCCATCGCAAAGAAAATCGGAGCAAAATGTTCCAGCGTTGGATGATTCCGTGCCATATGCGGAATATTGGACCAGTCCAGTACAGCATCATAATCATTGTGCGTCAGTTTATGCACCACAAAATTACGGAAGCCTGAGGCCCATTCGGGTACATCAGCAGCCGATCCATCCCAAGACAGTTCACGTAAATTATGGGTAATACTGCCCGAACCAATCAGCAGGATTTGCTGTTCACGTAAAGGTGCGAGACTTTGACCAATCTGATAAATCTCATCCGCACTCATCGACATGGGTAAGGAAATTTCTACCACGGGAATGTTGGCATCTGGATACATATGTAGCAGCGGCATCCATACACCATGATCACGCGGACGAGTACTGTTGGCATGTGCAGAAAAGCCGGCATTGGCCAGCAAGCCTAAGACTTTCTCGGCCAATTCAGGATTTCCCGGTGCAGGGTAGCGTAATTGATAAAGTTCAGGCGGGAAACCACGAAAATCATGCCAAGTTTCTGGGCGAATTGCGCTACTGACTTCCAACGCATCACTTTCCCAATGCGCAGACATCACAATAATCGCTTCCGGGCGTGGCAGATTTTCACTCAAACGATGTAAGGCAGGACCCACTTGCTCAGGATTCAGCGCCAGCATAGGAGAGCCATGAGAAATAAATAAGCCGGGCAACGTTTGTAAGTTCATAAGTCAAACCACATCTGGAAGATGCCTCAATAATGCATGAAAAATAGAAATAAGAGCAGAAGAGATTATTCAACAAAACGTTGCATATAAAGAACGCTTCAGCAAAATCATTAGCCTGCTCGGTGATAAGGATGGTTGTTATTGATGCTCATGGCACGATAAAGCTGCTCGATCAGCATCACACGTACCAGAGGATGCGGCAGAGTTAACTTGGAAAGTGACCAGTGCCATGCAGCAGCTTTACGCACGGCTTCTGAGTGACCATCCGGTCCACCAATTGCAAGTGCTACATCATTGCCTTCCAGCATCCAGCCTTTCATGGTTTCAGCCAGTTTCTCGGTACTGAATTCGCGTCCGCCCACTTCTAGTGCAATCAGGGTTTCATTCTGCTTGAGCGCATTTAAAATGCTGTCGCCCTCAATATTGCGGTATTTCAGAATATCCGCTTCAGAATCATTTTTCCCGCGCTTGGCCATCGGCAGTTCAATAATCTGGGTCTGTACAAAAGGCTGAATACGTTTGAAATAATCTTCAAAACCAGTCAGCACCCACGCTGGCATTTTTTGACCAATGGTCAGGATACGGATTTTCATACAGACAGATCAATAATTGGATACCTCATTATAACGATCAAACAACATGAAGTTGAGCAGGGAAACAAATTGAAATTGAAATGAGAGATTTAGTGTTGCTTTAATGTCCTTAGTTCAAGTATCCGCTTGATAAAGGAATGGAATAATAATAAATGCGGAACAGTGTCATGATAAAAGGATGTTGTACTGTGCTGCTGTTACTGATAGGCCTCATGGGGCCTAGTCTCTGTGCAGCCAATTCGAGCAAAAATGCTCAGGTCTCTCATCTGGAATTATTTTTTAGCCAGATCATGAGTGTCGATGAATACCGAAATTATAAAAATCTAAAAGAGCTGAATCGGGTATCTGCCTGGATCAAAGGGCAGATGCAGCGCTTTGGTATTCCATGCCAGTTTCAGGTTTATGTGGTCAATAACCTGAGTTACCGAAATGTCATCTGTAGCTTGGATACTCAAGCCAAAACCAAGATGGTGATGGGGGCACATTATGATGTCTTTAGTGCCCGAAACGGTGCTGATAATAATGCCTCAGGGGTAGCGGGTTTACTGGAAACTGCAAGATTACTGGCCCTGCAAAAATCCAAGCTCAAACATGATGTCGAATTTGCTTTCTATACGCTTGAAGAGCCGCCTTTTTTCAAGACAGAACATATGGGCAGTTATATGCATGCCAAGTCTTTAAAAAAGCAGAAGCAGAAAATTGAGGGCGTGGTGATTCTGGATTCGATTGGTTATTTTGATGAACATCAGGTGCAGAGCTATCCGGTGGGATTAAAATGGATTTATCCACGACATGGCAATTTCATTGCAGCCATTGGGCATTTAGCCTCAACTGGCCTGACTGGAGATTATTGTGACGCCATGCAGCGTTTTAACCGCCTGGAATGTCAACGTTTTGTCAGCCCAAGTTTTGCTCAGGATATGAATTTCTCTGGTTATCTGAATTATGCCAAATTCAACTATTCGACCATGCTGATTACCGATACTGCGAGTTATCGTAATCCTTATTACAATACCGAGCTGGATACTTTAGACAAGCTTGATCTGAACAAGATGGCCCATGTGATTGATGGATTGGTGGCTATGGCGTTACAGCCATAATTCAATTGCTTTATTTAATAACTCAATAAAAAACCCTGCCGAAGCAGGGTTTTAATATGAAGCATTAAGTCTTAATGACGTGCTGCTTTCGCCTCTTCTTTGGTTTTAACAATAGGTGCTTTAACCAGAGCTTTTGGTAAAGAGGTTAGTGCCAGCGGCAAAATCTCATCAATCGATTTTACTGCTTTAATCTCTAGACCTTCTTTCACATTTTCTGGAATTTCCGCCAGGTCACGTACGTTTTCCTGTGGAATAAACACCAGCTTGATGCCGCCACGATGGGCTGCAAGCAGTTTTTCTTTCAAGCCACCGATACGCAGTGCACGGCCGCCCAGACTGGTTTCACCTGTCATCGCGATATCCGGACGAATCGGGATACCCGTGAAAGCAGATACCAATGCTGTAGTCAAAGCCAGACCTGCTGATGGACCATCTTTCGGTGTTGCGCCTTCAGGTAAATGCACATGCACGTCGGTTTCTTCAAAGCGCGAGGCTTCAATACCGAGTTCATCCGCACGGGTACGCACTACAGTCATCGCAGCGGTAATCGATTCTTTCATGACATCGCCAAGAGAACCGGTGGTAATGAACTTGCCTTTACCTGGAACTGCTGCAACTTCAATGGTCAGTAATTCACCGCCAACAGAAGTCCAAGCCAGACCATTTACACGGCCGATTTGCGCTTCTTCTTCCGCCATACCGTAGTCAAATTTATGTGGACCCAAGTAATCTGGAAGATTTCCTGCGGTCACTTCAACCTGAAGGTTTTTGGCTTTCTTGCTAACCGCTTCTTTCACCACTTTACGTGCAATTTTTGACACTTCACGTTCAAGGTTACGTACACCGGCTTCACGGGTATAACGGCGCACGATGTCACGAATCGCCTCTTCATGCACGGTCAATTCTTTGGCACGTAGACCATTGTTCTTGATGGCTTTAGGAACAAGGTAACGATCCGCAATATTGACTTTCTCTTCTTCGGTATAACCCGGAAGACGAATCACTTCCATACGGTCCAGTAGGGCCTCAGGAATGTTCATGCTGTTTGCGGTACAGATAAACATCACTTCAGACAGGTCCAGATCCAGATCCAGATAGTGATCGCTGAACTTGTTGTTCTGTGATGGATCAAGTACCTCAAGCATCGCAGAAGCCGGATCGCCACGGTAGTCTTGCGCCATCTTGTCGATTTCATCGAGCAGGAACAACGGGTTTTTTACACCTACTTTAGTCAATGACTGCACAATTTTACCTGGCATCGCACCGATATAGGTACGACGGTGACCGCGAATTTCCGCTTCATCACGTACGCCGCCCAGCGCCATACGCACGAACTCACGACCAGTTGCTTTAGCAATCGACTCACCCAGTGAGGTTTTACCAACACCCGGAGGACCGACTAAACATAGAATTGGGCCACGCAATTTTTTCACACGCGACTGAACCGCAAGATATTCCACAATACGATCTTTGACATCGTCCAGACCATAGTGGTCTGCATCCAGAATTTCCTGTGCTTTGTTCAGGTTAATGCTGACTTTGCTGGCTTTATTCCACGGTGTATCCAGAATCACTTCCAGATAGTTGCGAACAACTGCTGCTTCACTTGAGGCAGGCTGCATCGCTTTGAGTTTACGGAATTCGTTTTCAGCTTTCTTGCGTACATGCTCAGGCAGAGCTGCTTCAGCAAGACGTTTTTCAATTTCAGCGACATCATCTTCCGCGCCGCCGTTCATGTCGGAAAGCTCGCGCTGAATGACTTTCATTTTCTCATTCAGGAAGTATTCGCGCTGGTTCTTTTCCATCTGACGTTTAACAGAGTCATGCAGGGTTTGCTCAATCTGCTGTTCTTCAGACTGTTGCAATAGATAAGTCATCAGCTCAGTCAAATGCGCTTCGAATTCGTCATGTTCCAGGAATTTCTGTTTGACATCAATATTCAATGGAACACGGGTTGCAACGAAGAACAATAACTGTAATAGATCTTCAATTTTGTTGGCTGCGGTGATCAGTTCACGCGCATTACGAAGTTTCGCTTCTGCATATTGAGCGAAAAGCGCACGTAATTCCTGCAAGCGCACAGCTTGGGTGTCTGCATCGACGCTCACCGTCATTGGGCTGAGTTCATGCTCTGCTGTCAGATACTCAGTTTCGTCAATGATGGTTTTCAGTTTGGCACGGTGCAAGCCTTCGATCAGGACTTTAATACAGTTTTCATCATTTTCGTGATTCACAACTTGCACAATCTTCGCGACAGTACCGTATTGATATAAATTGTCGTGATCAATTTCTTCTGTAAGCGAATCTTTTTGCGCAACTACAAATACTAGATTGTCACTGTTACGAGCCACATCAACTGCATTGATCGATTTTTCACGACCGACAAACAGCGCAATTTGCATATGCGGATAAACCACCACATCACGCAACGCCAAAAGGGGTAGTACACTTGGAACCTGAGGCTCTAAGGTTTCTTGATTCATAATAATTTCAGACATGAGCACTCCTAATGAGTGACAACGGTGTTGCCATGCTTTTAATAGTGATGGGTAATTTTAAAAATACAAGGGCAGTTAAGATTAAATTGTATGAAAAATGACTAATTATGTGATTTTAAAGTAGTTAGCAAGGGTAAAATTGCAAAATTAACGTTTGAACTTTATAAAAACTGTCGGGGTGATTAAAGCATCAAGGGGCTGATCCCATGTTTCACGTTTTAACGGCTGTGCCAGCAGTTGAAAGTCATGCGCCAGCCCCAGACGGAATGGACGCCCAGGTGCAGAAGCCAAGGTACGATCATAAAAACCGCCGCCCATACCAATCCGTGTGCCCGAAGTATCACAGGCCAATAGTGGCATGAGCAATAAATCCAGTTTGGAAACATGTACACCACGGGTGCTCATGGGCTCTCGCATACCCAGCCGATGATGGGCAAAGCGCTTGTTATGGTATTGGTGCTGGGTGATCCGGATCCAGACCAGCTGCTGATTCATGTCGCAAATCGCTGGTAGATACACCTGTTTGCCCAGTTTAAAGCAGCGTTCAATAATCGCCTGGGTCTGAATCTCCCCAAAAGCATGCAAATACAGGCCAATACGTTGGGCATGAATAAATTCTGGACTGCGGATCAGACGGTTTAGAACTTTTTGTGCAGACTGCCTTTGCTCAAACTTAGAGAGATGACGACGCGTTTTACGAAGGTATCTTCTTAATTCCTGAATGGTCATAGGGCAAAAGCATATGCAACAAATTTGTGCTCTAGTCTAAGTGGGAATTCTGGAAAAGTAAAAAATAATTGTAAGCTGCAATTTTATATTATTCCGTATCTGCTGATTTAAATTTAGCTAATTTGTCACCAGTTTCAAAATTAAAAAACAGTTGCATCACTGGTTGTTAAAATGTGTTGAAACGGTCAATTTATTTTTTTTGATTCACGATTTTCCAAGCAATCAATTGTTCAGTGACAAACTCTGGAAATGCATGAGTTTAAGCACTTTGAAACAGCTTTCGATCAATAAAAATACAATTCTAAAGTAGGTTTATTCTGTTTTTGGTGAAAGATAGACAAGGGATCATATAACTATTCTCGACCGATATATGGGACACATTGGACTTAGGCAGAACGCGTAAGACCTAAATCAATGGAGATTGAAGATGATGAATATTGCGAAGAACACCGTCTGCCTTTGGTACGATGACGATGCCGAAGGTGCAGCACGATTTTATGCAGAAACCTTTCCAGGCTCCTCAGTTGGCGCGATCAACCTTGCCCCTGGAGATTATCCCTCTGGGAAAGAAGGTGATGTCATTACGGTCGAATTTACAGTAATGGGCGTTGCCTGCATCGGGTTGAACGGTGGTCTTGGTTTTCAGCATAATGAAACATTTTCATTTCAGGTGGCGACTGAAGACCAAGAGGAAACAGATCGCTACTGGAATGCCATTGTGGGCAATGGCGGTCAGGAAAGTGAGTGTGGCTGGTGCAAGGACAAGACAAGTGGGGCATTTCCTGGCAGATTACGCCAGCGGTCCTCATCAACGCCTGTAACAGTCCTGACCGTGCTGCGGCCAAGCGCGCATTTAATGCGATGATGACCATGAAGAAAATTGACATCTCCGTGATCGAAGCAGCATTTCGTGGTTAAGCGCCAAAGATATTGTCTTTCATTGCAGTTGATATTGCTGTGTAGCGCAATTTCACTGCAATAGTTAAATCTTCTCCTTTCTTTTGATCAACTCAAATTATCCCTCAACTCTATAAGGATACGTTACAAAAATTACAGATTAATCCAACTTGATCTGAACCTAAATCCAATTTCTTCATGATGATTCAAGGAGAATGTGCCATGAATTTTCCTCAATTACTGCTTATGGCGGGATGGGTCGCGCTGTCTGCACCTGCCGCTTTAGCCGTTGAACCGCCGATGTCGGGCAAAGCCAGCTCAGGCGCAGCTTCATCTGCTGCCGATAAGAAAGCCATTGCAAGTGCCATGACTGCTGCACCTAAGAAAGTAGCCGCTGCAGCCACGATTGTCGCTGTCGGTGCAGATGGCAAAATACGTACCTTGCGCAAGGGCAATAATGGTTTTACCTGTATGCCTGATAATCTGACCACTCCAGGTCCAGACCCAATGTGTATGGATCAGGCCGCTCTAGAATGGGCAGAGGCCTGGATGGGACATAAACCGCCCACAGTCGGGAAAGTAGGCTTTATGTATATGCTGGCAGGTGGTACGGATGCCAGTAATGTTGATCCCTATGCCAAGAAGCCTAGTGCGGGCAATCATTGGGTCAAAACGGGTCCCCATGTCATGATCGTCGGTGCTGAAGCTCGTTTCTATGATATGTATCCTAAGCATAAGCAACCGGATACCGCTTTGCCCTATGTCATGTGGTCTGGGACGCCTTATCAGCACTTAATGATCCCGGTGAAATAGTGAATACCGTAATGACGAATACACGCTGATTCAAACCTTTCAATTCAGGTATTTAATACACTCAATTTTTATGACTGTACTAAGCTACAAATAGAATAGTTCACTTAGAAGCTCATCAACAGATGGGCTTTTATATGAGCATTGCAAAAGTTGAGATGATGCAGATTATACAATATGAGTTGCAGAATAATTTTTGCACTGAATTGAAAACAGGCTGAACCAAAAACAACCATCCAATGAAATTCTTCCCAATTTATACATCTTAAATTTTGTTAATATATTGAAAATAAAATAAAAATTAAACTGGCATAAGTTCTGCATAACTGTATTCAAACTTGGATACAAGGTTGGATGCAGAATGCTACATCAGAAAATGATCGGCTGGACAGTCCTAAAATGGCGCGATGCCGATCAGTCAAAACAGCTTCAACTGAATCATCTTGCTCAACGCACTACCCATGTTGAGGTGGGTGAACTTGTCTGGATTTCGGTTGCGACTGCTGCACATCTTCGAGCAAAAATCGATGCATTTAAAAAAGCTGTATTTGCGGAAGGTATGCATCAAAGGCTACGACAGAGAGCAGTGAACATAGTCGATAGCGGGTTTATATGCAGCAGCTGAATCAGAAAAAAACGAAACAGATCCATTCAGCAGATTCAAAAAATAGAGAGAATAAAAGGGGATTCACATGTTTAAAACTGTACTGATTGCAAACCGGGGCGAAATTGCCGTTCGTGCCATTCGCACATTAAAAAAAATGGGCGTAACCAGTATAGCCGTCTATTCAGAAACGGACCGTTATGCACAGCATGTGATTGATGCAGATATTGCAGTGTCCTTAGAAGGCACCAAACCGAGTGATACCTATTTAAGTATTGAAAAACTGATTGCTGCAGCCAAGAATACCGGGGCTGAAGCAATTTTCCCAGGTTATGGTTTTCTGTCAGAAAGTGCTGATTTTGCTCGTGCCTGCGAAGAAAATGGCATTGCTTTCATGGGACCCACAGCTGGGCAGATTTTAGAGTTTGGTTTAAAACATCGTGCCCGTGAACTTGCTGCAGCTGCCAATGTACCCATGACTCCCGGTACAGGGCTGCTAAATAGTCTGGACGAAGCTTTGGTAGAAGCTGAAAAAATTGGTTATCCAATTATGCTGAAAAGTACAGCAGGCGGTGGCGGAATTGGCTTGACCCGTTGTGATGATGCAGACGCACTTCAGGAGGCTTATGAAAGTGTAAAACGTCTGGGTGAGCAGTTCTTTAAAGATGCCGGAGTATTTCTGGAACGCTTTATCGATAAAGCCCGTCATGTCGAAGTTCAGATTTTTGGAGATGGACAGGGACAGGTAGTGGCTTTGGGCGAACGCGACTGTTCACTGCAGCGCCGTAATCAGAAGGTTGTGGAAGAAACACCAGCGGCACAGTTACCTGAAGCAACCCGTCAAAAATTGTATCAGGCGGCAGTTGAACTGGGCAAATCGGTGGAATATCGCAGTGCCGGTACGGTTGAGTTTATTTACGATGCAGCACGTGACGAGTTTTATTTCCTTGAAGTGAATACCCGTTTGCAGGTGGAGCATCCGGTGACTGAAATGGTGACCGGTTTAGACCTGATTGAATGCATGTTGAAAGTTGCAGCAGGTGATACTCTGGATTGGAAGCATCTAAGCAGTATTCAGCCTCAAGGTGCAGCGATTGAAGTACGCATCTATGCCGAAGATCCAGTTAAGAATTTCCAGCCGAGTCCAGGGATTTTGACCGATGTCTTTTTTCCGGAAAATGTCCGGGTTGATACCTGGGTGAGTACCGGAACTGAAATTTCCCAATACTTTGACCCGATGATTGCCAAGATTATTGTGCATGCTGAAGATCGTGATACTGCCATTCATACGCTTAAATCAGCTTTAGCTGAAACTCGCCTGAATGGTATTAGTACCAATCTGGATTATGTGCATACTGTTATTTCAGATCCACGTTTTGAACAGATACAGATCTGGACACGCATGCTGGATGATTTCAAATATGTGCCGAATGTGATTGAGGTGATTCAGCCGGGTACACAAAGTTCGATTCAGGATTATCCGGGTCGTGTCGGGTATTGGGATATTGGTGTACCGCCTTCAGGCCCAATGGATGATTATGCCTTCCGGCTGGCCAATAAAATTGTTGGGAATGTCGAGGCCGCCGCCGGGTTTGAATTTACCCTGCAAGGTCCAATCCTCAAATTTCATGCAGAAAATATCATTGCTTTAACTGGCGCACCTTGTCCGGTAAGTCTGGATGATGAAGCAGTAAATTTCTGGCAGCCTATTCAGGTAAAAGCAGGCCAAACCCTAAAAATTGGACAGGTTGAATCTGGATGCCGGACCTACCTGGCTGTACGAAATGGTCTGAATGTGCCGGAATATCTGGGTAGCCGTTCTACCTTTGCTTTAGGTAATTTTGGTGGACATGCAGGCCGAGTGTTACGGGCTGGTGACATGATTAAGATGGTGAATCCTGAGCTGCCGGCCGATGGTCTACCTTTAGCGATTGCAGAACCTGAAGTTTTGGCAACAGATCTGATTCCAAGTTATGGCAAGGAATGGAAAATTGGTGTGCTCTATGGTCCGCATGGCGCTCCTGATTTCTTTAAAGCTGAATATATTGAGGAGTTTTTTGCATCAAGCTGGAAAGTGCATTTTAACTCGAACCGATTGGGTATCCGTTTAACCGGACCGACGCCAAACTGGGCGCGTGAAAATGGCGGTGAAGCGGGTCTGCATCCATCCAATGTACATGACTGTGAATATGCCATTGGTGCGATTAACTTTACCGGTGATTTCCCCGTAATTCTTGCCAAAGATGGTCCGAGCCTGGGTGGCTTTGTCTGTCCGGTGACCATTGCCAAAGCTGAACTCTGGAAAATTGGTCAACTGAAAGCTGATGACACGATTAGCTTCTATCCAATCTCGATAGAGCAGGCCAATGCACTGGAGCGGCAGCAAATTCAAACCCTCCAAAACTTTGCCAAGGCAGAGATGACTCACGAGGCTGAAGTTGTTGCAGTTCAGGCAGAAAGTATCCTGGCACTGCGTGAAGCTACGCCAGATGCACCAAAAGCTGTATATCGTCAGGCCGGTGACAGTTATATCTTGCTGGAATACGGTGACAACGTACTGGATTTGGCCCTGCGCCTGCGCGTACACCGATTAATGCAACTGATCCGTAAAGCTGATCTTGAGGGTATCCTGGAATTGTCACCTGGTGTGCGATCCTTGCAGATTAAATATGATGGTCTGCAATGTAGCCAGCAGCAACTGATTCACTTCCTGCTTGGTCTTGAAGAACAGATGGGCGATCTGCGTGACATTAAAATTCCTTCAAGAATTATCCATTTGCCTATGGCCTTTGAGGACTCAGCGACTCTAGGTGCGGTGGAACGCTATCAGGAAAGCGTTTGTGCCAAAGCGCCATGGTTACCGAATAATGTCGATTTTATTCAGCGGATTAATGGTTTAAGTCACCGCCAACAGGTCAAGGACATCATTTTTGATGCCAACTATCTGGTTTTGGGGCTAGGTGATGTATATCTGACTGCACCTTGTGCAGTGCCCATTGATCCGCGCCACCGTTTATTGAGTTCCAAATATAATCCCGCGCGTACTTTTACCGCTGAAGGTACAGTCGGGATTGGTGGCATGTATATGTGTATTTATGGCATGGACTCACCGGGCGGCTATCAGTTGATTGGCCGTACCGTGCCGATCTGGAACAAGTTTAAAAAGAACAAGCAGTTTGGCGATCAGCAATGGTTCTTACGCTTTTTTGACCAGATTAAATATTATGAGGTCACTGAGGCCGAACTGGATCAGTTCCGTGCTGATTTCGCCCATGGTCTGGCAGAAATCAAAATTGAGGAATGCGAGTTTGACTTTGCAGCATATCAGGATTTCCTTGCTGCAGAGCAGGACAGCATTGCTGCTTTTAAAGCGCAGCAGCACGCTGCTTTTAGCGCCGAGGTGGAACGCTGGAAAGACGAGTTTGATGCACCTGTAGAAATAGAAGTGCTGCAGGATGATACCGATTACAGCCAGTATGTCCCTCTTAATGCCTCTATGACCGGCAATATCTGGAAGATTTTTGTAGAAGCCGGGCAGATTGTGAAAAAAGGCGACACGGTGGCCATCATTGAGGCCATGAAAATGGAACTGCCGGTCTATGCTGACGATGATGGTATCGTTAAAGCGATTATCTGCCGTTCTGGTCAGACCGTGCATAGCGGTGAGCCACTGGTCTATATGGAGTAATGGATTGAGCCATGACTATTGTTCGCAATCCAAGTACTAAAGCGACCGGAAAAAGCTCAGACAATCTGTCTGAGCTGGTTTTCCAGAAAATTAAAAATGACATTTTTGACTTTAAGCTGATGCCGGGAGAGCGGTTTACCGAATCAGAAATTGCTGAAAGCTATGCCGTCAGTCGTACACCTATTCGGCAAGCTTTGTATCGTTTGCAGCAGCAAGGTTATGTCGAGGTGCAGTTTAGAAGTGGCTGGCAGGTCCGGCCGCTGAATTTTAAAGCCTATGAAGAGTTATATGATCTGCGAATTTTGCTGGAATGTTATGCAGTCGAACAACTGTGTCAGATGCCCAAAGACCAGTTGCAGGTTGCCTTGGCTGTTTTGATTAAAACCTGGTGTATTCAACCAGAACAATATATCTATGATCTCAGAAAGTTATCCGCACAAGATGAAGCATTTCATTGTCATTTGGTATTTGCAGCCGGCAATGCAGAAATGGCGAAAATTCACAGTGAGATCAGCGAGAAAATTCGCATCATACGCCGTCTGGATTTTTCCAAAGATTATCGGATTGAGGCCACCTATGCTGAACATCAACAGATTTTAAAGGCGCTGCTTGCCCAAGATGCAGCGTTCTGTCTCTCTATATTAGATGCTCATATCCGGCATAGTCGTAATGAGGTGAAAAAAATCACGTTAGAAATGTTGTCGTGTTGTCCTGCATAAGCTACTCATGATGTATAAGCTTTAAGAAATACAGACTAGATCAAAATATGAAACTAACTTTAGAAATTACGCTAAGAACAGACTGGATAGCTAGGCATTATTTCATTTAAAGATATAAACTGATTTTTACAAAAAGAAAAACATCAGACCTAACTCAAAATTGATAACCAATTCATAACCAGAAAAAACAAGAACCCGCTAGTGGCATCTCAAATTGTTTTTTAAAGTAAGTTGAGGATGATAATAACAAGAGATAAAAATGCTTCATCAGCCTATTCAATTTTTACTTACAGGTGCCAGCTGTGCACTTCTCCTAACCATGACTGGATGTACCATGCCTTCCAAGTCACCTATCAATGACAGTTATGGTTCCCAGCCACATTTACCCAAACCAAAATCAAGCTTGCTGCCTACAGTCAATATTGCGCCCGCCAAAGGGTGGCCTGAAGGTAAAATGCCGACACCAGCGACAGGTTTAAAAGTTCAGGCATTTGCCAAAGGGTTACAGCATCCGCGCTGGTTATATATATTGCCGAATGGTGATGTGCTGGTGGCCGAAACAGATGCACCGCCCAAGCCAGATGATAGCAAAGGGATTAAAGGCAAAATCATGAAATGGGTAATGCAGCGTGCCGGCTCATCGCATCCCAGTGCCAACCGCATTACTTTGCTTCGTGATAGCAATAGAGATGGGGTGGCTGAACAAAAAACTGTATTCTTGCAAAATCTCAATTCTCCATTTGGTATGGCGCTAGTCGGTAATATGTTGTATGTGGCGAATACTGATGCCTTGATGCGCTTTCCTTATCAGAACGGTGCGACTCAAATTACAGCAGCAGGCATCAAGATACTGGATTTACCAGCAGGTCGTTTAAACCATCACTGGACCAAAAATGTCATTGCCAATCCTGCCGGCAGCAAACTCTATATCACGGTGGGTTCTAACAGCAATGTCGCTGAAAATGGCCTGGATCAAGAGCAAGGCCGGGCACTGATCATGGAGTTTGATTTGGATAGTGCCCAATCTCGACCTTATGCAACCGGACTACGTAATCCGAATGGCATGGACTGGCAACCCCAGAGCGGTGCACTCTGGACGGTGGTAAATGAACGTGATGAACTCGGCAATGATCTGGTTCCTGATTACCTGACCTCTGTCAAAGAGGGCGCTTTTTATGGCTGGCCTTATAGTTATTATGGCCAGCATGTTGATACACGGGTCAAACCGCAAAACCCTGCCTTAGTTGCGCGAGCAATTCCACCGGATTATGCATTGGGTAATCATACTGCATCATTGGGCTTGGCCTTCTATAGGGCCGATCTGATGCCTCAATATCGAAATGGGGCGCTGATTGGCCAGCATGGTTCATGGAACCGCAAACCGCATAGTGGCTATAAAGTGATTTTTGTTCCCTTTCAAAATGGACAACCGATGGGCCCGCCTCAAGATGTTCTGACTGGATTTCTAAGCGATCAGGGTGATGCATATGGGCGACCGGTCGGTGTGGCGGTAGATTCTTTAGGTGCCATTTTGGTTGCTGATGATGTCGGTGATGTGATTTGGCGAATATCACCCTTGAGTACACCCGCTGCAGTAAGTAAATAAAGGTCTAAGGATTTAGGGTTTTATTCATATCTAAAGCTACTAGATAGCAAGGTTGAAGCAAAAGCTATTTCATTAAAACATCAATATTTTGATTGAAAATATGCAAAAGCTAGCGGATTTAAATTTTTTTTAAGCTTCATTTAAGCTGGCTGAATTAGGCTTTCAGGATATTTTTAAGCGTAATACAGCATGTACAGAGATTATGCTGATCCATTAAAAATATCTAAATCTTAGTGCCAGTTTTAAGTGCCAATAAAAACTGGATATAAAAGTTAGAACGTTGCAAAAAAAGAGGGTTTTAAGAATGAAATCAATTGTTGCATTTATTTTCCCTTGGTCATTATTTATGACCCTTCATCGACCAGCCGAAGCCACAGTATGCTTAATGCTTCAGATTTCGATTTTAGGCTGGATTCCTGCTGCAATCTGGGCCATGCATACTTTATATCGGGATAAAATAGCCTGAAAATAGGAAAATAAGTTACTGAAAGATTGTTTGATTTTGACGGAAGTAATTAAAGCCCTATCTTTTTTTATAGCTAAAGATTTTTTTTCATTCCAGATGATGAATACATCAATAAAATGAATCTAGAGGAATGTTCGAGAGAAATACTACAAAATTAAAATAAGAGGAAATTCAGGAAAAATTATAATTATATTTTGAAAACGAAAATGAAGTACTCCGAAGATGCCGCTGCATGTGTCGTTACCCTGAACCCGATGAGTTCAAGGAGGATGCGACGTATACTTGCTGGGTTTCCCATACGGAGATGGGCATACACTCTAAATATACAGAACACACCCATAAGTGTTAGTATCGGCAGGGGAATAGACCCGCTGGCGAACACCTCAGAGTTAAGTTAATTATAAACAATAATCCCGGTGTGGCAACTCTATGCTGTTCATGAACTGTAAACAGTTCGGTCGAATGTCCGAAGTTTAAACAGAATTCGAGATTATTCAGTCAGTTCTTCAACTTCTTCTAAAATAGTTTGTAACAAACGCTCGCAATGCGCATATTGTTGCAGTGATCTGTTCATATTCAAGACTTCCTGCATCAGCTCAAGTGCTACCATAATAATCAGCTTGCTAGGTTCCATACGTGGTGCTTTACGACGAAATTCATCGTATTTGTCATTCAATAACTGTGCCGCGCGCTCTAATTCTTCCTGCTTGTCAGGAGTAGAGGCCAAACGAAAACTATGCCCCAATACTCTGAGATCGATTGCAATTTGTTCACTCATGATGAGGCTTCCTCAGTCGCTTCAGTCGGATGGGCCAGTTGTTGAATTTCCTGTGCGTGATGATCCTGCGCAGTACCGAGAATCGCCAGACGTTGAATAATCGCTTCAACCTTGGCTTTGGCATTTTCATTTTTCTGGGTTAAACGTTCAGATTCCTGAGTCAGACGCTGAATTTCCTGCTGGGCATGACGCTGTTCAATGATCATCTTTTCCTTAACCACGCGCAGTTCATTTCGTTCAGTCAGAATTTCCTGAAAACGGTTTTTCAGATCGGTACAGCTTTTTTCCAGACGGCCATAACGGTCTGCCAGTGCAGTTGCATCATTATTGAGCAGTTGAAATTGGGCACGAGAATCCATCAATTGTTCTGTCAGATTTTCATTTTCTTGTTGTTTTTGCGCAATCGCGCTGTTTTTTTGTTCAATTTGCTGTTGATGTTGCATCATTGAAGAGTCTTGCTCTTCGCGCAAACTGGAATTTTCACTTTCAAGCCGTGCAAGTCGCGTTTTTAACACGCCGATCTGCACTTGTAGACGCTGTAATTCTTCTAACATATCGAGGTCGCACAGTGTTGCAAACAAAGGTAATATATAAGCAGTATAAAGATTGGATAAACGAATGCAAGACGATATTTCAGGTTGGACCGAATGGCACCGCAATTTTTCTTCAATTGAGGAAATTTCTAGCCCTAGCGAACTACATGGTTTGCTGACTGGCATTGTTTGTGTCACCCAGGCGCCAAGCAGTGAAGAGTGGTTACAGATTTTAGAAACACTGGATGTACCTGAACTGGATGCCGAAGCATTAGAGTTGTTGGCGGGCGAAGCTGAAGATGTGTTCCATGCATTGTCTGAAGATGAGCTGGATTATTTACCTTTGCTGCCTGATGATGAGCATGTGCTTTCAGAACGCGTACAGGCTCTGGCGGACTGGTGTGCAGGCGTGGTCTTAGGTTTCGGACTGGCTTCAGGACATATCCGTCAGGATGAAGTTGAGCTGATTGAACATTTACAAGATGTAGCCGCAGTTGAATTTGAAGACTCAGACGATGATGCTGAAGGTGAAGAAAGCTATCAGGAATTGTACGAATTTGTGCGTCTGATTCCTGTCAGTCTGTCTTTAGGGCGTAAAAAGGTCGAAGTTGAAGAAACGCCACTCTTACAGCAATTGAGTCAAAAAAATCAGCCTAAAGTCGCTACTACAGAAGCGCAAAGTGTAGTCGAGATTTTCTCGCCTAAACGTCTAAGCTGATGAAATGCTGAGGTGAGTCATCACCTGCTTGAAATCAGGCATATATTTTGCTGTTTACAGTGAAATCTATAGTCTGATTTCAAGACTATATTCTAAATACAAGTATTGATCGATAAGAAGTAAGGTGTAATGAAGAAATTGACACAGGCAGTTTTTGAGGAGCGTCGCGCAATCCTCGCAGGGGAAATCGGTTTACGCAGTATCGTTATTATCGCGACCAGTCCGGTAGCCATGCGTAACCGTGATGCAGATTATAAATACCGTGCAGACAGTAGTTTCTTCTATTTAACCGGATTCGCGGAACCTGAAGCTGTGGCTGTGATTGAAACCTTTGACACTGAAGAAGAAGGCTATAGCTACAGTTTGTTCTGTCGTGAACGCAACCGTGAAATGGAAATCTGGAATGGCTACCGCGCGGGTATTGATGGGGCTATTCAGGATTATGATGCAGATGAAGCCTATGCGATTGATTTGCTGGATGAAGAAATCTTAGAAAAGTTACAAAATAAAGATCAGTTGTTTTATCGCATTGGACAGCATGCAGAGTTTGATGCGCGTGTCGCCAAATGGATTGCAACTGCAAGTGGTGAAAGCCGTCGTGGTACTTCTGTGCCAGCGCAAGTAATTCAGCTGGATCGTATTGTTGATGAAATGCGTCTGCATAAAGATGCAAATGAAATCGAACTGATGCAGATTGCTTCCGATATTTCTGCTGATGCACATACGCAAGCGATGCTAGCAGTACGTCCGGGTATGATGGAATATGCGCTGGAAGCCGAGCTGAATTATGTCTTTGGCAAAAATGGCGGTGTTCCGGCTTATAACAGTATTGTCGGTGGCGGTGAAAATGCCTGCATCCTGCATTATGTAGAAAATGACAAAGAACTGAAAGATGGCGATTTAGTCCTGATTGATGCTGCAGCTGAATATCAGTTCTATGCTTCAGACATTACCCGTACCTTTCCGGTAAATGGTAAATTCAGTCCGGAACAGAAAGCCTTATATAACGTAGTACTGGATGCTCAAATCGCTGCGATCAATGCCGTGCAAATTGGTAACTCGTATAAAGAACCTCACAATGTTGCAGTGCTTATTTTGGTGCAGGGTTTGCTCGATCTTGGCTTGATGCAGGGTAATATCGACGAGATTATAGAAAAAGAAGCTTTTCGTCAGTTCTACATGCACGGTACGGGGCATTGGCTCGGTATGGATGTGCATGATGTCGGTGCTTATAAGGTTGATGGTGAATGGCGCTCGTATGAAGAGGGCATGGTCGTGACCGTTGAGCCGGGTCTCTACATCGCGCCTGATGATGAAACAGTCGATGCCAAATGGCGTGGAATTGGCATCCGAATTGAAGATGATGTGGTAGCCACTGCAAATGGCCCGCTGGTTTTAACTGCGAAAGTTGTCAAAACGGTAGAAGAGATTGAAGCATTGATGGCGAAAGCGCGCGCTGCCTAATCCAAGAAAAATACAGAAAGCCGGTCGCGAGATCGGCTTTTTTTATGACATTTCTATGCCGTTTTAAACAAGAATTCCTAGCTATATCGAATCGATCAAAAAGTGACTTAGCTTACGTTTATCTCGAACAAGTCAAATAAAACTAACCTAAGTAAAATTTACAGCTTAAAAAGTGACAGGAAGTCAACACAGAAAATCTGTTTTTAGCATCAAAGCTACATATTAAATGCGCTGAGATTCTCATACTTTCTCTGATCCTTAAATAAACTTAAATAACAGCAGGAGAACACTTATGAGATTAAATACGATTGACTGGATTGCTTATGCTTTAACAATCATTGGTGGCATTAATTGGGGTTTAATTGGTGCATTCGATTTTAATTTGGTCGCTGCAATCTTTGGTGATATGAGCGCCTTATCTCGAATTGTTTATGTATTGGTTGGTTTGTCGGCATTGTACCTGATTTATACAGGAACGAAGTTGGGTAAAACAGTACACCACACAGATCATCATACCAATATTGTGCGTTAAGCTACTCTTCTTGGGCGAGTTTCTTGCAAGATAGGATTCATGTCTTCGAGTAACTTGCCGAGAGGATAGAAATAGTATGGAAGATGAAGAAACCTCGGTAGATTTCCGGGGTTTTTTATTGGGTGTTTATACGTTATTAATAGAACCATCCCCAGATCTACAACAATGCCTAGCTAAAGATTGATGATCACTATCATACAAATAAGATTAGATTGTACATGGTTGGATAAATTTTTTTAAAATATCTGTTAGCTCAAAGATCGAGTTATATTTATACAATTATCTTAAAATAAGAAAAGAATAGTGATTGTAAATGGGCCTCCTGCTACTGAAAGTGAATATCAGCTCATTTTTATAAATGGCTTGATTCACAATTTTATCATTCAGGATCTACGAGCATCAGTATGTATTCAAAATTGTGCGAAGCGAGTAGATCGAGTTATACCAATTTGACTAGGTTTGCGATCGAATCGTATAAGTGCCAAATGAAATAATAACATTCCGTTTTTTAATGCCGAGTTGATAAAAGTGAGTATAAATATTTTAGTTGCTGAATTAAAGACAACTTGGTTGGAGTTAAGAGCATATAAAGTCGGAGATGAAATCTCATTATTCCAAGAATATTGTGGCAACGTTGAAGCATCAAAATATTTACAACGGCAGGTGCATACAATAGTCAGTCAGACTCAAAAAATGTTGCAGAAATGGGCGTTAAGTTATTGGCAGCAACCGAGTGAAGGATTTTCGTGGGTGATTGCTGAGCGAAAAAGTCATCTGGCAATCGGGTTACTAACGATTATTCAACAGCAAAATAACAGCCTTGAAATTCATTTCGGACTTGGTCCTCGATTTCAGGGGCAGGGCTATATGCTTGAGGCGATGAAAGCGGTGATTCAGTATTTTAGACAATATCTTACATTTAAATCACTAGATACTTTCTGTGATGCAGAACATATACAGGCCACCAAGTGCTTTTAAAGACAGGGTTTGAAATCGTTGAACGGATCAATGCCTATACTATATTGCCGAAGTTGGGGACTGAAAAGCGCGATGTCTTGGTTTTTCAATATAGGCTGGATCATCATGGAGAAAACTAAATAAAACGAATCATTATAAAAATTTAAAGCCTTGAGGTAAGATAAAACCAGTATACGTTTTATGTAATTCGCCATAGATGCGAATAAACAGATAAGGAAGTAAGCATGCAACAAGAAGTCATCATTGTCGGTGGTGGTATGGTCGGCTTAAGCCTCGCATTGATGTTGGCGAAAATCAATATTGCAGTCAAACTGTTGGAAGCCATTAAATACCCAAATTATGATGATGAAAATCTTGCGCCATATCATTCCAGTTTTGATGCACGTAACAGTGCCTTGTCACGCCGTAGCGTGCAGATCTATCAGGAGCTTGGACTTTGGAATGCCTTGCAAGAACATGCTACCCCAATTCTGGAAGTGAATATTACCGAACAGGGCAGTTTTGGTAAGGCTCGACTGAAAGCCGAACAGGAAAAAGTCGAAAGCTTTGGTCAGGTCATTGAAAATGCTTGGCTCGGTCGTGTACTGCTGACCCAAGTCAAAAAAGAGCCATTGATTGAACTGATTGATGATGTTCAAGTGACATCCCTTATCCAAGATACAGACTTTGCTTATATCGAAGCTCAGCGTGGTGAATCGTCACTAAAATTACAGTCCAAACTGGTTATTGCCGCCGATGGGCGGGATTCTTTCTGCCGTAAAGCCTTGGGTATTGGTGCGTCAGAACATGATTATGATCAGGTTGCGATTGTGACCACAGTACAAACTTCAAAGCCACATGCTCATGTGGGCTTTGAGCGTTTCAGCCATTTAGGGCCTTTGGCACTTTTACCACTACCGGGTGAGTATCGTCGTTCAGTGGTCTGGCCAGTGAAAAAAGGTACTGAAGGAGAATGGCTGGGAGATGAAAATGACCAGCATTTTCTGGATGCCTTGCAGGAAACGTATGGCGATCGTGCCGGAAAATTCCAGAAAACCGGAAAACGGTTCAGTTTTCCATTGTCTCAAGTGTTAGCCGAAAAACAGGCTGTTGGCCGTGTCGTATTGATGGGCAATGCTGCCCATACGATTCATCCGGTCGCGGGTCAGGGTTTTAACCTGTGTATGCGTGATGCGCATGTATTGGTGCGTTATCTCAAGGAACAGCAGGTACAAGGCGCAGACTTGGGCGATGCGGTAATATTGCAAGACTATGAGAAATCCCGTCTCAGCGACCAGCAGCGTGTGATCAAGTTCTGTGATTCAGTGGTACGTGGTTTCAGTAACCAGAATCCATTTTTAAAGCTGATGCGTAATACAGGTTTAGTCGCCTTTGATACGATTCCTGGCATCAAGCCACTGGTTGCGAATTATGCCATGGGGTTAAAAGCATGAGCTTAAATCAAACTAACGAAATATTAGACGTCGTCATTATTGGTGGTGGGCTGGTTGGTGGACTTACAGCGCTTCTGTTAGCTCAAGGTGGTGTGCAGCCTACAGTTCTGGATGCAGCGCCAATTCTGGATGCAGATAAAACTTTGCGTGTGGCCAATCCGCGTGTTTTGGCTTTAAGTCAGGCAACCATTCACCTGTTAAAAACGGTGGGTGTCTGGGAAAATTTAGTACGCCAGCAGCCTTATACTGGTATGCAGGTGTGGAATAAAAATGGCTATGGTGAAATTAATTTTGGCCAGTCTTCAGAAAAAACACCATCGGTAGAGCAGGCTTTAGGCTCGATGGTGGAGCCCAGCATTCTGAATCTGGCCATTCAGCAAAAGATGCTTGAAGATGTTCAAGATTATAGAACACAGGTCAAAGTTAGCCGCATCGAACGTGGAGTCGGTGTGTGGATCATTCATCTGGCTGATGGTACACAACTCAAAACTAAACTGGTGATCGGCGCAGATGGGGCCAATTCCTTTGTCCGTGAGCAAGCTTTCATCGATATTGATGTACTGGACTATAAACAGGCGGGGATCAGCTGTGCCATTAAAACAGGCCAGCCACATCAACATATGGCACGTCAGATTTTTCTGGAAACTGGCCCTCTGGCTTTTCTACCTATGGCCAGCCTTAATCCGGAAGAGCAGGGACACTGGCAATCGATTGTCTGGACTTTGCCAGAGGATTATGCCGAAGAATATGCAGCGTTGTCAGATGCTGAGTTTACCCAGCTATTAACCCGTGAAAGCCAGCATATGCTGGGTGAAGTATTGCAGGCGACACCACGTGCCACTTTCCCTTTAAAAGCCCGCGCCGCCCAGCAATACGTTCAAGATGGTTTAGCACTGATTGGAGATGCCGCACATGTCATTCATCCACTAGCAGGTCAAGGGGTGAATATTGGCTGTCTGGATGCTGCCGTGCTTTGTGATGTTTTGCTGCATGATCAGGCGCGTGGCGTATGGGCACATGAGCAGACCCTAAAACGCTATGAGCATCGCCGTAAGGGCCAGAACGATGCCATGATGCACAGCATGTCTGCGATTGGCTGGATGGAAACCACATTATTCTTCCCGATGGTTTGGGCACGCAATTTCGGCCTGAAACAGGTAGAAAATCAGCCCATGTTGAAAGATGCATTTATGGCGCAAGCCAATGGTCTGGGTTTACTTAAAGACACACGCTACGCAGCTTAAGACAGAAATGTAAATTTTTTAAACAAACACCAATAAAGAGTAACGATTTTGTTTAAAAAAGATACGATTTTTTGATGTTTGGTACTAGGCGAAGGTCGAAGAGATTGCTAAATTTCACTTAATTCGATACCTGACTTGGAATACCAAGCGAGGGCCATTTTTGGGGAGATGCAAATGACAGACATGAATGATTATGATGACGACGTTGAAGATTCAATTGTTGATGATGATGAAGCAAAAGCCGCTGAAAAAGGCGCGGTCGATAGCACAGAGGTCGTCAGTGATACCGATCTTGTAGAAGCTGAAACTTTGACCGTCACTGCAAAGCTGAAAAAGCGTCAAGCACTTGAAGACGAGATTGCGGCTTTCCTTGCCAGTGGTGGTCGTATTGTTGAAGTGCCGGCAGATGAATCAGTAGCCAAAGAATAAGTTATTGATTAACTTGTTTCTTATAAAAAACACCACATTCAATGTGGTGTTTTTTTTTGCAAATCCAAACGTAATAGAAAATCTAAAGCAATTAGTCGTTTGCCGAAGTCAGTTCTAAAGCACGTTGATAAGCGACTTTCTTTTTGATTCCGGTTAAATCTGCCGCCAGTTGTGAAGCAGCTTTGACCGAAAGGTCCTGTAATAGGCGATTCAATAATTTATCCAGCTTTTCCTGATCCAGATCTTTTTCTTCGGTGGCACCGCCAATCACCAGAACAATTTCGCCTTTTTGCTGATTGTGATCATTGCTAATGAATTCCACCAATTCACCCAAGGTCATTTTCTTGATAGTTTCAAAAGTCTTGGTGATTTCTCGCGCAAAACCGACCGGGCGATCTGCTCCGAAAACGCTGGCCATATCTTTAACGGACTCCAGAATCCGGTGCGGTGCTTCATAGAAAATTAAAGTCTGGGTTTCATCTTTCAGTTTTTCCAGATTCAGCAGGCGCTGACTTTGTCTGGATGGCAGAAAACCTTCAAAGCTGAAGCGGTCACTCGGCAAGCCAACAGCACTTAAGGCAGCAATAGCCGCACAAGCACCAGGTACAGGAATCACGCGAATATTATGCGCTTGTGCAGCACGGACAAATTTAAAGCCAGGGTCGCTAATCAGGGGAGTGCCAGCATCACTGATCAGGGCCATATCTTCGCCATTCAGCAGGCGCTGGATCAGCTGATCAATCTTGTTGCTTTCATTATGCTCATGGCAAGCGGTCAGAGGTGTTTGAATATTAAAGTGTTTAAGCAATTGTGCTGAAGTTCGTGTATCCTCGGCAGCAATAAGACTCACCGACTTTAACACCTGAAGTGCACGATAACTAATATCATCTAAGTGCCCGATTGGAGTCGCAACAACAAATAACTGAGCACTCATAGGTTTCTCCATGTGGAATAAATTGAATAATAAAAAATGGAAGATTAAAAATAAAATATTGGGCTTGTGTTTAGTCAGCTACATTAGTAGCGTACAAGCAGAAGTGTTGATCATTCTACCCGAATCCGGACCTTTGGCGCGAGCTGCATCGAGTATCAAACAGGGATTTCTCAGCGCCTATGCTACTTCCGCGCAGAAAGTTCCACTGAAATGGGTCAACTCCAATCAGAAAAATATCTCCCAGCTACTGAAACAGCATGTCAATAAAAAGACCAAAATGGTGGTGGGTCCATTGGCACGTAGCGATGTGGAACAACTACTCAAGAGCAAACCTAAAGTACGTACCCTCAGCCTGAATGATGTAGCCGGGTCATCACCCCAAGTCTGGCAATTCAGCCTGTCCAAAAAAGAAGATGCTGCTGCCTTAAAAACCTTATTGCACAAAGATGGAATTCAACAGCTGCTGATTTTACGCCAGCCGGGCAGTGAAGCCGAGCATGAGTTGTTACTGATGTCCTTGCTCAGCCAGAGTGATCTGAATTTTAAAATCGTAAACAAGGCGCCTATTTTTTTAATGCCAAAGCAGGGGCTGTTATTCCTCGGTAATGCAGAAGGGCTGGCTGCTATACCAGAATTAAGTCGTAAACGGATGTATACCGTAGCCAATGCAATTAGCGAACAGCACAAACCGCCACAAGGGATCAAGTTCTGTGATGTACCTGTGCTTTACTTGGCTGAATGGCCGGATGTTCTACAGGCTTATGCCCAGGAACCGGTCAATATGTCCTATCAGCGGCTGATTGCCTTCGGTGGCGATGCCTGGCAGATTACCCAGCAGTACCTGTCACAACCGCATTTGCAGCATATTGAATTTCAGGGTAGAACTGGCCGGATTGAAATCACGGACCACAGTATTCAGCGTAGTCCACAATGTTTTCAGTATAGTGGCACAGGCGTCAAGCTACTATGAGCGAAAGAGAAATGCTACGACAGCAACTAGGTGCATGGGCGGAGCAGCAAGCGGCCCAATTGATGCAAAACCATGGATTTCAGTTCCTGGCAGCCAATTATCACAGTCGCTATGGCGAGCTGGATCTGATTCTGGTACGTGATCAGGAGCTGGTCTTTGTAGAAGTCAAAGCACGTGCACAAACTGGATACGCACAAGCGATCGAGTCTGTTTCCAGAGCGAAACAGGGCAAAATGCTCAAGACAGCCATGTGCTTTATTCAGAAAAATCCACAATTTGCACACTATTACTATCGTTTTGACGTGATTTGTTTTGATTTTAAACAGCAATTTGCAAAAACCATACAGCATGACTTTTCGCAATACCCTTATGATCTGGAATGGATTGAAAATGCTTTTACTTTTGATCAAGAGTTTATTAACCTTTGAACAAAATAAGGTCTAAAGATGCTTATATTTGCTTCAAGATCATTGTAAAGTTCAAGCAGAATTGACATGATCTGAGCTTGAAAACAGATTATTAGATTGAAAAAGACGTAATAAAATGAAGGAGTCTTGCTGAGTGGTTAAGCGTATTGCAATAACAATGCTGTGTGTCGCAAGTTTATCAGGTTGTGCCAGTTTTATTTCCAGCGGCACAGGTACGGCTCCTGTCGGAACTGAAAGTGGGGCGCGTACCTTAGGGCAGGTATTTATTGATTCCTCAATTGTCCGTACTGCAAAAATTAATCTTTATAAACTGGATTCGCGCTTTAAGCAGGCCCGGGTCAATATTGAAAGTTTTCATGGCAATGTCCTGCTGACCGGTCAGGTGCCGGATGACCATTTAAAGCAATTGGCTGAAGACAATGTCAAATCCATGAGTGATGTCAAAGCGGTACATAATTTTATTACTGTCGGTAATCAGATCAGCTATAGCACCATTATGCAGGATACTGCAGTGACTGCAAATACTCGTGGCTTGATCATGAAGGCGACTGTGGTTGCGGATAGTAAAGTACATGTGCATACTGAAGATGGCGTTCTGTATGTAATGGGGCGTTTAAATGGTGCCGAGATTGCTGACCTGAATCAGGTGCTACAACAAGTGGGTAATGTCACCAAAATTGTGACTTTGATCGATAACGTGGAGCAATATTCAAGTCTGGCTAATCAAAACTTTGCTGCACCGGCATATGCGCAGCAGGGTAATGAACAGACGCCGGTTGCCATTGATCCTGATACGGTTGAACCGACCTATGAACCATAAGGTCGGCCAGTTTAAAACCCAACTCTCACAGCGTATTCTGCAGTTTCAGCAACATTATCAAGATTTCCGGTTATACGATTTTGGCAGTTATGCCCTAAATCGTTTAACCCCGAAACAAGGTTACACGGTCGAAACCCAATTGGCCTATGGCCTGAAATCCCGGCAACGCTTTGACTTGTTTCGGAGTCAGCAGCCTTTGCTACATCGCCCACTCATTGTTTTTGTGCATGGCGGCGCCTGGTTGCATGGCGATAAAAAGGATTACCAGTTTATTGGCGAGTCCTTTGCTAGAGAAGGCTATGATGTGGTGGTGATGAATTACCATCTGGCGCCACAGCATATTTTCCCGACCTATATTCATGATCTGCATTTGTTGCTAAATCATTTGCAGCAATCGGCTGAGCAGTTGCAGATTTGTGCTGAAAATCTGGTCTTGATGGGACATTCTGCCGGCGCATTCAATGTGATGTCTGCCTTGTATCATCCGCAATCTGCCACTATCGATCATAGTCAAATCCGGGCGATTATTGGTCTGGCAGGGCCTTATCATTTTGATTATAAAGATGATCCGATCTGTGCAGGTGCATTTGATCAGACTGTCCCTTATCAACAGGTAATGCCTTATTATTTTGTGAAAAATAGTCCAATCCGGCATTATCTGTTTATTGCAGAAAAGGACAATATCGTTGGCCATTTCAATAGTCAGGATCTGGATCGCGCATTGCGGGAAAAGGGCAATCACAGTCAGCTGATCAGTATCCCGAAACTTGGCCATATTAGCATTGTCGGTTCATTATCGAGTTTGTTTAGCCGCTATTTTCAGACCAAGTCACAGGTACTTTGGGCACTGGAAGATGCATTTAAAGGCAATTAGTTTCATCAGAATAAACTGAATTGCGATAAAAAAATCCAGCAAAGATGATTTGCTGGATTTTTTATATGTTGCTTGAATATGAACGTAATAGAGACTTAAAGCCAAGCTTTGGTATCGTCTGCAACCGTGCTGCCTTGAGTCACGTGCATAATCATGGCATGCGCAATACTGCCTTTGAATGGAATTTCAGGCAGTTGATCGAATTTGAAGAATTGCGCATCGCTAATTTCTTCTTCCTGCAGCTCGATTTCTCCCGCGGCATATTCAGCCTTGAAGGCAATCATCAGATTACTTGGAAATGGCCAGGGCTGGCTGGCCAGGTATTGAATATTTTTCAGATGCAAACCCACTTCTTCCAGGGTTTCACGACGTACAGCCTCTTCCAGAGTTTCTCCAACTTCAACAAAACCGGCAATCAGTCCATACATCTGACTGTTTTTATTGCGCGCATTTTTGGCCAGTAAAATCTCGTCTTCACCTTTGGTAATGACGGTAATGACGCAAGGCTGCACCCGTGGATATTGACGGTAGTGGCATGCTGGACAGACCATGGCATGTTCGCTTGGATGTGCTTCAGTGGCGGTACCGCAATGACTACAGAATTTGTGGTTACGACGCCATTCCAAAAGCTGTACTGCACGGCTGGCCTGTTCAAATTGCTGGGTATTCCAGAACTGTAACAACTGGCGAATCGGAACCAGTTGCAAGCCTGCAGGAATGGGTTCATCGGGCAGAAGATCACGGGCAATCACCTGATCACCCGTGTGGAGTAGCAAATCACTTGCTAAGGCTTCAACTCGTGGAAGTTGAAAGTGTTGATCGACCAGCAGTTGCTGTTGTTGAAAAATATAAGCAAGTGATAATTTGGACATTAGGCAACTATTTTGAGTTTCTCACTACTGTCCAATGCTACCTGAAACATCGCCTGTAATACAGGCTGTTTGTTCTTTAAGTTATCAATCATCATGTCGGCACTGGCCAGGGTGTCTAAAGCACGATGAATTTCTTCCGGACTTAATGCAATCGACAGATCAATACGGTTCTTGATGAATTCTGCAGTGGTGGTGAATGCAGTACGAACATGTTCTGCATTCAGGAACAGCATCGCGCCGCCAATCTCGCAAAACTGTACTGGAACAGGTTCGAGTGCAGTCAAGTCATGATCTTGCAGGTAATTGCTGAGAATCTGGCTGGAAAGCTCAATTAGAGCCTTAGTTTCAGTGAGTAAAGCAGCGTGTGCTTCATCCAGACGGTCCAGAGAAATATTCATGTTGTTGACGCGCAGCTGCAAGCGGCTCGAAGTGTGATGACGTTCCAGTACGCCAATCGAGTTCATGGCAGACAGAATGACATTCATCAACTGCTGGGCAAAGCTGGCATCCTGCATAATCTCGGGCTGGCTCAGTGAAGCAGCCTGACGGGTCAGGTCATGATAGGCTTCATTCAGGTTCAACACCTTGAAGATATTGGCCAAACTATTCAGTTGAGCCTGTAATTCCTGAGTCTTTTCAGGCGTCATATTCTGATAGTTGAACTCGATGTCATTACGAATCTGTGCCATTTCCGTGGTCACCAACTCGCTGATGGTATGCATGGTTTCAAAGTCAGGACCATACAGGTGGCGACTGAAGACCTGTAATTGCATATCGGTCAGTAGGTCATCGCCAACATTGAGCTGGCTACGGATAGATTGCGCAGTTTCATCTTCCTGACTGATACATAGGCTGAGCACATTGGCCAGATCAGCCAGCGAAGCCTTGAAGCTGTCAGCCGAGCTAAAATACTGTGCCATGTTGCGTTCAATACTCACCAGTGTGCGTAGACGTGGCTCATTAATCAGCAGGTGCTCAATATTGTTCAACGCGACATAGACCAGATTCCAGTACTGATTGCTGTCATGTTGCTCTGCAAGTCCAGCCAGATAAGCTCCCACCAGTTTGATGGCTTGCAAATCCAGTTCACTTTCTTCCTGATTGATCAGCCTGTTTAGTGACAGCTTATACAGGCGGTGTACATATTGGGATTTTTCCAGACTTGGTGCTTGTGGCAGTGCAAAATCAGGGGTGACGCAATCCAGTAGCGATTCTACATGCTGGCCTTCAGTCGTCAGCGGTTTACCCAAAGCCAGTTCTAGGCGGTTCAGGGTATCCAGCAAAAACTGTGGAATTTTTACTTCACGCAGACAGATAAATTCGATATATCGTTTCAGCATGGTGGTGCCTTCACTCAAGGCGATCACTTCTTGAGTATTGACCTGCGCCGGATTCCCCATAATCTTACGCATTAATTCTGCTGAATATTGAGCGACTTTTGCCAGACTGGACATGTCGATGAGTGCCAGAACCTGGGCGCATTGTTTGAACTGATTTAATGCATCATCAATACCAAAAGGTAAAGTCTGGTCTTCTACCAAGGTGCTTACTGCTGATTCGACTAACTTGATCGAGTTATCAACCTCATTTTTTATTATCAGTAAAGCTGTTGGATCAAAATGTATAGAGGTTTGGTAAGACATGATCTGCACCTTTCCTGAAGTATTATCTATATATGAGCCCCGCTTTAAACTACGGGGCCTCTTTGTATTTACTATAACTGAAGAACGATAGTTTTAAACCTAAAGTATCCCCGGAAATGTAGATTTTATTTCGCGAAAAGGCAAGCAGTTCCATGTTTTTCTTCGAATTGTTTGACCCAATTCTCATGTTCCTGTAATTCCTGTTCTGACGGAAGAATCACCGGCAATTCAATTTCAACTCTGGCCATCCCTGAGCGGCTGTTCTGGTCTTCAGACTGAGACAGGGCATCGATATCAAAAGACACCTGTCCACCGGTCATGGCCAGATAAACATCGGACAGGATTTCCGCATCGAGCAAGGCACCGTGGAAGGTACGGTCGCGTTGTGGAATCTCGTAACGGCGCACTAAGGCATCCAGCGAGTTTTTCTGCCCTGGATGCTTGGACTTGGCCAGTGCCAGGGTATCGGTGACGTCACAGACCTCGGAGAGCGCTTTAAAACCTGCGCGTTTGAATTCCATATCCAGGAAGTTCATATCGAAGGTCGCGTTATGCGCAATAATTTCCGCGCCGTGTAAATAGTCAAACAGCACTTGAGAAATTTCTTCAAACAGCGGTTTGTCTTGCAGGAATTCATCGGTGATCCCGTGGACATTCACAGAATCGCCAACCGGTGTTTTTGGGTTGATATAAATATGAATCGAGCTACCGGTCAGTTTGCGGTTGATCATTTCCAGCGCGCCAACTTCAATAATCCGGTCACCATCCTGATAATAAAAACCGGTAGTTTCAGTATCCAGAATCAGTTGTCGTGGGCCATGTAGCTGTAACTTGGCCGGTGTAATGACAATTTGCGGATGTAGCTCAGTCGAGGTAGATGCGTCTAAAGATGAAGCATCTTCATTGCTGTCCGTTGCTAAAACTTCAGTCTGTGTAATTTCTTCAACAGTCACTTCAATGATTTCTTCCGGCAGATCTTCCAGTTCTTCTTCGCTCTCGGCCAGATCAAGACCGAAAGGATCGTCTAGCAACCAGTCGGGTTCAGATTTTTTTTTATCTTCAGACATTGAAGGGCTTTGCTTGGATTTTTTCAGGGTTTCATCAGCGCCCAGATTGGCCAGCTGATCGGCCATTTCATTGCCCGGATGTCCAGCATGACCTTTGACCCAGTGCCATTCGATGTCGCGTCCCTGACAGACTTCATCGAGTTTTTGCCACAGATCCGGATTTTTGACGTCTTTCCAGTTTTTCTTTTTCCAGCCATGAATCCATTCGGTAATGCCTTGTTTGACGTACTTGGAATCGGTATAGATCACCAGTTTATCCTGTTTGTCACAGAACAGAATGCCTTCGATGGCAGCCGTCAGTTCCATGCGGTTATTGGTGGTATGGTCTTCACCGCCACAGATTTTGTGTTCTTGCTGGCCGTTAATAATGTACGCACCCCAACCGCCTAAACCCGGGTTGCCGCGACAAGCGCCATCAACATAAAGTGTGATAGTGTGTGACATAAATTAAAATCCGATCAAAATAGAACAAGCTGGAAGGCTTATTGTATAGCGCAAATGCAGTCGATCAATCTATATGTCCGGGATTTTTTAATTTCTTGTAACATTTAACGTGAAATCGCGGTAAATTATTGGCTTGAGTCTTCGACATGCTTCACTACAATGGCATATCTAAAAAATAAATTTATATACGAGTTGTTTGGATTTCTTTATGTATAAACCAACCGCAATTTTGTGGCAGCCGACATTACCTACATTTTTAAAATATTCTGTACTGGGAACTGCACTTGCTTCTCTAGGACTGACGGGCTGTTCATCTACACAAAGTGCGACCCAAACAGCATCAAGCAAGCAAGTTGGATCACAATATCTGGATGCCAGCAGTCTGGATGGACTCGAAGATCTACTCTCTGCAACGGATATGCGTGCAGTCGAAGGTGACCGTTTACAGATTTTGAAACATGGTGATGTCTGGAAACGCATGACCGTGGGTTTCAAGATGGACTTAAGTGTCTGGAATCCGCGGATTGATGCGCAGCGTGGCTGGTTTATTTCACGTCAGCCTTATCTGGATCGCTTAAGTGCGCGTGCATCACGTTATTTATATTACACAGTAAAAGAAGCAGAACGCCGTGGCATGCCAACCGAGTTGGCGCTGTTACCAATTATTGAAAGTTCTTATGATCCGGCTGCGACCAGTAGTGCGGCGGCAGCAGGTTTATGGCAATTTATCCCAAGTACCGGTCGTATTTATGGTCTAAAGCAGACCTCATTATACGATGGTCGCCGTGATGTGGTGGAATCGACCCGTGCAGCCTATGAGTTTTTGGGCAGTCTGTATAACCAGTTTGGTTCCTGGGAATTGGCGCTTGCTTCTTATAATGCAGGCCCAGGACGTATCCAGCAGGCAATTAACCGTAATAAAGCCGCAGGTCTGCCTACCGATTATTGGTCATTGAAACTGCCACAAGAAACCATGAGTTACGTGCCACGTTTCCTGGCGGTTGCACAAATTATTAAAAATCCGGGCAGTTATGGGGTGAGTTTGCCACCGATTGCCAACCGTCCGCATTTCCGTGAAGTGCCAGTGGGCGTTGCCAGTTTAAATGAAATTGCAGCCATCACTGGTCTAAGCCGTGCAGAACTGTATCAATTAAACCCGGGTCATCGTGGTGATCATATTGACCCTGCAAGTCCGCGCCGTATTCTGATTCCAGCTGATTTAAGTCCTTCAGTCGATGAAAAGCTGAAAAAATTATCCGGTTCAGGTGGTTTATGGGCGAGTAACACGAACAGCCTGCCGCGAAATACGACGACAGGGGTGCCAACCAAAGCAGCACCGCCAGAATTAAATACGAAAACGATTACGCCTTCTAAACAGACGCCGCCAGCGGTTGTTAGTAATCAGCCTGCAACGACCGTTGCTAAAACAACGACTCCGGCTAAAGCTACAAGTACGCCACCTGTTGTCACAGCAGCGGTAAGTACCGCGACAACGGCAAATACTGTAACGAAGACTACGAAAAAGATTTCGACGCCTCTAGGCTCATCTGCCTTGGCCAGTTTTGCGGCACAAAGTGATTTGCCAATTCCAAGTGCGCCGCGCATTCCGGTAGCTGTAACACCTGCAGCGCCAGCGAAACAGATTCAGGTCGAACCACCGATTTCGGCAGCTGAGCGTCAGCAAGTTCAGCAGGTGGCCACTGCACAGGATATTCAGAAAACTGTAGATGAAATTCTGCAGCCTGTCGCAACACCGGCAGAACAGGCCCAAGTGGTTGAAGAGCTGAAAGCATTGGCACCGGCAGGCACAGAAATTGTTGATCCTTATGACGGTAAAATCAAGCTGACTGCCATTCAAACCAGCCTGTCTGTGGCTGAGCAGCAAGGCAAGGAACTCACCAAAGGCTTCTCTTATCCGAAAGAAGTTGCTGACAATACCACTGCGAACTCGGTGGAAGCCAAGCTGAATCAGGGCAAAAATTACGTCAAGACCGATTCTGAAGTAGTGGTGGTCGCTCCAAAAGGCAAACGCAGCACCTATAAAGTGTTACCAGGTGATAATCTGGCAATGATTGCGGCCAAAAATGGCGTGAACTGGCGTGATGTAGCGAAATGGAACCAGATTGATCCAAATTCTCCGCTGTATGTGGGCACCACCATTTATCTGTATGATGCCAAACCTGTACAGGAAGCCAGCAAAGCCAAAGAAAAGCCAGAAACTTATGTGGTTCAGGCCAATGATTCTCTGACCAGCGTAGCAAATCAGTTTGGTTTTAGCGTGAAACAACTGGCTGATTTCAATGGCTTGAGCACCAATAGTGGTCTGTTTGTTGGGCAAAAGCTGTCATTGAAAGATACAGGGCAGTCCAAAGCCAAAGTTGAAGACACGAAAAAAGCTGAAACTGCCAAGGTTCAGACCAAATCCTATACAGTGAAACGCGGTGAGTATCTGAAACTGATTGCCGATCGTTACGGGCTTTCAAATACCGAACTGGCATCATTAACGTCGGGTCTTACTGCCGGTAGCAGTCTGATGGTGGGTCAGAAAATCAATGTGCCGCTTCAGGAAGTTGAAGAGCTAACGGCATCTAGCCAGAAAACTGAGCAGAAGTTTGAAAATGTCAAAGTCGATCAGACTGCAACTGAAAACTATCAGGTCAAACGCGGTGAAACCCTATATAGCATTGCCAGTCAAAGCAAGCTGAGTGTCTCTGAACTGGCTGTACTGAATGGTTTGTCTGCCAATAGTGGTTTACGTATAGGTCAGACCATCAAGATTCCAGCCGAAAGTCAGGTCCCTGAAACCTATACGGTTCAATCGGGTGATACGCTGACCGGCATTGCCGCAAGATATAATTTGTCAATGGACCAGGTGGCGAGCCTGAATGGCATGTCACGTAATGCAGGTTTGCGAGTGGGGCAGCGTCTGAAACTGAGTGGTGAAGTCGCAGAACCAGTACGTGAAGTGGTTGCTGAAACTGCGACGAAGAATGCAAAATCGGATTCGCATGTGGTGAAATCAGGTGAAACCTTAAGCTCTATTGCGCGTCAGTATCATTTACAACTGAAATATCTGGCAGATTTAAACGGTCTGAATACCAATAGCTCAGTGCGTATTGGTCAGCGTTTAAAAATTGATGGTGACTTTCCGGCAGATAAAAAAGTTGAAGACGTGAAAGTGGCAGCTAAGCCTGTAGCTTCTAAGGCAACTGAATCCTATACGGTAAAATCAGGTGAATCCCTGAATGCAATTGCCAGCCGTTTAGGCATAAGCGTGACCGACCTGGCTCAGTTAAATAATCTGAGTCCACGCGCAGGATTGCGTGTCAGTCAAACGATCCAGATTCCAAAACTGGTGACGGATTATAAAGTCAAACGCGGTGATACCTTAATCGGTCTGGCTTCACGTTATGGTCTGAACAGCAATGAACTGGCGGAAATGAATGATCTCAAACCAAATACACAATTGCGTATTGGTGATGTGATTAAAGTGCCGAATTAATGAATGGATCATGAGATTCGCTCATTTATTTAAAACTTTCAGATTTATCTGGCTAGCCCCGCTGCTCGTGAGTAGCAGTTGGGCAGCCCTGATCACGACTCCATATATTGCACTACATAGCCAGCCGAAATATGCCCAGGCCAAATCTCTGCCTTATGCCAATCCGCAAGCACCGAAAGGCGGTACGCTGATTCTGGCAGCTGATGGCAGTTTCGATAATTTGAACAGCATGAATGGCAAGGGCAATGTCACTGAAGGGGGCAACTATATTTTTGACAGTTTGCTGTCCAAGTCACTAGATGAGCCCGGTGTGTACTATCCCTTGCTGGCGGAAAAAGTCAGTTTTGACCCCAAGAAAACCGCCTTTATTATTTTTCATTTAAATCCCAAAGCACGGTTTAGCAATGGCCAGCCGGTGACTGCACAAGATGTCAAATACAGTTTTGAGTTGTTTCAGACCCAGTCCAATTTTGGCCTGCAGATGTATCTGGCTGATTTAAACCGGCTGGAAGTCCTGTCACCTTTACAGGTCAAAATGCATTTTAAATCTGGACATAATCCGGAAATGGCGATGATTGTCGCGCAGATGCCCATTTATTCTAAACAGGAATGGCAAAAGCGTAATTTTAAAGAATTGACGTTGAAACCTATGCTGGGTTCAGGGCCTTATGTCATTGAACACATAGATGCTGGACGTAGTATTAGCTACAAACGCAATCCCCGATACTGGGGCAAAGACTTGATGGTCAATCGCGGGCGTTATAATTTTGACCGGATCAAGTATCGTTATTATCGTAGTCCTGAAATCAAGTTTGAAGCTTTCAAGTCGGGCCAATTTACCTTGCATGAGGAAAAACAGGTCAACCGTTGGGTGAAAGACTACCAGTTTCCTGCCGTTCGGCAAGGACAGGTGCAGCGTTACCGCTTTCAGCATCACAACCCGATTCCGACCCAGAGTCTGATATTCAATACCCGCCGTCAGCCTTTTGCCGATATCCGTTTCCGGCAAGCCTTGAGTTTTGCCTATGACTTTGAATGGCTGAATAAAGCCATGTTCTATGGTGAATATCAGCGCCTGAACAGCTTTTTTTCCAATAGCGAGCTTGCATCTTATGGACGGCCAGGCATTCAAGAACTGCACATTTTAAAACCCCATTTAAAGCAGCTTGATCCGGTTCAACGTCAGGCTGTACTGCAGGACTGGAAATATCCTCAGTCAGATGCCTCCGGTTTTAACCGGAACAATCTGTTAAAAGCCCGTCAATTGCTATTAAAGGCAGGCTATCGTTATCAACAGGGGAAGTTGATTAATGCTTCGGGTCAACCGGTACAAATTGAGTTCCTGTTGCATCAGGCGGAGCAACAGCGTGATCTGATGCCATATCTGCGTCATTTAAAACGCTTGGGCATTCAGGCCAGCATTCGTATGGTAGAAACCGCGCAATATTATGAACGGCTGCGGAATTATCAGTTTGATATGATTGTTGATACCATGCCGCAATCCCTGACACCGGGGCAGGAGCAGAAACAGTTCTGGGGCAGTCAGGCCGCCACGCAGCCAGGTAATTATAATTATGCCGGCATTCGAAATCCGGCCATTGATGCTGTCATTCAGCAGGTGACTCAGGCTCAAAACCGTGAACAGCTGGTGAATAGTACCCGAGCATTAGACCGTTTACTGCGTGCAGGCTATTATCATATTCTGACTTATGGTACGGGCGAATACTGGTATGCTTACTGGAATATGTATCAGCAGCCGCAACGAAAACCTAAACTCTCCGCCGGGATTGATTACTGGTGGGTCGATGCGGCAAAGGCCAGACATGTGGCTGATTATTTCAAACAGCATTAAGCTCCAAGCCTATCAGGGAGTGCCATGAGCACTTATATTCTCAAACGTCTGTTGCTGATGATTCCAACCTTGCTGATCATTTTGCTGATCAATTTCATGGTGATCCAGCTGGCACCCGGTGGTCCGGTGGAGCAGGCGATTTATCAGGCGCAACAGGTTAATGGTTTGGCACATACGGGATTGCAGTATCAGGGAAAGCAAGGCCTCACACCGGAGATGCTTGAGCAGATCAATATCCAGTATGGCTTTGACCAGCCGCTGCATATCCGCTTTTGGGAAATGGTAACGCGTTATGCGCAGTTTGATCTGGGGCAGAGTTTTTTCAAAGACAAGCCTGTGACTGAACTCATCTGGGAAAAATTGCCAGTATCGCTTTCTTTAGGCTTGTGGAGTACCTTGTTGATCTATCTGGTCTCCATTCCTTTAGGGATTAGAAAAGCCCGAAAACATGGCAGTCTGTTTGATCAGACTACCTCTCTAGTGTTGGCCGTAGGCTATGCCATTCCAGCCTTTATTTTTGCCATTTTACTCATCGTCTTTTTTGCTGGCGGATCTTATCTGCAATGGTTTCCCTTGCAGGGAATTCGCTCTGAAAATTTTGCTGAACTCTCATTCTTTGCGAAAATTCAGGATTATTTCTGGCATATGGCCTTGCCGCTGTTGGCCATGGTGCTCGGCGGATTTGCCAGTTTGACCTATCTGGTCAAATTTTCCTTTGTGGAAGAGCTGAGCAAGCAATATGTCCTGGCTGCACGGGCAAAAGGTTTAACTGAACATGCAGTGCTATATCGGCATGTATTCCGGAATGCCATTTTAGTGCTCATCGCAGGTTTGCCCGAAGTTCTGATCGGGGTATTTTTCGTGGGGAACCTGTTTATCGAGATTATCTTTAATCTGGATGGGTTAGGTGTTTTAGGGTTTGAGGCGATTATCCAGCGTGACTATCCGGTGATTTTTGGTACTTTGTTTATCTTTACCTTGCTCGGTCTGATACTGCGTTTACTCAGCGATTTGCTCTATCAACTGATTGATCCAAGAATTCATTTCAGTTCACGTCGAGGATCACAATAATGTCTTCCTTGATGCAAGTACGCTGGCAACGTTTTAAGCAGCATAAGCTGGGCTTTAGCTGCTTTATTATTTTCAGTGCTATTTTCATTATTTCCTTGGGTGCAGAACTGATTGCTAACGATAAGCCCTTGCTGGTGAAATATGATCATGCTTTTTATCTGCCTATCCTGAAATCCTATCCAGAAACCACGTTTGGTGGAGTATTTGAGACAGAAGCAGAATATAAAGATCCGGCTGTGCAGCAAATGATTGCAAAAAAAGGCTGGGCGATCTGGCCCATCATTCCGTTTTCCTATCAAACGCCAAATTTTGAACTGGCTGAACCGGTGCCTTCGCCCCCGAGTGCGCAAAACTGGCTGGGAACAGATGACCAGGGCCGTGACGTTCTGGCACGGATTCTATATGGTTTAAGAATTTCATTACTGTTTGGTTTTGCACTGACACTATTGTCTGCGGCGCTGGGAATTTTAGCAGGGGCAATTCAGGGTTATTATGGTGGATGGATTGACCTGATCGGGCAACGTATACTCGAAGTCTGGAGCGGTTTGCCGATGCTATTTATGGTGATGGTACTGGTCAGTCTGTTTAGTCCGAGTATTTACTGGCTGTTTCTGATCATGCTGTTATTTGGCTGGACCACACTGGTGAGTATGGTGCGCGCTGAATTTTTGCGCGCCAGAAATCTGGAATATGTCTGGGCAGCAAGAAGTATCGGGGCGGGGGATGGAAGGATTATGTTCAAACATATTCTCTCCAATGTGATAGGTTCTAGCCTGTCACAGTTACCTTTTATGTTAACCGCCAATATTACTGCACTGACAGCGCTGGATTTTTTAGGGTATGGTTTGCCACCCGATTCGGCATCCCTAGGGGAACTCTTGCTTCAGGCCAAAAACAACTTAAATGCGCCATGGCTGGCATTGTCCGGATTCTTTAGTTTGGCGATTGTACTGAGTTTGTTGATCTATATGGGAGAAGCGGTACGGGATGCTTTTGATCCAAGAAACTAAATCACAAAAATCTTTAACCATGAAAAAATAAGCAGATAAAAATTGTGTAAATTTGACAAGACTGATTGTCAATTGTTCTGGCTTACGTTATAAACGAGTACAAAATAAAAGTAACGTATCAGGACAGATCATGACTCAATTGGCCGATTCCATTCAAATTCGTAATACCACTTTCAAAAATCGCATCATTAAAGGTGCCATGAGTGAAGCACTGGCCAATGATGCCGGCCAGCCCAATCAGGCACATTTCAAGTTGTATGAAGCATGGGCCGAAGGTGGCTTGGGTTGTGCTATTACGGGTAATGTTATGGTGGATTATCGTGCCAAGAATGAACCGGGCGTCGTAGTGGTAGAAAGAGAACGCGATCTGGCGCAGCTCAAAGTCTGGGCTGACGTAGGCAAACAACATGGCATGGTACAACTGGTCCAGTTGTCGCATCCGGGTCGCCAGTGTCCTAAAGGTCTGAATAAAGAAACGGTTGCACCGTCCGCAGTCCCATTTAGTCCGGCTTTGGCCATGAGCTTTGGAACCCCACGGGAATTGCGTGAAGATGAAATCTTGGATATTATCCAGCGCTTTGCCACTTCGGCTGCAATCTGTGAAAAAGCGGGATTTGAGGGGGTGCAGTTGCATGGGGCACATGGTTATCTGATTAGCCAGTTTCTGTCACCGCTGACCAATAAGCGTCAGGATCAATGGGGTGGTAGTATTGAGAATCGTACCCGTTTCTTGCTGCAAACCTATCAGGCTGTTCGTGCTGCGACTTCGGAAAATTTTATTATTTCAGTCAAGCTGAATTCAGCTGATTTCCAGCGCGGCGGTATTAGCGAAGAAGATGTCATTTATGTCTTTAAGGCGATGGACACTGCAGGCATTGATATCATTGAAGTGTCAGGTGGTAGCTATGAAGCACCTGCGATGGCCGGCGTGAAAGCAGACAAGCGCAAGGCCTCGACCATTGCCCGTGAAGCCTATTTCCTCGATTTTGCCGAAAAAATCCGGCAGGAAGTGAAGTGCCATATCATGGTCACTGGTGGATTCCGAACAGTTGAAGGCATGAATGCCGCGCTTGATAGTGGTGCCTGTGATTTTGTCGGGATTGCACGTCCCTTTGCGGTAGAACCTGACTTGGGCAATCGTCTGGTTGCAGGGCAGGATGTACGTTATGCAGTTGAGAAAATTAAAACCGGTATTCCAATGGTCGACAAAATGGCGATTATGGAAATCATCTGGTATGCCGCGCAGTTTAAGGAAATTGCCAAAGGCAAGCAGCCTAATCCGAAACTGTCGCCCCTAAAAGTCTTTTTGCAGTATCTGAAAGGCAATGTCAAAGCGGTGATCAAAGGACAATTAAACTCGCGAAAATCAGCTTAATTTTTATCAAGAAAACCGGACACTGCAAATGTCCGGTTTTTTTAATTTCTGGCACTTAGGGGTGTTTTAGGAATAATGCATCGCCTGGGTCTGGAAAGGAAATAATAACTGGCTTAACTGACGAGTCGCCCATAAGCCTATTTCGGTGTAATGGATATGCGGCGCAGTATAAGGAATCAGTAAATCAATTTTCTGTTCAGCACCTTCACAGCGCATGAAGCGGCTTTTTAACTGATTCAAGCGCTGCTGGTCCATGCGGCTCATGGTAGGTTCAATTTTTGCCTGTGAAGGAGTTGCACTACGTGACGACAGACGAGTTGCCAAGCCAATACCCTGAATCCAGTCTTTAATAATCTGTTTTTCGGTCGCATTAAAGACCCCAAACATTTTACCTTCCGGATGATCGATCATTTTCCAAAAACGGCTTTGTTCCACTGGTGCATCTTTTACGATCCAGCCTTTTTCAATCATCACCTGCAAAAACTCGGCAATCTGGGCAGGATCGGATAACCAGTCATTGATGGTCTTGCCACTAAACTGGCATTTCTGATTATGAATATATTGACCAATCAGCGCTTTATTCTGGAAAACTTTTAAAGCCATCTGCCCAATATCCAGTTCCTTAATAATCTGAGAAGAACTTTTGCCGACGTCATTCAGGACATAGCCTTTTTTAATCAGATCCAGATAAGCTTGTGGATCTTCAGTATGATTAAAATGCTGGATAAATGCTTGCAGGGATTTCTGCGCATGACCATTGTGAGCATTATCAATAGTAATGTGTACATTGAAATAATGCGGATCGATACCCAGTTCAGCCAGTTCATAGTTGGTGATTAATAGATGCAGCGGTAACTGTTCATAACCGAGATTAAAGCCAATCACCAAAGGTAGATATTTGGCCGGGGCATAAGCCAGTGCGAGCTGTACGGCAGCCTGTTCGTAGTAACTGTCATCTAAATGCTCGGCATAACTGTTCAGCTCATAATGACTCAACAGGTCCTGATACATGGTGACATGATTGGCACGTGGATGCCCTAAACCAAGCTCTTCCAGATAGATGTAAATCAAATCTTTCAGCTCGGACTGATTGCAATTTTGCACGGTTGAATATAACCAGGCACCATCGACCAGTTTGACCGGTGCAACTTTCGCCAGAAATTCGAAAGCATGGGAAACCGTCGGAAAATATTCCCGGGCTTTGTGCTGTTTCCGGCGATTGACATAGGTCTGGAAAGTCGCACAAACCTGATGATGTTGTTCTAAAAGATGCTGTTCAACCTGTGCAGGCTGATCCAACCATCCGAGAGTATCAATATTTAAATTTTTAATCAGATCGCTCAAATAAGATTCGGCTTTTTCGGTTTTGGTATATGTCGAAATTTCAGTATCTTGAAAAAAGTTGACCCAATCCTTAAAGCTTTTAATTTGATAATTATGATTTTTATTTGACGATAAAGGTAAACTTAGCTCTGTGCTGACGAACATAATCTGATCCTTGCAGATTTCTCTTGATTTACCTTAACGTGCCCTCTAAAAGCAGGGTGTTGAATTTTTGTTCTAATTTATTGGTATATTGCTTTAAATGAAAATGAACGGATATTTCTATGCATAGAAATGTTAAAACAATACAAATTGTAAAATTAAGAATGGGATGGCAGCCGAAAGAGTGAGGGAGGAATTTGAACAAATGATAAAAACTGGGTTTAAAGATTCGAGAAATAAAATTTGCAAGATAAAAAAAGCCCGAGTCGCAATGCTCGGGCTTTTTGTTGAGATGTTGCCATCTCGAATATGGCGTCCCTACGGGGATTCGAACCCCGGTTACCGCCGTGAAAGGGCGATGTCCTAGGCCTCTAGACGATAGGGACAGTACAGAAGATAAATTTTAAAACCGCTACTTTTAGCTTGAAGTAATGGCGTCCCTACGGGGATTCGAACCCCGGTTACCGCCGTGAAAGGGCGATGTCCTAGGCCTCTAGACGATAGGGACTTAATAAAATGTACTTCTAAAAATTGGCGTCCCTACGGGGATTCGAACCCCGGTTACCGCCGTGAAAGGGCGATGTCCTAGGCCTCTAGACGATAGGGACGTTTCAGAGGTGGGCGTATAATAGGGTGAAAACAGGGGGGTGTCAAACGCATTTCCATAAAAAAAATGATTTTCTGGATTGAGTGCGTAAATTTAAAACAATCTTGTGGAAATACTGGAAAATTACATGGTTTAAGTCGGATTTTTAAGCAATTCCAGAATTGCTTCTACCACCTACGGATGGAGTAAATAGCCGGTAATATCATGCGGGCGGTGAATATGGGTACGAATGCCGTGGTTAATAATGGCGGGTTGAAACTGAAATGGCGGTTGTGTAAGAGGAAAGGCGGTAAGAAAATCATCAGTTGAATAAAAATTTATCCAGTCACCTGTAATTGCAGCAGGTCGTACAATGGGTTGCGGTAAATGTGACTGGATCACCTGGAAGGCTAATGGCGATCCTAAAGTAATAAAACGCTGTACATTCAGTTCAGGATGCTGAATAAGATAATTATAGGCAATCACACTGCCCAGAGAATGAGCAATCACAATACAAGGTTTGCGACCATTCAATTGCCGGGCAATCCGCTCATGAACTTCCTTCATGAAACCAGAATTGTCGAGATACAGATAGGTTTCAATCAGAAATTTCTGAAGCAGACTACGATGCAGACTGGGAAAATAATTAAGCAATAATACAAAGTCTCGCAGTGCAACATTTTTGCTTAGCGTGGTAATAAATTTGAATTTCTGTTTGAAATCCATCGGCTCATTCAGATGAAGCTGGGGAAGATCGGAAATCACGGGCTTGCGCCAACCAGGACGCGGGACTGGTGCAGGAAGCTGAGGATGGACAGGTTGACGGAAACGAAAGCTGGGCCATTGCTGAGGCATTAAGGTGCCAGCATTTAGGATGTTGCGAACGTTGTAGTGTGAAAGCAATTCTCCATAAAATGGAATGTGAATGTGAATGTGACGCAGTAAATAACTGAATCTGGCATCATGACGGTGTTTGCGAATGCCTTTTTGAAGTATATGCAGCCAGCGCTGACGAATCGATGCAGCACTATGATGTTGCTGGTTCATTCCATGAATAAAAATAACTTTCATCGATACCTCACGGAGGTCGATCTATATATTCACAGTATAGAGAAAATTGAGGCAAGCCAAGCTGCACTTTTTGTGGCGTTAATGTGTAAATTATCTTTGATAAAACAATCATTAACAGACATCTGTATATTTATAAAAAAGCAGAAAAAGCAGTAAATTGGTAGGTCTGGATGAAAGACTTTATTGAATAGAAAAAGAATATGAATGGAACGGTAAAAGTTGAATTTAGAGTTTGGCGTGAGTCTTAGAGTAATTCCAGGAGCACTTTAATGACGTCCGGATGCTGAATATAACCATCAATATCATGCGGATGATAGATGGAGGTATGAATCTCCTGATTAATAATCGATGGCCGAAACTGGAAGGGTGGTTCTGATAATGGAAAGGCAGTCAGAAAGTCATCGCTACAATAGAAATTTATCCAGTCGCCTGAAAGTGCAGCAGGTCGTACAATCGGTTGCGGCAGATGAGCCTGGATGACCCGAAATGCTAACGGTGATCCGAGGGTAATAAAACGCTTGATATTCAGCTCCGGATGCTGAATCAAATAATTATAGGCAATCACGCTGCCAAGCGAATGTGCCACCAGAATCTGTGGCCTAATGCTATAGAGTTGATCATGAATGCGGCGGTGAACTTCCTGCATAAAATCCGGGTTGGCCAAATAAAGATAAGTTTCCAGCAAAAACTTATGCAAAAAGCTAGCAGGTAAGCTGGGAAAATAATTGATGAGTACCGCAAAATCCCGCAAAGCGATATCTTTGCTTAATGCTGTAATGAATTTCAGTTTCTGATTGAAATTTAGGGCATCATCAAGATTTAACTGCGGGACGTCACAAATTTGATAGGTGCACTGATCTGGTGGCGGTGCTGGTTGCAGCTGTGCGGGATGTAAAAAAGGGAAATGCGGCCACTGTTGCGGCATCAGGGTGCTGGCATTCAAGACGTTATGAAAATGATGCCGAGAAAGTAAATCGCCATAAAAGGGATACGGATATGCCGTTTTAAATAAGTAAAACGGGCTTGCTGTTGTGGGTTTTTCCGAAGGCCTGTTTTGAAGAGATGCAGCCAATGTTGACGTAATGAAGTAGCCGTATATTGTTGCTTGTTCATGCCGTGAATAAACACAATTTTCATCGACGCACCCTTAAGGCTGCCCACTATGGTTATAGTATAGATAAAAAAGAGCGACCGGAGCCGCTCTTTTAAAACTGATGATTAAGACTTGTTGTGATAAAAGGCATAATAACTTGCATAACACGCTGCAATAAATAGCAGACAGCCTATGAAGCTGATACGCATTGATGGATCAAAGACCATACTGATACAGGTAATAAAACAGAACACAAAGCCCAGGATTGGCACAATCGGGAACAATGGTGCAGCAAAGCCCAGTTCTTTGGCCGTATGACCCTGTTTATACCATTGACGACGGAAGTTGAACTGGCTTAAGCAGATACTCATCCAGACCACCACCATGGTAAATGCCGCAACGCCCAGCAAGTTGGTAAAGATCGTCTCTGGCGCAAACTGTTCAGACAATAAACCTGGCAATGCACCTAGCATGGTCACCATGACTGCAATATACGGTACACCGCGAGCATTCAGTCTTGAGAATACGGCAGGTAACTGTTTGCTATATGATAATGACCACATCATGCGTGAAGCAGCAAACAGGCCCGAGTTAGCAGCAGACAACAACGCAGTGATAATCACAAAACGGATGATGTCTTCAGCATAAGGAATACCAATATGCTGGAATACGGTTACGAATGGACTGCTGCTTACACCTTCAGCAGCTAAGCCTGCTTCCTGATGCGGAAGTAAGGCTGTTACCACAATGATCGTACCTACAAAGAAAATTAATAAGCGGAAAATCGCAGTGTTAATCGCTTTAGGAACATTTTTCGCAGGATCTTCAGTTTCACCGGCAGCCACACCAATCAGCTCGGTACCAGAGAAGGCGAAGTTCACGATCAGCATTGTGGCAAAAATCGGGAACAGACCTTCAGGGAACCAGCCCTGTGCCGTCAGATTGGTAAATAAAGGTGCAGCTTCATAGCCCTGATAGCCCAGAACACCAAAGATGGCCAATAGACCTAAAAGAATAAAAGCAACAACCGTGACCACTTTCACCAGTGCCAGCCAGAATTCGGATTCGGCAAACCAGCGGGTAGAAATCATATTGAGACTAAATACGAAGACACCAAAAATAATGGTCCATAACCACATGGAAATGTCCGGGAACCATTCCTGCATCAGCAAGGCCGCTGCAGTAAATTCAGTTCCGAGAGTGACCGACCACGTCAGCCAGTATAACCAGGTGATGGTATAGCCTGTGCCTGGTCCAATATAACGTTTGGCATAAGCACCAAATGAACCAGATTCTGGCATATGAACGGCGAGTTCGCCCAAACATAGCATCACCATGTACGCGATAATACCGCCCAGGAGATAAGCGAGAATGGCACCTACAGGCCCCGTTTGTGCAATGACTTCACCCGACCCTAAGAATAGGCCTGTTCCGATTGCGCCACCAAGCGAAATCATGACCAGATGTCGAGTACTCATAGCGCGTTTTAAAGGCGCAGAATTGCCCTGATGCGTAGCATCATTCGGAGATGAGTGCATAGGAAATAAGAAATACTTCAAAGGAATGAAGCGAGCTATTGTAGTGAAAAACTACAAATCTGCAATCGAATAATGGTAATTTCGAATAAGGTCTGATCGTATGAGATCAATAGATGGCGTCCCTACGGGGATTCGAACCCCGGTTACCGCCGTGAAAGGGCGATGTCCTAGGCCTCTAGACGATAGGGACGTTATGAGGTGATGTGTATATTAAGGATTAAGCCGGGTTTTGTCAAAAGGGTTTTTGCTAAAATTCATTTAACAGTTTAAACATTAGGCAAAACAAAAACTTTATTTTATTAAGATGTTATTTTCTGAACAGATTTCAAGACCATAAAAAATAAATATTTGAAAAGATCACTAAAACTTAGTGATCTGGAGTTTGATATTGCTCAGGCTGAGAGCTTTCAGCTGGGGTTGACACTGTCTCAGTCTCCGCAGTGTTGTCATCATCACGGTTGACGATATAGAGATACAGTGCCGAAGGTGCCAAAATAAGTAAAACAAGCAGGAATTTCTTGAGCATGGAAAAATTTCAAATCTTAAAATTAGTCTGATTATAGCCTAAGCAAATCTAAAAGAGCAGCAGCATGTACCTATTCAGGCTCTAGAATTTAAAAGTAACATCCGCAATAAATTGGCGGCCGATTTGTGGATAGACAATACCCGAATCCAGATAAAAATTATCACGATTCGTCACATTGTTAATCGTCAAACCTAAAATGGCTTTAAGGCCCTTATTTAAAGAAATATCATAGGTCGTCCGTACATCCCAGTAGAAGGTATTTTTGGTGGTGTATGGGATATACATATCATATTGTTCATTATTTTTATCAGAATAACCTTTTGATATTTTCTTCATGGCATCCACTTTGCCTTGGTAATTGATGAAGTTATTAATGCTTAAAGGAATCCGGTCAAATTTAATATTCCAACCTAAACGTGTTGTCCAGGGAGTATTAAAGATTTCAGATGGCTTATCTTCAGCATTGATCAATTTACCATCGTAGTAGATGATGGGTGTGCCGGTATAATACGCTGTGCTGTATGAGTCGAAGTTACGCTGGGTTTCAGTATAATCTGCATTTAGGCTGAATAAATGCTGTGTGCCAAATAACTTCAATGGGCTAATGTTAATCACACTTAAGGTATAAATATTAGATTCAGATTTACCTTCATTATCATAAGTATAGCTAAAGCGATTCGTTGAAATGACTGGATCTTTAACTGATTCTGTGCGGCGGATCTGGTCCTTATTTTGACGATTAACCCATTTTAGACCAATACGGCTATTTGCATATTCAGCATTGATTCCGAACATGGTTTCATCTGCATAAGGGGTATCAAGCTGCGAACGATAAGTAAAAGAACCGGCATATGCTTTTTCTTTCCAGTCAGCTGATAGGTTGTCACGTGTTTGGCGAATGATCAATAAACCTTTTTGATCTTGTAATTCATTATAAAAGGCATTTAAACCATAGTAGCGGTTCCAGCCAGTGGTAAAGGATAATTGTTCATTAGCAAAAGGTTTAAAAACAAATGAGCTACGTGGTGCAACATTATTATTTTTAGTTAAGCTGTCATAGTCTGCACGAAAGCCAAGTGTTGCTGTGAAGTATCTGTCCCATTGAATCTGATCCTGTAAAAATGCATGCCAACGGTCTTGCTGTACCTCAGTTTTACCTGCCAAATAAGAGGTGCGATTTTTTAGAAACTGTCCGTCTTGGCCATTTCCTTCATCACATGCATCATATTTATTACCAGTATTTGAATAACAGCTGAGATTGGCAATATTTCCAGTCGCACTAGAATAAATGCTTGTTGTGACAGGACGTTCCCAATGAGCATTGTAGTGTCCATATCCTCCGCCCATTTTGAACGTGTGGGTCGTGTGCTGGGTTTGAATGGGTTCAAATAATGCCTTAAGACTATATTCCAGTTTTTCTTCCTGCTGCTGAGTGCTTCCGAAGCTGCCTTCAATTTGTATACCCGAGGACTTCCAGTTTTTGGTTGATGATTTCAACCAGGAAATATTATCTGTCGCACTTTTACGGTTTGCAGTCTGCATTTGATAATTGACTTGTTGCTCAAGTTCAACTGAATTCAATTTATTTTTTAAGTTGATATAGAGACTTTGGCTGTCTGATATATGTGAGCTTTGGGAGTTATGAGTCGATGAAAGAAAATAGTCACCACTCGATTCCATGAATTGTGTGCCAATCTTTAAAACCGTATTGTCACTGGGAGTATAGAAAAACTCTATACCTGCATTGTTTGAACCTCGTTTTTGTTCATAAGAATCTGGTTTAGCAATACTTGTTTTTAAAGGAATATCTGCACGGCGATATGAACCAAATGCATTGAAACCCAAACTTTCAGCAAGTTTGCCATAAGACGTTGTACTGATCCCTTGACGTGTAAAGAAAGGTTGTTTGCTTTCACTGGTTGAATTTTCAAATTCTTCAGTTGCTTCTTTACTAGGGAAATTGATGTCTGACCAATGATCAGAAGTATAGTCATAGCTCAGGCTGCCATGAATTTTACCAATTTCGGTTTGGGGAGCACAGGTTTCTGCACTGACTACGCCACCTGTGAACTCACCAAATTCGGCACCCACATTGCTATCAAGTAGGGTGATTTTACACAGCAGATTAGTATTAATCGTCACTACTTGTGAGCTTTCCATCATTTCATTCAGGGTATTACTTTTTGCATCACTACCTGGATTAATGTTGTTATTAATGCTGAGGCCATTGATCAAAAACTTATTATCGTAGGGTAGGCTGCCATTAATACTGATATCCGTCGCGTTGAGTTCGCCTTGCTGCAATCCACTACGTGCGTTTGAATCAAATTGTACATTCGGATTAACTTTTAATAATTCAGTGATGGTCTTAGAGCCATTTGGTATTTGCTGTATGTCCTCTTTATTGTAAACCGTTTTCCCCACCTCATTTTCTGTTTTAGCTTTAATCACAATGGTGGAAAACTTAACAGAAGCTTGTGATTTGACTTGTTCTGATTGATCGGATTTTTCAGCAAAAACAGTTGAACTCAATGCAGTTAAAACCGCAATAGAAAGTGGAGAATAAGCAAAACGCATGAGAGAGCTTGATTATGAGAAAGATAATGTAAGTAATTATCATTAACTATGGTGTGGTAATCAATGAAAATGAGAATTATTTTCATTGATTAATTGGTGAAAGTGTAAGACTTGAGCAGCTTAAGATGCTGATCAAAGAAATATAAAGAAGAGAAAAATAGATGGCGTCCCTACGGGGATTCGAACCCCGGTTACCGCCGTGAAAGGGCGATGTCCTAGGCCTCTAGACGATAGGGACGTTTAGAAGATGGCGGTATCTTATTGATCCGCCACCAGAGTGTCAAGCAGGTGAGGTGCGAGTTTGTTTAAAATATAGCAAAACAGTTCAGCGGTCTTCTGCGTATCATATAATGCAGAATGGGCTTCTTTGCCATCAAACTCAATCCCAGCCTGAATACAGGATTTTGCCAGTACGGTCTGACCAAACATCACCGCACTTAAAGTCACTGTATCGAAGACAGAAAAACTATGAAACGGGTTCTGGTTTTTGGTTCCGGTACGCGCAATCGCGGCCTGAAGAAAACCTAAATCGAAATGTGCATTGTGTCCGACTAAAACTGCATGGGTACAATTTTGCTGGCGACGCACTTCATTCACCGATTTAAAAATGCGCTTGAGTGCAGTTTTTTCATCTTCGGCCATTGCGATTCGCATCGGATTCGAAGGATCGATCCCAATAAACTCCAGCGAACGTCGGTCGAGATTTGCCCCTTCGAAAGGATTGATATGTGCATGGTAAGCTTGACCCGGCACAAATTGACCCTCCTCATTATAAACAATCGGAATGGCCGCTATTTCCAGCAATGCATCAGTCTGCGCATTAAAACCTGCAGTCTCGACATCGACAACTACAGGTAAGAATCCACGAAAACGTTGACCAATGATTGGGAGCGTTTCATTTGTCACACTTTTCTCCATTGAATGGTTTTACCCGCATACAGTGGGATAATCTGTTCACCATCCAGATAGTCTAAACTTTCAGGGATTACTTGATCTTCTTTAACTAGGGTAATGGTATTGGTATTACGTGGCAGGCCATAGAAGTCTGCACCAAAATGGCTGGCAAAACCTTCCAGGCGTTCAATTTTACCCACTTGATCAAATGCCTGAGCATACAGCTCAATGGCAGTCGGCGCACTATAACATCCTGCACAGCCACACGCATTTTCTTTTGCATTTTTTGAATGCGGCGCGCTATCTGTTCCCAGGAAAAATTTAGGATTACCGCTGGTTGCGACTTCCAGTAAAGTTTGCTGATGCGTTTGACGTTTTAAAATCGGCAAGCAGTAGAAATGCGGCTTGATCCCACCAACCAGCATGTCATTGCGGTTAAACAATAAATGTTGCGGCGTAATGGTTGCAGCGACATTACGGTCTTGCTCAAGTACAAAGTTTGCTGCTTCGCTGGTGGTGATGTGTTCGAGCACCAGTTTCAGCTTGGGAAATTGTCTGAGTAAGGGAGCCAGCACTTCATCCAGGAAACGCTTTTCACGGTCAAAAATATCGACATGATTATGCGTCACTTCACCATGTAGCAATAAAGGCACTTGGTGTTCTTCAAGCTGTTCAATTACGCCGTAGACTTTGCTCATATCGCTCACACCACTATCGGAGTTGGTGGTCGCACCCGCAGGATAGAGCTTGATGGCATTGACATGCGCAGATTCTTTGATCTTTTTAACTTCGCTTGCCGGGGTGTTGTCAGTGAAATACAGCACCATACGCGGGTCGAAATTTACCCCTTCAGGCACATGTGCCATGATACGTTCACGGTAGGCATTGGCTTCTTCGACAGTTTTAACGGGTGGCACCAGATTTGGCATGCAAATGGCGCGAGAAAACTGCTTGGCTAAATCGGGAACGGTACGTTGAAGTGCTAAACCATCACGCAGGTGAACGTGCCAATCATCTGGCTGGAGAATCGTAATCGTATTCAAGGCAAATTCAGTCGAACAAATAAAACAAATGATAATCCATCTATAGTAAAAATGGTAACGAGAAAGCGCTACAAAATAAGGGATATGTATAAATTAATTTTAAAAAGTATGTTATTTTAAAATTAATAAAAAAATTACATAAATACTTGGCAATGGAATACAAGTACAATCTAGCGAAATTGCAAGATGATAAAGAAGACATAGAACAACTGATTACACGGCAAAGCCAGCGTGTAGGCCCGGTCTTCCCTCAAAATCTGGAACAAGAATTCTGGACCAAAAATCTGGAACGCGCCCGCAAACATGTCGAAAAATATGTGTGGGCTGGAGTACTAGCCTATTTCCTTTTTTTGGCGGTGATGATTCCCACAGATTACTGGAGCATCAGCAAAGAATATTTCGTACATGATTTTGTCCTGTGTATGTTGGGCTTGCTCAATGGCGGCGTGTCGCTAATTATCTTTTATATGTTCTCGTGCTTACCCAAGATCAAGCGCTTTTTTCCTCAGGCTTCGATGCTGTTGGTATTCTGGGTACAGGTGTCAATTTCATGTATCACCATGTCGATTAAAACTGATGCCTTGCAGCATCAATCCATGGCGATAGTCACGATCGTATATATCCTGGGTTATGTTCTGACCGGTATTAAGCCGATTCAGATGCTGGTCACCGGACTGCTCGCCGCCGCAACCACCATTATTGTATTGTTCGGTCTGTCAGTTGAATTTAATCCTATGGTTTTTGGCCGGATTTTAATTGGAAGTTGCTTGCTGGGTTATGTGATTAGCCATATGATTTTTGCCCGTGAGCGTGTGATATTTCTCTATAGCATTCGCGCCAGAATCAGTGAGCAGATCCAGCGTATCCATACCAACGAATTATTACATTTGAGTCAGTACGATGAGCTGACCAAGATTTCCAATCGACGGACTTTTGATGAGACGCTGCAAGTCCATTTCGAACGTGCACATCGTGAAGAAACGGCATTGGCAATTCTGTTTATCGATGTAGATTTCTTTAAAAATTACAACGATTTTTATGGGCATCAGAAAGGTGATGATGTCATTTCGACTATTGCCAAAACCATCAAGAATGCGATCCGACATATGGACTTTGTCGCGCGTTATGGCGGGGAGGAGTTTGTGGTGCTCTTGCCAGAAACGGATGCACATGGTGCTTATGCGGTGGCTTCAAATATTTTTAAGGCGATTGATCGTCTGGAAATTCCACATGAAAAATCCTTGGTTGCGAAACATATCACCATCAGTTTAGGCATTACCGTTTATCGTGGTGAAGATGATATTGATAAAGACGCCTTATTGGGAATCGCGGATCAGGCGCTATATCGTGCCAAACAGCTTGGACGCAACCAGATTTATTATCAGTCCATTCGTTCAGTCAATTCAGATATCGCAAATGGTTAGAGATTATTACAATCAATAAACGAACCCTCAATAAAAAACCGCTCATCAGGAGCGGTTTTTTATGAAACTAAAAAGGACTAAAACTTAGTTTTTGTCTTTTAGTTGTGGCACTGCAGATGCTGAACCAACTGCCAATAAACCAGTCTCTGTATAGATGCCCAGTTTCGCACGAGTATCCGTGATATCCAGGTTACGCATGGTCAACTGACCAATACGATCCATCGGCGAGAACATAGAATCACCTTTCTCCATAGTCAAACGCTCAGCTTCATAAGTGAGGTTCGGAGATTCAGTATTCATAATGGTGTAGTCATTACCACGACGCAATTCGATCGTTACAGTACCGGTAACTGCTTTAGCAACCCAACGCTGTGCAGTTTCACGCAGCATAAGCGCTTGAGAATCGAACCAGCGACCTTGGTAAAGCAAACGACCTAAACGTAGACCGTTAATACGGTATTGTTCAATCGTATCTTCGTTATGAATACCCGTTACCAGACGCTCATAAGCGATGTGAAGCAGCGCCATACCCGGAGCTTCATAGATACCGCGAGATTTCGCTTCGATGATACGGTTTTCGATTTGATCCGACATACCTAGACCGTGACGGCCACCGATGCGGTTCGCTTCAAGAATAAATTCAACTGGATCTTCAATGCGTTGACCGTTGATAGCAACCGGGAAGCCTTCTTCAAAAGTAATCGATACTTCTTCAGCTTTTACTTCTACGTCATCTTTCCAGAACGCAACGCCCATGATTGGCTCAACGATTTTGATGCCTGCATTCAGGTATTCAAGATCTTTAGCTTCGTGCGTCGCACCCAGCATGTTTGAGTCAGTTGAATAAGCTTTTTCTTTTGACATTTTATAGTCAAAACCATTGTCGATCAGGAACTGTGACATTTCTGCACGGCCGCCCAGCTCGTCAATGAAAGTTTGGTCTAACCAAGGTTTGTAGATTTTAAGCGCAGGATTGGTCAACAAGCCATAACGGTAGAAACGTTCAATGTCGTTGCCTTTATAAGTCGAACCGTCACCCCAGATGTTAACGTCATCTTCTTTCATGGCAGTTACCAGCATGGTGCCAGTTACTGCACGACCCAATGGTGTCGTGTTGAAATAAGGCATACCACCTGTAGAAATATGGAACGCGCCACATTGAATTGCAGCAATACCTTCTAATGCAAGCTGTAAACGGCAGTCGATTAAACGTGCTTTTACTGCGCCATAAGCTTCAGCTTTTTTTGGAATCGCATCGTAATCGTCTTCGTCTGGCTGACCCAAGTTAGCTGTGTAAGCATAAGGTTCAGCGCCTTTTTGTTTCATCCACAAAAGAGCAGCAGAAGTATCTAGACCACCAGAGAAGGCAATACCAACTTTTTTACCTACTGGGACATTCTGCAAGATAGTTGCATTATCAGACATTGTTCATCCTAATGATATGAAATAGGCACGCCAGAATTGGTGGCCTGAAAAAATACATATTGCATCAATTGTATCATTAATTTATTTAGGTTTGCTTTAGAAAAGAAAAACTCGTTTTAAAATCTCTATTCAATAGGCTTAAATAATCATAAATCGCACGATTTTCACCAGAATCCTGCTGAAAACAAAGAAAATTGGTTATATTCAGCCGAATAAAGTTAAAAATCAGATAAAACAGGAATAAAAGCATGGCGACTCGCATCCCACCTTTACCTAATTTAAATCCTAAAACCAAGAATGAAACGCTGGCACTGTTGCATGGGATTTATGCCGGCCTGATTGGTTTTAGTACAGTGCTGTTTTTATATCTTGAATATCAGCAATCCAGTATTTCCATGCTGAGTTTAGGTGTGGTGTTGCTACTTTTAGGCTTGCTGATGTTTTTTAATATACAGGCCAGTATTAAGGTGAAGCAGGGTAATGGATCAGGGCGGACATTATCCAGAGTGATGGCAATCCTCATGCTGTTCAGTTTTCCGATTGGGACAGTATTGGGTGCGATTGCATTATGGAAATCCAGCGCACGACAATGGCAGAACTAATTCGTCATGTATAGAGCGAGCTGGTGTTGAAGATTGATGTTTGTGCCTGAAAATGCTGAACTCCGGGTCATAAAAAGCCTCTGAAAATCAGTTAAAGTAAGGGAATGACTTGCTCAGCCAAATATAATCAGGGATTTGTTATGACCACGACGCGCTATGCCAACATTTTAAAGCCACTGCATTTGGGTTTTACCACCATTAAAAACCGGGTGGTGATGGGGTCGATGCATACTGGTCTGGAAGACCGCTTCTATAACTATCCTAAACTGGCTGCGTATTTTGGTGAACGAGCAAAGGGTGGCGTAGGTCTGCTGATTACAGGGGGAATATCGCCAAACCGTCAAGGCTGGTTGTTGCCGGCAGGCGGTACCATGAATACCTTGGGGGATATTGCGCCGCATCGTCTGGTGACACATGCAGTGCATAAGCATGGTGCTAAAATTCTTTTACAAATTCTGCATGCCGGACGCTATGGCTATCAGCCTTTTGTGGTTTCGGCCAGCCCGATCAAATCACCGATTTCTCCTTTTAAACCGCGTGAAATGTCAGATAAACAGATCCTGAATACCATTCAGGATTATGTGAAAACTGCCAGCATTGCCAAAAAAGCCGGCTACGATGGCGTAGAAATTATGGGTTCAGAAGGCTATTTGCTGAATCAGTTTTTAAGCCGTCATGTCAATCAGCGTACCGACCGTTGGGGTGGCCCGATCGAAAACCGGATGCGTTTTGCCGTAGAAATTGTCAAAGCCATTCGCGAGGAAATTGGCGAAAAATTTATTATCTGTTTTCGTTTGTCGCTTCTCGATTTGGTACATGATGGCAATACCATGCAGGAAGTCATTACCGTAGCTAAAGCTTTGGAAAAGGCTGGAATTACTTTGCTCAATACCGGTATTGGCTGGCATGAAGCACGTATTCCAACCATTGTGACTTCTGTACCGCGTGCTGCTTTTGTCGATTACACGGCTGAAGTTAAGAAACATGTTTCGGTGCCGGTGATTGCGTCTAACCGCATCAATATGCCAGACACTGCCGAAGCGATTTTGGCTTCCGGTCAGGCAGATATGGTACAGATGGCACGTCCACTTTTGGCAGATGCGTTCTGGGTCAATAAAACTGCAACCAATCGCGTTGATGAAATCAATACCTGTATTGCCTGTAATCAGGCCTGTCTGGATCATACCTTTAAAAACCAGCGGGCAACCTGCCTGGTCAATCCGCGTGCCGCTTATGAAACCGAACTGGTCTATATCAAAACCAAGAAACCAAAAAGTATTGCAGTGATTGGCGGGGGAGTTGCAGGTCTGTCAGCGGCTACTGTCGCAGCCAGTCGTGGGCATGATGTCACTTTGTTTGAGGCTAGTCATGAAGTAGGCGGGCAGTTCAATCTGGCTAAAGTGATTCCGGGGAAAGAAGAATTTCACGAAACGATTCGTTATTTTAAAGTGCAGCTAGAAAAAACCGGAGTTGATCTGCGCCTCAATACCCGAGTCAATCGCGAGCAGTTGGAGCGTGAAGGTTTTGATGAGGTGATTGTGGCTACAGGGGTGGTGCCACGTGCCCTGAATATCGAAGGCAGTCAGGCGCCACAAGTGTTGTCTTATGCTGAAGTACTACGCGGTGCGCCAGTAGGTAATCGTGTTGCGGTCATTGGCGCAGGGGGTATTGGTTTCGATGTGTCCGAGTTTTTATTAAAGCCACCGCATCAGGTGCAGCCACAACCTGTGGATGAGTGGAAGCGTGAATGGGGTGTTGATTCCCAACCAGATTATGTAACTGAAGGCGGGTTACAGCGTGCTGAAATAGAACCGCCTGTGCGTGAAATTTATCTATTACAACGTAAAAAAACACCGCTTGGCGCAGGACTAGGCAAGACTTCAGGTTGGGTACATCGTGCCCAGTTAAAAAAACATGCCGTGCGGATGTTGCGCGGCGTGCAATATAAATCTGTCACAGATGAAGGCTTATGGATTGAGGTGGATGGCCATGCTCAATTATTGCGTGTGGATACCATTGTGGTATGTGCAGGTCAGGAATCGGTAAAAGACCTGATGCCGATTGCCGGAGAAAACACCTTGGCACAGTATCATATTATTGGTGGTGCAAAACTGGCAGCTGAACTGGATGCCAAGCGCGCTATTCGTGAAGGAGCGGAATTAGCAGCAAAACTGTAAGGATTTGATGAAACTATATGCAGTTGATTGCATTCACTGTAATTTTCACTTGTCAGTCGGATAAAAGCTCCGTATTATTGCGGCCATGGAAGCGTGGCAGAGCGGTTTAATGCACCGGTCTTGAAAACCGACGAGGGTGTGAGTCCTCCGTGAGTTCGAATCTCACCGCTTCCGCCAAATTTTAAAAACCCCAGTCGAAAGATTGGGGTTTTTTATTACTTATGATTTTAATAGGGCGATTTAAAATAAACGGGTCTCGAAGAGGTTTGATATTTAAAAAGTCAATAATTTATAAATAGATATTCGGCAGAGTAAAACTTGAAGTGCGACATAAACCACCTAATTAATTTAAAGGGTTTATGGAGTATATAAAATTGTCATACCATCATCTTAACTTTGAAGATCGTACTGCATTAATGCTTGAGTCAAGAAAAGAAGGCTTTTCAGCCAGAAAATTTGCTGAACTCATTAAAAGACATCCTAGTACGATCTATCGTGAGCTTAAAAGAAATAGCATCAATGACGTTTATCAAGCTCAATATGCTTCTGATAACACCTTCGCTAGACGTAGACGTGGTCACAGAAAACTCAAAATCGATTCAATCCTCTGGAAATTTATTGTTGAAGCGATCCGTTGTTTATGGTCTCCTCAGCAAATAGCAAAGCGTTTAAAGACATTTCCTGATTTGGATCAAACAATGAATGTAAGCCATACAACGATTTATTCAACGATACGAGCATTACCAAAGGGTGAGTTGAAAAAAGACTTATTATCCTGTCTGCGTCATGAAAATAAAAAGCGAAAAGCTAACGGTGAACCTAAAAAAGATTCTATATTACAGGATATTAAAACTATTCATGAGCGCCCAGCCGAAGTTCAAGAAAGAAAAATACCGGGTCATTGGGAAGCTGATTTAATTAAAGGTAAAGACAATAAAAGTTCGATAGCAACACTTATTGAACGAAATACACGGCTCTGTATCTTGGCAACATTACCTGATGCAAAGGCAGAATCAGTGCGCAAGGCTTTAACTGAAGCTCTGAAATATTTACCTGCAGAACTGCGTAAAACGTTGACCTATGACCGTGGACGCGAGATGGCAGAACATAAAATACTTGAAGAAGATTTAGGCATAGATGTATATTTCTGTGACCCACATTCACCCTGGCAAAAAGGCACATGCGAAAATATGAATGGTTTAATTAGGCAATATTTACCTAAAGGGATTGATTTAAATCAGGCAGATCAGCATTATTTAAATCAAGTTGCCATGTCACTGAATACTCGTCCTAGAAAAGCGTTAGATTGGCTTACACCATTAGAGAAATTTGCTCAGCTTGTTGATTATCATAAGACTTTTCAAACTGTCGCACCTCATGTTTGAATTCGCCTTCTTTAATCGCCTACTTCAATCTTGATCAGAGCCAAAGCAATTCTTTCTACATGTTGGTAAGCCGGCTGTTCCAGTTCTTCACCAAAAATATCCGGGTCAATTTCCTCATAGGACCAGATTATATTTTGATGCTGTCTCATCAAATCTTGCAGATGCTGCAAAAACAGATTGCCATGTTCAGTCACGGTCACACCGGTATATAGGAATAAATGTCCACCAAAATTCAGCCGCTGTAAACCTTCTTTTATAATCCTGAATGATAATTCACAGCCATCCAGCGCATGACCACCATGACGATATTGACGTTGTTCGGGATCAATCAAATACGGCGGATTTGCAAAAATCAGCTCAAATTTTCCATCAAGATTGGAAAATAAATTACTCTGGACCGGATGAATATAGTTTAAGCCGGCAAAACTGATATTAATCTGGCTATACAACAAGGCTTTGGGATTCAGGTCTGCAACCCTAATTTCATTAACATCTGGAAAATGTTGGGCAATGCTGATCGCGGCTGCTGAAGTGCCACAACACATTTCCACGACCCGTTTGAAAGGGTGAGGTTGAGCAGCTATATATTGCTTGAGATGATAGATAAAGCGATACGTATCCGGACCAAAAAATACCGCATCTTGCTGAGTGGTTGGAAAAGCTGAATGAATAAAGAGTTCGCCATCGAGTGAAGAAACCCGAACCTGACTCAAGTATTGATCTTCCTGAACCTGTAGAAGTTGATGTTCTTGCAATAATGCAAAAAGGGCAGAATCAAGATCAGTTTTTTTAAAGTTTAGATTCCAGCCAAAGATATCCTGAAGGGTTCTTTGCTTATAAATTTCATTCTTTTTCCGATTCAGAATTCGCTGGTGTGAAAGTGGTGTAATGGTCGTGAACTGATAATCTTGTTGTTTTAAAAAGGCTAATAAATAAAGCAAAGCTTGCTGCTGGCTGCTTTGAATCTCTAAAATTTGGTTCATACGGATATGCTCTTCTACTTATTTAAACTACATGAAAAGATCAATTCACTTTATGCCTGCAAAATACAATATCAAAACCAGTCGTGAATGATCAAAGCTATACAGCACTGGATTCCATGGAAATGGATTGGTTTATATTCACCTAAATAATGCATTGCTTAGGTAAAAATGTGATGCGAATTGGTTGGATTTGTATAGGTAGTAGGCATAATTTTATTAGTTAAGAAACCTTGTTATGATTTTGCGAACTATTATTTCTTATTCATGATTATATGTATAAAAAATGGCCATTAATCACTTGGATCAATAGCCATTAGAGCTGAGAGCTTTAAAAGCTTAGTTTGGTACTTCCGGCAAATCAAACCAGATCGCTTGCGCATCTTCACTTGCTTTAATTTCTGTGTCATCCAGAAAAGCAATTGCGCCACCCGCTTCAACTGTATGTTCTGCGATCTGAACAGTGCCAGAAACAACATGTATATAATTAATATGTTGGGTCGCTTTCACTTCCAGGCTTTGACCTTGGTGAATCACCGCAGTTTTGACTTCGGCATTCTGACGAATATGCATTGGTGCATTGTCATTCGGACCACAAATCAAATGCCACTGGTTCGGTTGCTCATGCGGATCAAGACGGATTTGCTGATAGTTCGGCTTGGCATCACGTTCATTTGGAATAATCCAGATTTGCAGTAAATGAACCTGTTCATCGCCCTGGTTCATTTCACTGTGTCGCACACCTGTTCCTGCACTCATCAGTTGCCATTCACCCGCAGCGATTCCGCCATGATTGCCCATGCTGTCCTGATGGGTAATGGTTCCTTTTAGCACACAGGTCAGGATTTCCATATTGTCATGTGGATGTGTGCCAAAACCCTGATGACCATCAATTAAATCATCATTAATAACGCGTAAGGCGCTAACACCCATATACTTTGGGTTATACCAGTTACCAAATGAGAAGCTGTGTTTAGACTCCAGCCAGCCCATTTTTACATGACCACGATTTTCGCTCGGATGTAGAAAAGCATTCATGATTTCATCTCGACATTATTTTTAACTTGAGATCATCATACTGTCGTTTTAACACTGAAAAAATCTCAAATAGGCGACAGATCATTGCATTTTTGCAACGAAAGAGCTGAAAGTAAACATAAGGAATAAAAAAGCCCGCTCAAAAGCAGGCTATTTTTATTCAAATCGGCAGACCGATCATCATTCTAAGAAACGAACCGTTACGCCAGATTTGACTTTACGGCCAAGATCATTGGCATCCCAGTTAGTCAAACGAATACAACCATGTGATGCTGTTTTCGAAATGCTAGACGGGTTTGGTGTTCCGTGAATACCAAATGATTTCTTGCTTAAACCAATCCAGATATTCCCGACAGGACCGTTAGGACCCGGTGGTAAAGATAGTGGTTTTAAATTTTTACCTTGTACAAAGTTAGAAGGTGAGTAGCTGTACCAAGGGTTTGGTGCAACACCTGTTACTTTATAGGTTCCGGTTGGAGATGGTGTATCCGCACTACCAATGGTGGCAGGGAATGACGCGATCATTTGATTTTTACTATTAAATAAGTACAGTTGTTTCGCGCCTTTATGTGCAACAATCAAGTGAATACCTTCAGGCAAGTCATTACGTACATTACTGACCAGTAATTTTTCACCAACTTTATTAAAGTTGGCATTTGGATTGAGTTTCTTTAAAAAATTCTCATCCATATGGAATTTTTCACTCAACATTTCACTGACACGCGTGTAGTACAAGCCTTTCATTTTTGCCTGTAACGCATAATCTGAAGGAATAGACTTGGCAAATGGGCCTGCCAGATCTTTTTCAGTAATGGTGTATTCAACAAAGGTTGGCTTAGAACCCTGACGTGCAACTAGTTTATCCCAGGTTTCCTGAGTCAAAACACCTGTCGGTTTAATGCCATTCATTTGCTGGAAAGATGCAATCGCTTTTAGTGTGTTTTTACCGCTGGTTCCGTCAATCGCACCCGGTGATGCATGAGCATTATTCAGCATGACATGCGCACGTGCGTAAACTGGGAATTGACCTGCACCGATATTTTCATACCATTGGGCATTGTTTAAACCGTCTAAAGTCCACGAAGCTTTGGTCGCTGCAGAGTTAGTCGGTGCTTTGGTATTTGGTGCTGCGCCAATAGAAGCAGTCTGCTCTTCGGTATCCTGTAGCTTATTCAGCGCTTCAGATGCCTGTTTTAAGTCTTGTTGTTCTTGTGCGGTAATTTGCGCTTCTGCAGGTGCTGCTTGGGCCGCTGAAGCTTCAGTTGCTAATGGATCAATCGGATCTTGCACTGCAACATCAGTCACCACTTGGGGTTTTAATGGTTGTTCAGCAGTAGACGCGGCAAAAACTTGACCTGCGAAAATGCAACCTAGACTCACAGCGAGCATTGTGCGAACGAACATGTAACTCAACCTTAAGAATTATTTCTTTAACTATGTGAAAAAACACTATAAGTATTACAGAAAAAATGTGGAGATGCAGTAGTTGTTTTGTGTAAATCACTAGGTTGCCGTTCAATCCGATCGGTTTTTAAAGTTGCCAGAAGTTATTAAAACTGCGGCCTTTTTGCTATGATGTTGGCAATGTCAAAGAAAGATGGGAATGTGAATGACGACCTTAAAAAATGATCGTTTTCTGCGCGCATTGTTGCGTGAGCCTGTAGATGCTACGCCAGTATGGATGATGCGTCAGGCTGGCCGTTATTTGCCTGAGTACCGCGAAACGCGTGCCAAGGCAGGAGATTTCCTTTCGCTTTGCAAGAATACTGAACTGGCCTGTGAAGTGACTTTGCAGCCTTTGCGCCGTTATGATCTTGATGCCGCGATTTTATTCTCAGATATCTTGACGGTTCCGGATGCTTTGGGACTGGGGCTGTATTTTGAAGCTGGTGAAGGCCCGAAATTTCACAAGACCATCCGTACCGAACAGGATGTAGCCAATCTGCCTGCATTTAATGCCAAGTCGGATCTGGATTATGTGATGAATGCCGTTTCGACCATTCGTTCAGCCCTGAGCGGTCAGGTTCCTCTGATTGGTTTCTCGGGCAGTCCATGGACTCTGGCAACGTATATGGTCGAAGGTGGTTCAAGCAAGGATTTCCGTTTTACCAAACAGATGATGTATGCGCAGCCTGAAGTTTTGCATGCTTTACTGGATCGTCTGGCTGATGCAGTGACTGAATATTTGAATGCGCAGATCGATGCGGGTGCACAAGCGGTACAGATCTTTGATAGTTGGGGTGGGGCATTAGCACATCGTGAATATATCGAGTTCTCGCTGAACTATATGCAGAAGATTGTCGCTGGTTTGCAACGTGAGAAAGACGGCCGCAAGATTCCGGTAATTCTGTTTACCAAAGGTGGCGGTCAATGGTTGGAACCGATGATTACGACAGGCGCAGATGCATTTGGTCTGGACTGGACCACGCCATTGAATGTCGCTCGTCAAACGGTTGCTGGTCGTGCAGCACTTCAGGGTAACCTGGATCCTGCAACTTTATATGGTTCATCAGACACCATCATTAAAGCGACAAAAGCCATGCTGGATGATGCCTATGCCAATGGCGAGAAAACCGGTTATATTGCCAATTTAGGTCATGGTATTACCCAGTGGGTTGATCCGGCGAATCCAAAAGCATTTATTGATACCGTACATGAGTATAGTGCCAAATATCTTTAGGATGTAAACCTTGATCGATCTATTCAAATCAGGGTTTGAATTTACTTATAAGGCAGCTTCGGCTGCCTTATTTGGGATTTTACTCCTGCTCGCTTTTGCGCTGACTGCTTCTATGGGCAGCGATCTCTTCATTGGTTTTTACCGGTATGACTATCTGCTTTTTTTTGCTTTGCTGATTCAGGTGATATTGCTCTATACCAAACTGGAATCCTGGGCTGAAGCCAAAGTGATTGCGTTATTTCATCTCATGGCCATGGTGATGGAAATCTTCCTGACCCATCCGGCAATTGCTTCCTGGCATTACCCTCAACCCGCAATATTTAAAATCCTGACCGTGCCTTTATTTGCCGGTTTTATGTATTCTGCGGTCGGCAGTTTTTTTGCGCGCTCTTTACGTCTATATCAGGTTTCATTTGAAAAATTGCCGCGTTTTAGCCATATGCTGACATTGGCTGTCTTGTCTTATATCAACTTTATGAGCAAGTTTTTTATTCCCGATTATCGGGTGATTTTATTTGTCTGGAGCGTGATCATGTTCTGGAAAACCAGAATTCGCTTTCAGCTGAATCGGCATACTTTTCAGTTGCCGATGTTACCCGTACTGCTGATTCTGGCGTTTATTATCTGGATTGCCGAGAATATCAGTACCTTTTACCAGATCTGGCTCTATCCAAGCCAGATTGAGCAATGGCATATGGTGGGATGGGGCAAACTGGGCTCCTGGTATTTGTTGTTACTGCTGAGTCTGGTGTTGGTGCTGAAAATTTTGGGACAGCGTAATTCACAAGGCGATTGGGCGCTCAAGGAACAGTAAAATCAATCAGGTTATGTTTATGTAAAGCATACATTTTTTCAATTGCGCCAAACTTGACTTGTCGCTACTCTGCTGAGTATGTAATTTAAATTACATTATTAGAGTAATAACAAAGATTGCATGAGAATAATTGGAGAATAACTATGTTGAAAAAAATTATGCTGGCGGCGGTATTGGCGACTGGTTCAAGCATGGCGATGGCTGACCGAGATGTCGGTTGTGGTATCGGAAGCCAGGTATGGGCGGGTCAGTCTGGTATTATTCCTAAACTCTTTGCAGGTACGACCAACGTTCTGTTCACGAATCAGTGGCTCGGGATCACTTTTGGTACTTTAGGTTGTAGCCAGGGCGGTACCGTAACCGCTCAAGTGGTGACCTTTACCAATGAAAACGCTGAAGCATTGGCGCGTGATATGGCAGTTGGAGAGGGTGAAAGCCTGAATGTTCTGGCTGAACTTTTGAATATTAAATCTGAAGATAAAGCTCGTTTCTTTAGCGTTTCCAAGCAGAATTTCTCTGAAATTTATTCCGAAGAAAACCAGAATACATTACAAGTTTTAAGCACCTTACAAACTGTGATGGCCAAAGATGAAGTATTGAAATCCTACATCTGATCCGCACCCTAAAAACCCTGCTGTTCTGGCAGGGTTTTCTTATGACTAAAAGAAATTGATGAGAATAAGTTAACTGAATGAAATATGCGTTCTTCATGTTGGGCCTGACATTCAGCCCTTTAAGTTTTTCTAGCGAAATTAATCCAGACATCCAGCATTATATCGCTCAGGCCGAAACTCAGCGTCTGGATCAGAGCACTACCTGGCAACGTCTCATGTATGCCAATCCCCAAGGTCATAGCGAGGTTAACTATTCGGGCTATTTCCTGGCAGAGCAGGGAAAAACTGATCTAAAAAAAGAAATGCAGCATAACATTCAGGCTTTATTCCTGAGCGCAGAGCCGAATCAGTCCGTCCGCTGTAAGTTTCCTGCACGCAGCAGCTGGTTAATGCAGCAATTGAATATTTCCGAGCAACAATTGCTTGCGGTCAGTTGCCCGGATTTGGATAAATGGATTGGCGAGGTCAAGCCTTATGAGGCAACCCTGATCTATGCCACGGATTTTATGGGTAATCCCAGCTCGATGTTTGGTCATACCTTGTTGCGTCTGGACCCTAAAGACCAGCAACAACTCAATCTGATTTCTTATGCGGTCAACTATGCTGCGACGGTCGATGGCAATGACAACTGGTCCTTTGCCTGGAAAGGGCTGACTGGACAATATCCGGGTGAATATTCACTGATGCCGTATTACCGCAAGGTCAAAGAGTATGGTGACTTTGAAAGCCGGGATTTGTGGGAATATGAATTAAACTTAAGTCCGCAAGAAACCAGGTTTTTGGTACAGCATCTCTGGGAAATGCAAAATGTAAGTTTCCCTTATTATTTTATCAGTGATAATTGCGCTTATCGCCTACTGGGACTGTTTGATCTGGTACGTCCCGAGCTAAATCTACAGAAACAGTTTAATTCGACTGCGATTCCGATTGAAACACTAAAAGTAGTAGAACAGCAGGGCTTGATCAAACAGAAAGTTTACCGTCCGGCGCTTGAAACTCAATTGCTGGCACAGTCCAGACAGCATGGCAAAGCGCTGGCAAAAACTGCGCATCAGCTGGCTTATGCAGAAACAGGTGCAATGCCTTCAATCTTGCAGCCCTATCCGGCAGAAGATCAGGCCAAAATTCTGGAAATGGCCTATGATCATTTATATCTGGACTTTCTCCGACAAACAGTCGATAAATCATTTTCCCAGCCACGTTTTCGCAAGTTATTAGGCTTAAGAAGTCAGCTGAATATCGAGAAGCAGCGTAAAGCGCCTGAACGTCCAAAAATAGACCCGGTACAAAGCCATCATGCACGGAATATCAGTCTTCAGGCCGGACAGGTTCAGGGTGAATCCTTTGTCCAGCTAGGGCATCGGCAGGCTTATCATGATCTCATCGACCCGCAAGGCGGTTTTCGAACCGGCACACAATTGCTGTTTCTGGATGGGGCTTTGCAATATCGTGACAGTGAGCTCAAGCTGGAACATCTGGATCTATTTACTGTCAATTCCTATAACCCGGTCAATCCGTTTAATACGCCATTATCTTGGGGTTTTAATTTGGGCTGGAAACAGGAGGCACTGGATGCGCATGGCCAGTTTAGTGACGATGAACAGCATGGCGTCGCCAGCTTAAAAACTCAGGGTGGTTATAGCTGGGCAAATGCCAGCCGTGAACATCTATGTTATGCACAAATGCAAACTCAGCTACAGGCAGGCAAGGCACTGGATCAGGGCTGGCGCGTAGGTGCAGGCCCTACTGTGGGGTGCCAGAATATCTGGAGCGATCAGATCAACAGTCTGGTGCAGGTGGAACTGCCTTATTGGGAAGATTCGCATCGCTGGCAGCTGAAACTGAATACTGAAATCCAATATGCATTCAATCCACAACATGCACTTCGGCTGTCTTGGGAATATCAGCAACAGCAGTCCAAAGACTGGGATCAATGGAGTCTTGGTTTGATTCGGTATTTTTAAGATTTATTTAAAACTATTGATAAAGTGCTGTGTATCCATGAGGCTACTGTTTAGTTTTCCCTTGTATAAAAAGATTGGCTTGATTTGGTACAAATAATCTGGTCGATATTTTAGGAAAAATACCTGATATTTGTTATATTTATCACATAATGTGAGTACAAATTGCAAGGTTTTGGGGAACAGACAGTATGAATAATGAATGCATGGCAAGACTGGCCGAGCAATGGGAACAGATCTGTCAAAATTATTCATCTGATGACTTATTGCATGCCTTTCATTTTATTCAAGATCATTCCCTGATTCTGGTGGAAGAATTCTATAAAAACATGCTCATTGAAAAGGAATCTGCAGAATTCTTTTCCGATGACTTGATTCAACAGCGCTTGCGCGACACTTTAAATGCCTGGCTACTTGAAAGCTTTGGTGTAGGGATTAATAAACGCTATGCCGATGCCGTGCAGAAACAGGCGATGGTGGGGCATGTGCATGCGCGTGTCGGAATTCCATCCTGGCTGATCATGCGCGGTGTACGTGAAATTGAGCGTAAAATGTTTGAACTGCTGGATGAGAATCCTCATCACAGTATGTTGACTACCTGCAGTTATATTGTCCAGATCATGGGGTTTGCCACAGAAGTCATGTGCCGATCTTATGAAGCCAAAACAGCCATGAATCAGGAAATTAAACACAGTTATCGTGTTTTTTCAGCGATGCAGGATGTGGCCGTACAAAAAGATAAACAGCGCAGTTCATTGCTAGACTGGGAAAATGAGCTCATGTTCAAGGTCTTTTCTGAGCATGAAAAATTGAATCATCCGATGTTGTCCAAGTCGGAGTTTGGTTTATGGTTTATTCATAAAGCCTCTTATGCTTTTACCGGCTCTGACCAGGTCGATTTAATCATTGAACGAATTTATCAAGTCGATGAACTTAATCAAGATATTATGGACTGTACGGACAAAAACAATATGCTGGGACTGATCCAACGAATCCGTGACTTGAACCGTGAGATTCAGTTGTTAGTAGATCAGTTATTTCAGGTGGCCGAATATATTGAATCAGGTAATGATTCATTGACCCAGTTATTGAATCGTCGTTATTTGAATACCATTATTTCACGTGAAATCACTTTTTCCCGTAAGAATCATACGCCTTTGTCTTTACTTGCCATTGATGCTGATTATTTCAAAAGTATTAATGACAAATTTGGACATGCAGCAGGTGATCTGGCCTTGAAATTTCTGGCCGAAGCATTGCAAAAATACAGTCAGGGCAGTGATTATGCTTTCCGGGTCGGCGGTGAAGAGTTTTTGCTATTACTGGTGGATACTGATGAGAAACGTGCCCTGAATATTGCCGAAAGTATTCGTAAATATATTGAAAATGGCATGATTAATTCGGCACAAGGCCAGCAGTTTAAATTTACGGTCAGTATTGGTTGTGTGCTTTATGATGGACATCCGGATTATCAGCGCTTCCTGAATGCGGCAGATTCTGCCTTGTATATGGCGAAGAACAACGGGCGTAACAGAGTTTATATGGCTCATCAGTCCTTGAACCCTGTCGCACAGCCACTCTCAGTTTAAATGAAAGGTTTTTAGCCAGTTGCAGACTGCTGCTCTATAAATTCCTGAAATTTCTGTTTTTGCTGGAGATATTCGGGATGATTTTTAGCTTCATCCCATTTCTGTTTAAAGATTTTGGCAGCAGCGGCTTTAACCGGATCTTCATGATTACGTGGCAGCTCGGAACGGCCATGCGCACCACTCAAGCCTTTTTTATCCTCCGGAACCGGGCCATCGTATTTTTTGCCACCTTTATGATTGGCATAACGTCGGGCACGGGTGAAACCCATCTGTAAAAACTTGCGTGCCATGTCCGCACCGATAAAATCTTCTTGCTTTAAATAGTCCAAGAAAAGCTGATAGATTTTCTCGCTACTCGCTTGGGCTTTTGCTTCATCTGCAAAGCGCCAGTGTGGCAGGATTTCCGATTTATAAGGCTCAACCAGTAATACACCTTGTTCACCACGGCCAATCCGGTAGAGCTGGGGTCGTTTACGAAAATTAATCTTTGCAAAGTCCAGAAAATAATCAAAACTATTCGAAACTACACGTGACGGACGTTTTGGTGGGGTTACTTTGGCAGATGACTTCATATTCGGCCTTTTCTGAAATTTAAAATGACTCAATATTTCAGCTAATACAAATTATAAAAACGAAAGGACAAGATACAGAAAAGCCCCTGTCATTTAGAGCTAGGGGCTTTCATTTTACTTCGATTTTTTTGAACTGGTCTTCGAGGTTTTAGCCTTGGTTGACTTGCTCTTAGAGGAGCTACTCGACTGCTTTTTAGCAGGCGCCGATTTTTTTGAAGAAGACTTTTTCACTTTAGTGTCGTCTTTACTCTTGTTGCTGCTTTTCGCTTTAGCCGGTTTTTTCGCGGAAGAGGTCTTTTGGTCTTTCGCTTTATCACTGGCTTTTGAGCTCGAATTTTTCTTCGCCTTCACTTTTTCATCTTTGCTGGCATTGTCTTTCTTAGAAGATGCCGCTTTAGATTTACTGCTCGCCGCTTTTTTAGTGACTTTGCGATCACTGTCTTTGTCACTACTCTTATTCGACTTTTTCAGTTTCTCATCTTGGGTCTTTTTAGCAGTTTTTGCTGATTTTTTGCTGTCTTTCGCCTGGTTATTTTTACTATTCGCCATGGTTACTTTCCTTATCATTAAAAATCAATCAGAAAGATATAAAGCGCTTTGCTGTATATCAACTTCAAATTACTTTAATGGGAGAGCGGCAGGATTAAAACTTTATCGTGTATCCAAGTGTAGGCTTGTTGCAAACACAAGCAGGAATTGTTTGAGTTCTAGACTGAAACATAGCAAGTTTTGGGACAGGTCTTTAAACCCTGTTACCAGGTGTTATTTATAGCAAGTGAGCTTTTGAATTAAGTATTGATATCCTCTTCCTTTAAAAGCAAAAAACCCCGAATGATCGAGGCTTTGAGTAACTTATTTTTAAGCTTTAATAATTAATAGCTTTCTGGAACCGCACTTAAAAATTCACGACGTGTTTCTTTGTCGGTTTTAAAATCACCAATAAATGATACCGTACGTGTGGTTGATTCCTGCTTGCCTACACCGCGCATCATCATGCACATGTGCGCAGAATCAATCATTACTGCAACACCGCGTGCTTTGGTGACTTCAGCCACTGCTTCTGCAATTTGCTGAGTCAGATTTTCCTGAATCTGCAAACGGCGTGCAAACATTTCAGTAATACGGGCAAATTTAGACAGGCCTAAAACATGACCTTCTGGCAAATAGGCGATATGTACGCGGCCATAAAATGGCAATAAGTGATGCTCACATAGCGAATAAAATTCGATGTTTTTAACCAGTACCATTTCACGGTTATCGGAAGGGAAGACCGCCTTGTTGGTCACTTCTTCAAGTGTCTGGCTATAACCCGAGGTTAAATATGAAAATGCTTTCGCAGCGCGCACAGGCGTATCTTTGAGACCAGGGCGATTTAGATCTTCGCCAACGGCAGTAAGAATGTTTGCGTAGGATTGCTGCATAGTCATATGACGTATTCACTTAAACTGAGAATGAACAAGGACGGCATTGTAGCAGAAAACTTTTACAATGCCTTGTTTTGAGGCTAAAACCGTTTACTGTTTGAACTTTGGATTCTTTTCTGCACGTTTGAGCAGAACCAATACCGCACCGGTACCACCTTGCTTTTCAGGTGCACTGACAAAAGCCAAAACATCGCGATGCTGACGCAGCCAGCCGTTGACATAGGTTTTTAAAATCGCTTCCGGACCTTTGCCATGTATGATTTTAATCACGTTCTGGTTTTCATCTTTGGCGATCTGGATAATCTGCAGCACGGCTTGACGCGCTTCTTCCACGGTACAGCCATGCAGATCCACAGCTTCAAACCAGCGCAAGTTACCGGCTTTCAAGTCTTCAAACACTTTATGCTGCAAGGTGGCGATGCGATAGCTCAAGTTGGCCTGACTGCCGACAGGATTGAGCATGGCCTGAGTATCTGATAAAGCCATTGCCTCTGTTTCCAGCGGGCCAGTAGCCGCTGCACGCTTTGCCAAGATTTGTGCATCCGGCTTTTTCTTGCGTGGTTTGTCCAGTTGAACCGTATTTCCCGATTCAATTTTTTGTACGCCCTGCATTTGCTTGCGGAATAATTCCAGTTCTTCTAACGCTTCTTGCTCGACAGTCTTTTCAACAGGTGCAGCAACGACCGCAGGTGTTTGCGGCTGTGTAATTTGCTTCTTAAAAGATTTCAGCAGGTTGTACTGATCTTTAGATAATGAAGAATCGTGTTTACTCATAATGTAAAAACAAGGGAGATGCGGAATTTACAAGAATTATAGTCTGAAAATAGACAAAGGAGAACTGAATTGCGTTCATGACATTGCTGAGGATTTTAAATACGCTCGAGAATCTATGATCTACTTTTCAATATTGAAAATAAAAAAGCCCAATCCTGAGATTGGGCTTTTTTAATGCTTAGGTGAGCATTTACATTTTAAACCGCTTCAGGCTCACCAAACAGATCGCGGAAAGCATGATCCGGACGTGGTTGTTTCATGAAGCTTTCGCCGACCAGAAAGGCGTGAATATCATTTTTCTGCATCATCGCAACATCCGCAGGTGTGGCAATACCACTTTCAGTCACCAGCAGGCGTGAAGGGTCCAGTAATTTTTTCAAACGTAATGATGTGTTTAAATCCACATCAAAGGTTTTTAAATTACGGTTATTTACACCGAGCAGACAACGATCAGAAAGTTTTAAAGCACGGGATAGTTCTTCTTCATCGTGAACTTCAACCAGTACATCCAGATGATGTTCAAATGCAGTTTTAGACATTTCTTCTAACTGCTGGTCAGACAGGCAAGCCACAATTAGCAAGATACAGTCTGCATGCAGGGCACGTGCTTCGATAACTCCATAAGGATCGATCAGAAAGTCTTTGCGCAGTGCAGGCAGGTCGCAATGTGAACGGGCAATCTGAATGTTGTCATCGTGACCCTGGAAAAAGTCTACATCGGTCAGCACCGATAAACAGGCTGCACCTGCCTCCTGATACTGTGCTGCAATTTCCGCAGGGTTAAAGTTCTCGCGAATAATGCCCTTGGATGGCGAAGCTTTCTTAATTTCAGCAATGACACCCGGACGTTTCGACACTAAAGACTGGGCAAAACCACGCACAGGTGATGCACCTTGTGCCAGTTCTTCCAGATCTTTATAGCTTTTCTGCTTTAAACGTAGGGCAAATTCTTCTTTTTTACGGTCAACAATTTTGCCTAAAATTGTATTTGCGATATCCACCATGATCAAAATCCCTGACCGAATTAAGCTTCGTAATGTTTAATAGTTTTGGTAAATTCAGACAGTACACTCATTTTCTCAAGTGCCTGACCGCCATAGATAATGTCATGTGCCAGCGCAACACCTTGCTTATAGCTGCTGGTCAAACCGGAGACATAAATACCTGCGCCGGCATTCAGCGCGATCATATTGGCGGCTTTATCGCCGATGTCTGATTTTTTCTTGCCCAGTGCATCTTTGATTAAAGCCAGACTTTGCGCAGAATCTTCCACAATCAGTCCGGTCAGAGTTTGCGATTCAATATCGACCGATTCAGGAATAATTTCCCATTCGGTGACTTCGCCATTTTTCAGTTCAGCAACATGAGTTGAAGAGGCTATACTGATTTCATCCAGACCATCACGTGAATGTACTACCATCACATGTTCAGCACCGAGCTGTTTCATAACTTCCGCAATCGGACGGCAGAGTTCATTGGAAAATACGCCAATGACCAGACGTTGTACGCCAGCCGGATTGGTTAAAGGACCGAGTAGGTTGAAAATACTGCGAATCCCCAATTCTTTACGTGGGCCGATTGCATATTTCATGGCTTGATGATGATTCGGTGCAAACAGGAAGCCGACACCGACATCACGGATACAGCGTTCAGTCTGCTGCATATTCAGGTCCAGGTTAATCCCGGCCTGTTCCAGTAAATCCGACGAACCTGATTTGGTCGAAACGCCGCGGTTACCATGTTTGGCAATGGTTGCGCCCGCTGCTGCAATTACAAATGCAGAAGCAGTAGAAACATTAAACAGGTTCTGGCCATCACCACCTGTACCCACGATGTCCACTAAATATGGAATATCACTGACATCAATTTTGGTAGCCAGTTCACGCATAACACGTGCAGCTGCAGTAATCTCATCAATGCTTTCGCCTTTTAGGCGTAAGCCCATCAGCAGGGCACCAATCTGGGCATCGGTCGCTTCACCTGACATGATGGCACGCATCACGTCTTGCATTTGATCCTGAGTCAGGTGAATGTTTTTAGTAATATTGCTTAAAGCTTGTTGAATATTCATAAGATGTTCTTAGGCATAAATTTCGAGAAAGTTTTTAAAGATTTGATGACCATGCTGGCTCAGAATCGATTCAGGATGGAACTGCACGCCTTCGACCGGCAATGTCTTATGTTTCACACCCATAATTTCTTCCATAGAGCCATCCGCTTCATTGGTCCAGCAGGTGACTTCCAGACATTCGGGCAAGGTAGCTTGATCAATCACCAGTGAATGATAGCGCGTTGCAGGAAATGGAGAAGGAAGATTGCTGAAAATCCCGGTATCACTGTGGTACATATCAGACAGACGGCCATGCATGACACGTTTGGCACGCACGATATCACCGCCAAATGCCTGCCCCATACTTTGATGACCAAGACAAACGCCCAGTAAAGGAATTTTGCCAGCAAAATGCTGAATGGCAGGAATAGAAATTCCTGCCTCACTTGGCGAGCACGGGCCGGGGCCAATCACTAAATACTTAGGTTGCCATCGCTCTATATCTTCCAATGTCACGGCATCATTACGGACTACTTTTACTTCTTGATTCAGTTCGCCAAAATATTGGACGATGTTATAAGTAAAGGAGTCATAGTTGTCGACCATGAGAAGCATATCGCACGTAACCTCTTGAAAATTGTGAAAATGAGCATCTTTATTTCTAATCGTTACTCACTATGTTACTCACTTTTAGAAAAGTGACTGATTTTGCAGGCATTAAAAAGCCGCTCAATCAAGCGGCTACTTTACCAGTTTTTGAATGCCTTGTGACAACTTCGTTCACATAACTATTTAGGTAGTAACTTCGTGGACCATCTTTGCTTGGCTGGTCAATTTCTCCTTTTTTGATCCTGTCATATAAAGTCGGCTCACTCATATTCATTGGTTCTCTCCTTGGCTTCATGAGCCTTCAAGTATTCAAATTTTGCATCTGCCCAGTTCTTTGCATCATATGGGCTTAAACCTTTTTTCTTGCACCAGTCAGCGCACCAGAGCCACTGCACATCATCAAATGGGGTTGGCTCAACTATTTGATCAGTACTATCCATCACGCCACCTCATAGAAGCGCTTGGCTTCTTCAAAATTTGATGTAGTAAGTGGTGATGAGCCTTTTTTGTAGCATTCAACAATCTCACCATATTTAAAAACTTTGCATGCTGTTGGTAGGTCAAAGCACTGGTACATCGGCTCTTTAAACCAATCTTCTGTGTAAAACATTTGTTCTTGGTGGTCTTCGGCTGTGCCTTCCCACTCTTGAACCTGAAAGTATTCATCAAATGATTCGATCATGAACTGATTGCCTTCAGCCTTAGTCATTGCTCTGTAACGAGCCAAAGCACGTTCAGCAATTTCTTTTGATACGGCAGGTGACTGCTCATGCGGACTATCATCTTCAGGGCAGATTCCTACGCACCACAATTTATTCTTTTCCATCACGCCACCTTCACATCTAAATAATCAGGGTTATCCAGGTGCTCTTCATATTCACCAAATAGCGCCTAACATGCTGCATTACCTGTTAAATCACTTTTTAAAAACACATAGCTCAATGCTTTGCGTGTACCTTTGCCCGAGAAAGTAGTACTACCGTCAGCAAGCTCTTTCTTTGTATAACCCAGCTTTTCAAGCCATAATTTGAAGCCCACTTGGTGCTTCTTTTTAATTCTGAAGATCATTTGTACCCCCAGGTATTCACAAAATTTCGCAGGCAATCGTCAATACCGAATAGATTGATATTGCGATAAGTTCTAACCCGGCCCTTGTACTGCACAAGCAGCACGCGGGTCATTGAAGAGTAGGAATAACTCATGAAGCCTCCCCAGTTTCAGCAGCTTGAATCAAGGCATCTTTGCGCTGTGCATACAGAGATCAGGTGAAACTCCGATGACCCAAGAACTGGTGAATCAGATTTTACTTGAAGTGAATGCCCATTACGAACCACGTTTGAACGCAGGCTTGATCACAGACACCCAGATGTATTCAAACTTCGTGAAGTGGATCAAGCGTAAATACACTCAAAAAACGTATCAGTCTTCTGAAAAACAAAATTCTAATCTGGATGTGAATACAGCTTGGGCAGACCAAGCATCGCAACATCACGCAGCAGTGAATTCACCAGTACATATCCCGGAGGACTTTGTATGAACGCAATGTCGATGCTGACTCAGGGATTAAAACAAACACACGCGATCTGCTCAGAGCACAAAATAGCAATGGTTCAAGCCGGTCCATACCACAAATGTCCACAATGCGCCGTAGAATTTCTGGAAGAGCAAAAGCGCAATGCACAAGCTGAAATTGATCGCACTGTACGTGAAAAACACTTTGCTGGGGCAATGCTTCCAGAGCGCCATGCAACATCAGGTTTTAAGAATTACAACGTTCAACACGCTGGACACCAGAACGCACTGAATCAGGTTGTTTCCTTTGCCAAGAACATGATCAATGGCCATAAAAACAACTTTGTGATGGTGGGACCTACTGGTACAGGAAAAACTCATCTCAGCTGCGCAACAGCTCGAACATTGCTCAACAAGGGCAAGTATGCACGCTACATCACCAGCGAAGATCTGGCACAGCGAATCATGAACGCATGGGAGCAGCCGGACGCTACAGAAAAATCTGTGATTTATGATTTCAGCCAGTATGACCTGTTGATCCTGGATGAATATGGATTGCATGACCGTGATAAACGCCGTGAGCTAGTTCACAAAGTTTTATGTGCACGCTATGACCGGATGAAGCCGACCATGCTGATTTCTAATCTGACATTAGCTGAGCTGCAGAAAGACTTGGGTGATCGTCTTTGGTCTCGTTTTCAACAGGGTGGATTAACCGTAGTTGAATGCAATTGGACAGATCAGCGTGTAGGGGGTGGGGTGTGAATACAACAATTGAAGAATTTTTGAAAAATGGTGGCGAGATTAAGCAAATTGATTCTGATGATCAGTCAAAAATCCATAGGAAAGTTAGCTTTGAAGATCAGATAAGTTTGATGCTTTTTGCTTGTTATGCCACTACGCCATTTTCAGTGAAGGACGTGCAAGAAGCTGTTTTTGATTTCCATAGAACCACTATTTACAGCCTGCTTCAGGAGCATGTCAAAGGTGGTTATTTGGAGCGTGTATCAGAGAGTCATTACCGTGCAACTGCATATGCCAAAGACATTATGAATGTAAAGGGTGAAATTGCCGTATGAAGGATCTAAACAAAGCGCTGATGTTTATTTTCATGGCTATTGGCGCCGTTGTATTGAGGGTTTGGGGTGAATGACCAGCTACTCAATCGCTGAATACAAGAAAATGGTGAAAGCCACCAGAGCGAAAGGGCGTTCCAAGCGCCCTAAGGTTAAAAGTGAAAAGATACCGAATGAGTTTGAAGCAAAGCTGGCCAGAGAATTAAAGACTTTAAAAATTGAGTTTGAGCAGGAATTTGAGTTTCACCCAAAGCGGAAATGGAGAGCTGATTTCCACCTGGTAGGAAAAAAGATACTGGTAGAAGTTGAAGGTGCGATCTGGAGTGGAGGAAGACATACCAGAGGCAAGGGGTATATCGGGGACATGGAAAAATATAACGCCGCAACCATGATGGGTTTTCAAGTATTAAGGTTTAGTACAGATCAAGTGAAGTCAGGTCACGCGATCCAGCAAATTGAGAAGATGGTAGGGGATTTGGGATGAATGCGACGGTAGCTGAAAAGATGACAAATATTGAATGGTTGGGGCAGCAGTTAAGAGCCAAAACAGCAAATTATGAAGCAGATACACCACCAACAAATGAAATCCCTGTCAATTGGGAAGATCGTTGTGGCGCAATTGCTTTAATGCCAAATGATGAAACCAAGGCTTATGCGTCAATTTTGGTATGGGGTGATTATCGAGACAATACGGATAATTATTCCGTGGTCACAAAATACATCTCAGATTACTTATGGCGTATGGTGCAAGAGGAAATGGATAAGCAGCGTGAAAGTTTTGATATGCCGCAATTCTGCAAACACATTGCACGCATGGAACTGTTTTATTCATTGCGTCCAAAGTTGCGTGAATACCATACATTGAAAGGCCGCTTAGTATTTTCAGGAATTGATTATATTGAACCAAATACTTATTCAAAACGCTATGCATGGCTAGGTAATGCAGTTGAACTTTTGCTCAAAGAGTTGAACGATGAGGTAGAGCATTATGCAGGCCAGTACCGGAAAAATTTAAGAAAATTGAGTGTTTGACATCCTATATGGATGTAAGGTATTCTTTTTCTATACTGGTCGTATTACGGTTCAACCGAGACCAAGTCATTAAAGCTCATCGAAAGGTGGGCTTTTTTGACATTATTTATTCATAAAATTAAGTGATAATGCCTTTTTGTTTTTGAGCTCTAATTGAAATGGCGATTTTAACTGTTAAAAAACTAGAAGATACTCTCGGTAAATTAGTGGCTGAAGGCAAAAAGCCTGAAAAGATTTTATTAGGCTATAAAGTGTATGGCGAGCTAATGAATGATCGTAGCTTTTTTGAGGAAGTGGCTGGCTCGGCAATGGATCCAAACAAACGAAAATATAAAAATATTAAAATTAAGGTTACCCAAGACGAATACCAGTTTGAAGTGAAGTGTTCAAAAGAATAGGTTTAAGCATCAAGGAAAGCTCTCCAAATGGTGGGCTTTTTTAATGCTTAGAATTTATTACCTGAAAAGAAAATTAACTTAAGTTCAACATTTGAAAACAGTTTCTTAATATTCTCTATACTTTCTGATCAAAGCCTTAGTGCTATATTGTTTTTGCGATAAGAAGAAGACGTAATACGAAGAAAATGACTGCAGCACGGGCCCGCTTATTTTGACGAGTAAGTGGGCTTTTTATTGCCTAAATAAAATGATTTTTACTGTTGATTAAAAAATAAATTTAGATAGAATCGTGGCCTAGATTCTATCGCTGTAGTTTCTTTCCAATTTCAGCCTCCTTTTCCCAAAGGAGGTTTTTTTTGCCTATTTTTCTTATGTCATGTGTTGCTGTATTGTTTGATAGGTCACATTTAATAGTGAATTGATACAAGCATCTATAATTAAAAAACATAATATTCTGATAGATTAAAATTACAACAAAAAGTCTGGAGGTTTGTATGACACGTATACCAAACGGAACACAGGTTATTCATCATATCTCACTTTTCGATCATGCTTACTATAAGGAAGAGAATGGAATTTTAAAGGTTTGGAGCAAGGGAGAGTGGGTGGAGGCACTGATACCCAGTATTAATGAAATGATTGATAACGGTTTTGAATTAGAAGTTCTTCACAGCTAATTGTTATGCAGGCGATGAGCAAGTACTAACTTGTTATTTACCATCTATGATCACTCCACTTTTCAGTGGGGTCTCCAACATTTGGGAGAAAAATATGCGGCAACTCTTAAAGCAGCTATTATGCTTTCATCACTACACTTATGAGTCGGATATTTTTATTCAGGTAGAATGTTGCAAGTGTGGTAAGCATAGAGATGATTACACAAATTAAATAAAGTAAATTTAAAAGAGGTAAGCCTGTTCATGAATTTGATCAGGCTTTTTTAATTTATAGAGAAAAGTATGCTCCAATTTATATTCTGCTTATTTGGCCTGCATGGTGTGACTGAAATTAATTGTGATGACCAGAAAGTGTGTCGGGATTGTTTGAAAGAAGTGGAATAATACAAAATCAAAAATATAAGCCTGCTCATTAATTTGATCGGGCTTTTTTAATGCCTGAAATTCCATAAACCTGACTCATTGGTGATCTTATGAAATAACGTCAGCCATTAGGCAATTCGGATTTGTGACGCTGTACATTCATTTGTTCAGCTAAAAGCACAAACGGTGGGATGCTGAAACCAGCCGTATAAATTGGTTTGAATCCAGTGCGATTTCGTCACGTACTGAGTGGGCCTAAGAGAAATACTAGATCTGGGATGACAACCCGACCCATACAGGACGAAAGTTAAGAAGTCAGATTGATAGCCCATTTCGAGATGATGGATTAATGAGTAGCGTTTGGCCCTGCGAAAAGGGCTTATTTAATGCCCTGAGAAATATTAGTGTAATCACACCAAGTTAAAATGCTTGATCATTGCTTGATTAACCAGGAAGGAATCTTGCTTAGTTCGACAAAATTACTGACATTATTTTGGAAATAAATATCATAAATTTATGTTTTATAAGTGAAAATAACTGACATTTCTTGCGACATGATTGCTTGATTGTCCAGGAGTAAAATCATGCTTAGATTACTGATGTGTTTATTCGGCCTACACGGTGCGACTGAGATCGATTACACGATTGATGATGAAGAAATCAAAGTGTGTCGGGATTGTTTGAAAGAAGTTGAATAACAACCACTCAAGCAAAGAGCTGTTTCATAAAGCTGTAATATTTAAGCAATATAGTTGCTCTGCAAAAGAAGAAAGACGTTGTGACGCAAGTCAAGCCCGTTTAATTGGAGAGAGTTAAACGGGTTTTTTATTGAAATATATTGCTATTTTCCTTTTGTCGAACGTATTACGACTCAAACCCCGTCATTAATTTGTCGGGGTTTTTCTTTTCTTATTGGTGGTACCTATGACAGACAAAGTACAAGCTAAACAAGACTTAGAATTTTGCAGTACTGAGCTGTCTAAGTATCAGAATCTCAGCAGATCTGGATTGACGCGTCATCAAATGATGGTAATCGATGAAATTATAATTAAGCTGAAAGAACGCATTAATAATTTACGGTTCACTTTGTATGGATGAAAAGGCTTATAAACTTTTCACCCAAAAAATCCCGCCAAAAAAGAAATCGCGTGTCAGACCCCTACCCAAAGCTGGTGAAAAATACTTAGAAGCATTCGATCGATTAAAAGAAATCTTGGATCGGATGGAAATCAAATACGAAGAATATTTTCATTTTAAAAGTACTAAGCACTGGCGTTTCGATTTGCACCTGGTTGGCTATCTCACATTAATTGAAATTGCTGGTGGGCCTTGGTCTGGTGGTCGAAAAGGTAAGTTGGCCACAAAAGCTTGGAGTATGGATCGCTATGACCATGCTGAAGAAATGGGTTACCGCTATCAGCGTTTTGAAGTCAATGATATCAACATGGGCCGTGCAACGGCATGGCTGAGAAATTTAAAGGCATCTTATGGAACAGTTCAGACCATTCCCGCCGACGGAGCTGATTGATCAGGCTGAGGAAGAGGAGGCTATTCGTTTGGCACCAGCACCAGAGCTTAAAGAATGGGTCGTGAATAACTGGCTTACTCTCGGTGGTGAACTACATAACCCGGATCATGATCATATTGCTGAATTACTGCATAACAATGAAGAGTTCCTTGCATTCGCATGGGCTTCATCTGCCGCCGTAGCGAAAAAGCGTATGGTACTGGGTCAATGTGAAAAGGTGATGTTTAACGTGGGCGGCTGGAAGAAAGCACGCCAGGAACAGCAGATGCGGGACTGGTTCGGCTTTGTGCCTCAATACCTGATTACTGTGGATGCTGCTTTCTGTGAGCAAGCCTCAGATCGTGAGTTCTGCCGTTTGATTGAGCATGAGCTGTATCACATCGGTGTAGAGCGTGATGAAGATGGTGAAATCATTTATAGCGATATGACTGGTTTACCTAAGCATTACCTGGCTGGCCATGACGTTGAAGTTTTCTTTGGTGAGACCAAACGATGGGGCGCAGATGAGTCTGTAAAACGGCTTTTGGAAATTGCCAAGAATGCGCCGTTTGTATCTGAAACGAATATTGCAGCATGTTGTGGGAACTGTGTGATTAATTAAAATGGGATCAGATTTTAGCTTTACTTTATTTCATTTTTTTGTAGATTTGATCTAAAGGAGGGCACGTATGGCTACATATAAACAAATTCAAGAATTCCTTACTGAAAAACATGGGCGTACTTTTAAAAGTTGCTGGATAGCAGATATTAAAAATCAGCATGGTTTAACTAAAAGGCAAGCACCTAATAGGTATGATCCAGATAACCGTGTTCATCCTTGTCCTGAAGAACATAAGGGTAAGGTTGAAGAAGCATTGAGGCATTTTGAAATGATTTAAAAAAGCTCCCCGATTAAAGGGGATTTTTTTTGCCTACTTTGCATGACGTAGCATGACAAAAGGGGGATTTATGGCAGCACTTAAAGAGCCTGTAAAAATATTTATCGTTCAAGCTCTTGCATGCCGTGATACCCCTCAAGAAGTTGCGGAGTTGGTCAAGCAAGAGTTCAATATTGAAATTGATCGCCGTCAGTGTGAAAACTATGACCCGACTAAATATGCAGGTCGCAATCTCGGGAAAAAACTTGCAGATCTATTCAACCAGACTCGTAAGAAATTTGATGAAGGTTTGATAGATATTCCAATTGCTAGTAAGTATTACCGGCTTAAGCAATATCAGAAGCAACTTGAAAAAACCAAGAATGCAAAATTAGCACTCAAGATTCTTGAACAGGCTGCTAAAGATGTAGGTGGTCAATTCACTAACCGACAAGAAATTACCGGTAAGGACGGCGAAGCATTACAAACAACAGTTGTGCACGCTACCCAAGACCAAGTTGAAGCTGCTGTAAAGAAGGCCCAAGAGGAATACTAAATGGATCTGCAAACACAGGTTGAAAAGAAGCTGTGTGAAGATGAGCATTTATATTTCACCCGGCGTTTCTTTAAGCCCCGAATGGGCTTCAAATTTACGGTGAACTGGCACCATGTTTATATCTCTTGGATCATTGATCAGGTGATAGCTGGTGAGATTGCGAACGTAGTTATCAATGTTCCACCAGGGGCCGGAAAAACTGAACTGACCACCAACCTAATTCCACGCGGCTTAGCCTTAAATGCCCGTTCCCGGTTTCTGTATTTGTCATTCTCCCAATCATTGGTTGCACCCCATCTACATTACGGCGCAACAATCCTACCTAAGAATGGCCAATACATTACTTTTGCAGTGGGTGGTCAATATCGGAAAGTTAAGCAGTCGATTTTACCGCCTCGAACACAGTTAGGGATCAATGCAGAAGATGAAGCCATGGTTTTAGATATTGTCGGGAGTTTTATAGATGAGCACCTTCTTCGCGGTACGTGATGAGATTGCAGAAAAGCTGAAAGAAATTCCAGAACTTCTAAAGATCTATACGCCGTTAAACTCAGTCAGCGTAACAGAGATGTCACAAGTCACGCCATCTGCGCATGTCAATTTTGTCCGTATCGACAAGAAAGCCAGTGCAGGTCGTGGAAGTATCAATCAGATCGGTCAGCAATGGGCGGTTACGGTGGCATGTCGCAATGCTCAATCTCAAATGACCGATGGACGTGCTGTAAGTGATGAAGCGGGGCTTTTGACCGAGAAAGTAATTCAACTACTTTCCGGTTGGCAGCCTCAAGCATCACGCACGGCACTGGATTTCATATCGGTTCGGGATGGTTATAGTCCGGGCTTTGCATACATCACGATTATTTTTGAATCACAAAAATTCATTTAGGAGCCAGTCATGGTGAAACAATACAAGGCAACTCAGCCTGTCGGTCGCTTTAAAAAGGGCGATGTCGTTGGCGGATTGGGTGATGCTCAGATCAAAAAATTAGTGGCAGATGGCGTGATTCAGGAAGTACCTGAAGCTAAAGCCGCTGCTCCAGCCAAGAAAACCACAGGGGATGAAAAGTAATGGCTAAATCAGATTTAATCTCGCTTCAAGGCGAGCTTCATTTGGCGAAGATGGTTAATAGTGTGCCATCTGCCTTATTGCCCGTTGGTAATACACCGGAATTGCAGATCGCAATCTCTAGTGAATCCACTGATCACTATGAAAGTAAAACCGGCCTCCGTGCTAAGGATGCGGTACTACGCAAACAAACTGCAGTGGCTATCTCTGGTACGCTTGAAGAAGTAACAAAGCAAAACTTAGCAATGGTCCTAAGTGGCAAATCAATCGAAATCCCTGAAACTCAGCTGACTGATATTACTCTGGGTGCTGTAGAAGCTGGCGCCATGATTGACTTAGGACATCGTAATTTAAGTGAAGTGGATTTTAAAGACAGCTCGGATGTTGCCATCACTTCAGATAAATATGTACTGGATGCTGTTTACGGCACAGTCATTTTTAATGAAGCTATTGTTGGTTCAGTTAAGTTTTCTGCCAAAGCCGGTGCTAAGACACGTACTACAATTGCAACTAACCTAGGTAATGAATATCGCTTGCTGTTTAAAGGCATTGATACTGTTACAGGCGATAAGGTGATCTTAACTTTATGGCGCGTCGAATTTTCGCCAGATACCGAGTTTGATCTAATTCATGAGGACTTCGGATCTTATTCAATTGAAGGTGAAGCACTGGCAGATATCTCTAAAGCTAATGATGAAGAGCTAAGTGTATTTGGTCATATTGAGCGTTTTAGCGTAGCTGCATAAACCCATAAACCATACAGGCACAAAGAAATCCACGGCGCATTAGCGTCTTTTTTTGTGCCTGCCTTATAGTAATAAGTCTTAAAACATTTAAGATGAAACTTAATAAATAGTAAAAAATAAAGATTATGTAATCTTTTGTTATTCTAATTTTCATCTGATGGGGATATAAAAGATATTCACTTCACGTTAAGAATAAAACTGCTATGACTAAAATAGAAATATTTGTCTCCATCCTAGCCGTAATAATTATTTCTACTATTATTTATCTTGTATGTCAGTAAGTTAGTAAGCTAAGAACCTCCTTCGGGAGGTTTTTGATAGATGGGATTTTTAAACTTGTTATCTAAAATTAATATTGAATGAGAGTCAAAATAGCTAAACACAACTTTACAAAGTTACCTTCCTAGGCGTTAGATAAATTTGAAAAGTGATGTAAAGTGACGCCCTTAACGCAAGGGGATATTATGAAAAATTTAGGCCTATTATTTTTTATTATGATTTTAGCGGGTTGCGGACACAGAGAATCTAACGGTCAGCAACCTGATCTAGAAACAATCAAGAAAGAACAGCTTGAATTTGCAAAAGAAGCCACTAAAGAATTCATTCCCAATCCTGATTCAGCTAAGTTCCGGAATCAAGTCGGGGATTGTGGGGAAGTTAGCTATAAGGAAGTAGGGGGCACAGATATTGATTTCCAGCGTTTCATTGTGCTTGAAAAGAATATAGTGCTTGTAGAAAATCAGATGGATCCAAAGCAATTTGAGCTTTCATGGAAAAGCTCCTGCACACCAAGTTGGAATAAATAATTATAAGGCCCTCATTTGAGTAATGCCAGTCAGTTAAGCAGACATTAGAAAAATGTAGTAAAAATGAGTGTATGCCAATACGCTCATTTTTTTTATGACTTTATCTGAAAATTTAGATTGCACCCTTCAACATTCTTTGCCTTCACTCAGCCATTTCAGTGAACTCATTGATTTAAACTGGATTAAAGAAAGCCTACATCAAACAGGTAAGGCTTCTATCAGGAGAAGAAAATTACCTGCCGAACATGTGGTATGGCTGGTAATTGGGCTTGCCCTATTTCGAGATCAACCGATCGGGTATGTCGTAGAGCAACTAAAACTTGTGTTTGGTACAACAGAATATTGTGTCCCCAGTGCAGCAGTGCAAGCACGACAACGTTTAGGACGAGAGCCCTTGAATACCTTGTTTTCTCTACTCAGCCAAGCCTGGTTTGAAGAATCCCAACAGCAATACTCAAACTTTCATGGCCTTAGTGTATGTGCTGTTGACGGGGTGGTTTGGTCTATGCCTTATACAGACGAGAATTTTGAACACTTTGGCTCATCTAAGGGTAAAACCGCTGCAGCCCCTTATCCACAAGTGAGAGCAACCTGCCTGGTAAATACCAGCACCCATGAAATCATTGATGCCCAAATAGGTAGCATGGATCAGGGTGAACTTACACTGGCAAATCGATTATGTCCTCCATCGCATAGTATTACCTTGTTTGATCGAGCCTATTTCTCTGCTGATTTCTTGATTGACTGGCAAACACGAGTAGAAGCCAGTCATTGGTTAATGAGAGCAAAAGATAATTTACGCTATGAGATCATTAAACGTAATTCCCCGCATGACTTTCAAATCAAAATGCCTCTTTCAGCTAGAGCCAGGAAGCTAAATCCATCATTAGGAGAATATTGGGAAGCGCGTTTGATTGAAGTTGAGCAGGCAGGGAAAATTAGACGTTATATCACTTCATTAATGGATTCAAAGGCATATCCACTGATAGGCTTGGCGAAGCTTTATGCCCAGCGCTGGGAAATAGAAATGTGTTACCGAGAAATCAAAAGTGATTTACAGGAAGGTAAGCATTTGAGGAGCAAGCAACCTGATTTAATTTATCAAGAATTATGGGGGGTCTTCATTGCCTATAATATTCTAAGAAGACAAATGAAACATATGGCTCAACGTGCAAAAGTCAGTCCTTTGAGAATCAGCTTTCATATTGCCTCTATCAGCATCCTGAATATATTAAGATTTGATTCTTTAGACTCCGCAGGGAATTTACCTAAACATCTAGAAAGTTTACTGGAGAAATCGAGGAGGTATGTTTTGCCTGAGAGAAGGGTTAGAAGTTGCCCACGAGTTGTGAAAGGAAAACCGCAGAAATACCCAAGAAAATGCCAGTCAATTTCTTAACTGACTGGCATTACCTCATTTGAGGGCTTTACTTTATTCATCAGATGATTCGGGTGTGTTTGCTTGCTTCCTTGCATGCTCTAAAGCAACCTGTTGTGCTTCAGCTGCAGCAGTAGCTTCAATTGGTGGTTCTGATGCAATAGCTGCGGTGCCAGTGAATCCGAATAAAGCCAATATTAGAATTTTCGAATACTTTTTCATTTGAATTTCCTCTACGTCTCTAAAGCTTAAATTCAGTGTAGAGAATGATTTAAATCACGGATGTATCAGCTATGTCGGGATATGTAAGATATTCAAGGCTAGAGTTAGAAGGATCTAGTTTTGCGTAAGAATGCTTTTCGGTTGAAACTTTTTGTTGAGTTGCTTAACGAAATGTTTGAATGCTTCAGTAGGTAGCTACACTCTAAAGAAACTTCCCTAACTTCTAAATCTTTGTAACATCCAATAATTTTTTTGTAATATTTATGTTATTAATTGTTTGCTTTGCTTATCATATGAATGATGAAAAGTGGAGCACCGAAAATGCTAACGAAAACAGAAATCGTTGTTGTCATACTAATGGTACTAGCCTTAATTTTCATCGTTTATGAGATGGGACAAGGTGGTAGTTGGACTTTATAGAATTCAGCCTTTATTAAAGTTAAAAGAAAAGCACCTCCGGGTGCTTTTTTAATGCATAAAATTTATCTCGAGATTCCATCATGAATGACTTTTTCCTAGCAACAAATCGAAGCATCAAAATCAATGACATTGAAGTCCGCCAGATCCAGATGAAAGACTTTGATACCTGGGCAATGCATGCTGAGTTGATTAAGAACTTCATCAAAGACCAGAATCATTCAGATGAGATTTTGACAGGGCTATTCAAGGCTCATGGTGTACAGGTCATTTCGACCATGGCATGTGTCACTGATCTGAACAATGAATCACTGGTAGAACTTGCTGCTGATGAGCAGGGATTTAAAGAGCTACTTAAGGCGGTACTTCTGATCAACCAAGCTTACTTCAAATACGAAAAGCCTAAACGTGGCATTAAAAAGAAAGATGACTCCACCTGGTTTGATTCATTCCAGTTTCTGGTATCAATGGGCCATCGGCACAGTGAAATCATGGAAATGACCTACGGCGCATTCCAAGGTTATGTCAAAGCAGCAAACAAGCTGTATAAGCAGGGAATCTTCAATAACGCCGTTGCTGGTCGTGTGGCACAGTCTGACAAAAAGGGCTTTGAATCATTCAAGAAAGAAATGGTTTCTGATTGATCAAGTAGCACCCTAAAGTTATGATGTGGAAATAATAATTTAGGGGATTATAGTGGCTATAAAATTTTGTAAATCGTGTAAAAAGCCAATGAGGCCTACTGATACTCATTGCAAAACATGCGGCAAGGAATACAAAAACAGCCCAGTAATTTTGATCGTCATAGCACTTATTGTTTTCGGTGCTGGATATTTTGCTTGGGGGAAATACCAACAGAATGAAGCTGAAAAACTAGTTGCTGCTCAAGCAGAGAGGGATAAAAAAATCAGTGAAGCTAAAGCTGAGTTGCTAAATGCTGGTATAGATCCAGACGATGCACAAAAAGTCGCTGAAGTTAAAGTTGATAATGTAACCATTACCAATCCCCAACATATAAAGGTTTTTAACGAAATTTTTTCTGAATGGGAGGATGCAGAAAAAGTAGCAGCCTCAACTGGTCGGATAGCACTAGCCCAACCAGTTGCCAAACTACAAGAAATCAAAAGAAGGCTTGCAGCCGAATCATATGCTGGATGTATGGAAACAACTAGGATTTTATATGTTGCTGCTATGAACTCTCAGATTGAGGCCTATTTAGATTTCATGAGAGGGAAAGAGGGAGAGGCAGCAGCTCAAATAAAATTTATTGATTATGAGAAACAGGTTGAGCAGGCCAAAAAAGAATATATTAGGTGCAAGCCTACTCAGAATATGAGCAGCGTATGAAGCAAAAGCACCCTAGGGTGCTTTTTTGATGCTTCTCATATTTGAGAATCGCTTTTAGATTCTCAAGCCCTTCATAACAACTTGCGTGTAATTATGGTTAAGGATTAGAACTAACCTGAAAATTGATTATATAGTACAAAAGGCGAAAAGATTTCTCTATCACATGAAGAGAAATTGCAGCAAGGTTTAAAAAATTATAGGGATAAATATGAAAAACGGTTTATTAAGAGTGCTTGTTGTTAATGCAAATGATTCTATCGTTGTAGAAAAGAAGCAAACACTACCTATTACTTTAAGTGTAAATGGCCAGTTGATTAGTGGTGAATTAATATCAAGAAGTGAGTTTTTCACTCTCGAACAGAATGTAATCTTAAAACATCATGTAGATATTATTGATGCACAGATAGTCGAAGAAAAAGGCGAAATTCCAGAAACGCCAATGGATGAACTTCAATATCTTCATCTAAAAAATGCTGCGTATTGGGTGAATGGGGTTAAAGTTCCTTCAAGCCAAACAAGTATAATAGTCAACATAGACTCGGTAGATGCATTTAATCTCGGAATGCTGCAATCTAGCCAATAGACTCTTTTAATTATTGCATAAGCTCACTTCGGTGGGCTTTTTTTATACCCAAAAAAAGCAAAAAGCCCATGATTACGAGTCACGGGCTTTTTTGTGTTCACAACCTTATGGCAGAAGGAAGCAAACCATAGATGAATTTTAACCTAGATTTAAAGGTTGATAAAGCAATGAATCAATTATCAGAAAGTAAAGCATTAAGGCGCTGGACCTACATTGTCTGCTTCTTGGTGATTGTAGGTGTAGGGACATGGCAATTAGCACCCATACTACAAGCCATAGCAAAATTAATAGAAGTTCTTAAGTAAGCCGACCCAATAAGAGGTCGGTTTTTTATATCTGCTGCGCCTCAAGGCGCTTTTTTAATGCCTAAAATTTAGAGGCCCGTATGTCTGGTAAGAATTTAACTTTTAAACTGGTGATGGATGCTGACACCAAGGCATTTGTCTCCAATATGCATCAGTCAGAAAAAGCAGCAAAGGATGTATTTGCAGCACTTAAGAATGGATCAGCCAGTGTTGTAGGTGATACAAACAGTGCAACCAAAGAAGTAGATCAGCTCGGTACTCAGTCACAAGAAACCGCCCAACAAGTAAAGCAACTTGATAAAGAATTAGAGGCAACTTCACAGGAACTACAGCAAACTGAACAATCTTCAAAAGGTGTATCAGGAGAGTTACAGGGTTTAAAAACTGGCTTTAATGCTTTAACTGGCGCTTTAGCAGCACTTGGTATTGGCACCACAGCAATGGAGATTGCACAGACTGCTGATGAATATAAAAACCTATCTGGTCGCTTATCTATTGCAATCGGTGAGCATGGCAACCTACAAAAAGCCATGGATGATGTTAAAAATGTTGCCATTAATACCAACTCCAACTTAACCGCAACCGGTGATCTTTATGCTCGACTGACCAAGATTGGTCAAGAAATGAAATGGCCTCAAGAACAGGCGCTCGCATTAACTGAAACCATTAACAAAGCAACTCAAGTTGGCGGCGGATCAGCCGCAGCAAATGAAGCCGCTATCACCCAGTTAAACCAAGCACTCGGTTCGGGTGTCCTCCGTGGTGATGAATTCAACTCCATGATGGAGCAGTCGCCACGTTTAACCCAAGCTTTAGCAGATGGTTTAGGAGTTACTACCGGTAAACTTCGTGAGATGGCCGGGGAAGGTCAGCTTACCACGGATGTAGTCACCAAGGCTTTATTAAGCCAATCGGAAGTAATTAGTGCAGAATTCGCTAAATTCCCAACAACCATCGGCGCATCAATTGAAAACTTAAAAACAGCATGGACGGTCTATATTGGTGAGGCGGATGCTGCAACCGGAGCAAGTGCTAAAGTTGCGGAGGCTATTAAATTTGTCGCTGAAAACCTAGATACAATTGTCTCAACTTTGATGCTTGCTGGTCAGGCCTTTGTGGCTTATAAGGCCCTTAATATCGGCATGATGTTCTTAGACAAGGCGGCTGGAATCAGAGCTGCCTCTACAGCGATTGCACAAGAAACCACAGCAGTTGTAGCTAATACACAGGCGCAAATTGCGAATGCAGCAGCAACAAGAACAGTAGCTACTGCAAAAACTCAGTTGGCTACTGGTTCGGCTGCTGCAGCCACATCGGCTATGCGCTACCAGAAAGCGATTGCAGCCTTAAGTAGTACAGAAATACCATGGGCCAAACCAGTATTAAGGGTCTCGAATGAGGCTCTTTTTTATGACCAGGGTTTGGTGGTTTCTAATCAAGTGGATATTTGGCATGAGCAGGCAGGATCATTAACTCGGGCGATTAGATCCATTCATGAGCAAGCGACCGGTTTAAGTTCGGATGCGTATGTGATTTGGGAGGAAGGCGATAAGCGTTTTATCCATCAGCGCTACCTGCATGATGAAACGATCAAGCTGCGCCACAACCGTGAAACAGTCTGGCAGGAAATGATCCGTCGGCGTAAGACTTTTACTTATTCACATGAAGTAGCCCAGGTGTTTGAGCATCGCTTTTCATTTGAATGGGATAAGAGCCTTGAGATTATCACCAAGTCAGATTTGCCCTGGGATAAAGCCAAAGCGATTCATTATCGCAAGCATCCGGTTCAGCCTTGGCCAAAGCCTGAAACGCCTAAATATGAGGGCACTGGTGATTTAAATTTTATCTGCTTATGTCATGACGTTGATTCGCACAACGTTGTTTTAAATTTTGGTGCAGATGACTGTATTCCAGCACTGCCAAAAAGGAACTGGTGGTATATCGTGAATACATTAACAGCCGAGCGATTGGATACCGGCGAGAAAATCAAAGTCATGGATGGCACCTATAGCACCAGTCGGTCGCAATGGTGCTGGACCTATTCCATTACCGTGGCTCATACGGAAAAAGACAAGCTACAACCAATCAATGGTCAGCCTGTTATCCTTAAAGTTACGATCAATGGATTTGAGCATCATATTTTGCTTGAAGATCCAGAGGAGACCCGGCGTTTTGCCAGTGTTCTCTACACTTACCCAGGGAGAAGTATCACAGCTCTAAACTCGGATAAATATGGACCAACACGTTCATTTATCCAGGATAACGAGCGAACCTCTGTACAACTAGTTCAGGCTGAACTGGATCGAGCGAATAGCGGTACCAACCTGGACTGGAAGTTGATTGATGAACTGGGCTGGATTATACCGGTGGAGAGCCTGAGCTATGTCGAACTTGCACCAATCGATGCAATAAAGCAGGTCGCTGAATCAGGCGGTGGCTTTATCTATAGCCAGAAAGCAGGTAATACACTAAGCATCTTACCCCGGTATCAGAAAGGCTACTGGGACGCGATGACCGTGGATGATTACGACATTTTGTTATCTGAAAGCCTGGTGATGCAGCAGAACATTAAACAGAATGATGAATACATTGCTGACTTCAATGCCATCACGGTAGTGAATAGTCGAAGTGGTGAAAGTCTGAAAGTACAGCAACGCGGTACTTCAGGTGATATACCGTTAGAAGCAGTCACTGGTCCACTATTTAACGTCGTGTCAGGTGCCAGTTACGGTAAAAATGAACTGGTCAAAGCCAACATTCAGGAATTACATACTTTCGCTGATATCCCGGTAAGCTTCGATATTGGTGAGATGCTACCCGGAAAAACGATTGCGTTTAATGGCCAGTGGTGGGGTGTGATTGATTCGGTATCAGGTAGCTTTTCGCATGAAAAGGTCAATGAAACCATTACAGTGGAGCGTATCAGCCGTGAATAATCCCTTATTTGAACTGCGGAAGTTGCTTAATCCAATACATGCCGAATACATCGGCACCATTACATCAGTGAGGCATCCAGAGTATCGGGTACAGATCGATGGAGGATCTGGTCCAGTCCTTTGTACATCAGGCACAGCTTATAACCTGGGTGCCAGAGTATTTGTTTCCAATCAAGTGATCCTGCGGCCAGCACCAACAGGGCAGCATTCACAAGTAGAAGTTTAACGATCAACAAAATAACAGCACCTTCGGGTGCTTTTTTAATGTCAATAATTTAGGGGGATGTATGGCTAAAGGGGATGTATATGGACTTTCTTAGTCAAGTATTGGAAAGCATAAAGAACCATTCACACATCCTTTTTACGGGTGTGCTGGGTGCGACTTTTGGCTTTCTATTAAGCAAGGAGCCGACTCGGGATCGCTGGATAGGATTCTTTGCTGGCTTCATTTTATGTGTGGTCTTTGCTAAACCGGCAAGTTTATTTCTTGCTAGTGGTAACTATCCAGAGCTATTTGGTTTCATTCTGGGCGCTGCTGGTAAGAGTACAGCTGAAGCATTGCTGAGTTTGGCTCGATCAAGAGTTCTTGGTTTAGTCAAAAAGGAGAATGAAGATGCTGCTAATCATAAGTAAAACAGCGTTGGTATTATTTATAGTTTCATTTGCAATCATGGCATTTCATCCAAAAATTCAACTCCCAAAACACATCGATTTTCTATTGGTGTTGTCGATCCTTTTTGGGGCAGCACTTTTTGTTAAAGATGAGTATTCGCCAAGTCCGGCCGGAACCCTTTTTTACACTACAGTAAGTATTTTATTCGCACTATTTACCCGACAACTCTATATTTGGGGTAAGGGTGGTGCACGTCCTAAATTTTTTAATACGGATAAAGATGGTGACAACCCATGAAACATATTTTTGATTTCTTGCGAAAGATTAGCGGCGGCAAACTCACCCAGAAACAGGTTGATGCTGCTGACAAACTGATTGCAACTGCTTACGATGATGTCACCAGTATGCTGGGTATCGCTACGGATGAAATGAGCATCAGCCCAAGTGGTATTGATCTGATCCGTAATTTTGAAAGCCTACGGCTCAATGCCTACGATGATGGCGTGGGGGTATGGACCATTGGTTATGGCACCACAAAATACCTAAATGCTATTCGTGTCAAAAAAGGGGATACCTGCACACTGGAACAAGCCAAAAGCTACATGCAACATGACTTGAAAAAATTCGAGCAAACCGTCAATAGCGCAGTCAATGTTCCGATCAATCAGAATCAGTTTGATGCCTTGGTTTCATTGGCCTATAACATTGGACCTACCGCATTTGAAGAATCCACTTTGGTCAAAAGGCTGAATGAGAAAAATTATAAGGCGGCAGCTGATCAATTTGGCTTATGGGTAAATGCTCGTGGCAAACGCCTGCAAGGTCTGGTGAATCGCAGGAAAATTGAAATGGAGTTATTTTTAAAATGACTCTAAATCTATTATGGAAATATAAACACTGGATCGCAATTGCGGTCTTTTTCTTTTTATGGCTAGGGCAAGTTGCTTACACCAATCACTTAAGCGGAAAGCTGCGCAAGGCTGGTGAGCAGTGCACGATAAAAATTCAGAAAATAGAGCAAAACCATCTCAAAGCTCTAACCCATAAACAAAATCAAATTAACCAGATGAGTGCGGATTATGAAGCAGCAAAATCAGAGCAGCACGTGCAAGTCGAAACAGTTACGCGTGAAGTGCAAAAGATCATTGATCGTCCTGTGTATCTCAACCATTGCTTTGATGATGATGGCCTGCAGCAACTCAACTCACTTATCACCAGTGGTGCCAGTAAACCTCCTTGAGTCTTGCCCTGATTTGCAAAAACTGGAATCAGGGCAGGGTAAGGTTGTTTTGGTCTGGTCTATTGATACAGTAGCTAAATATAGCGACTGCAAAGCGCGTCATGCTGCTATTGTGAAAGTTCTTAAATAAGACTGAATAACTCACTAGAGAACAATATTCTAATAAAATAGATAAATGCCCTCAAATGAGGGCTTTGTTTTTTACTTTAATAAATAATTCCTCAATAATAAAAATAAGGGTCTTGATTATTTCTAGCCACTTTATTGCACTCTTTACACCTAATACTCTCTATAGAATAGAGTCCACGAGTTTGCTTACCTTCGGCAGCAGCAATAAGATAAAAGTGCTGAGTATCGTTAAAACTATAGTCATCCCATGCTCCACAAACAGAACACTTAATAATTTTTCTATCGCAGTAAATGTGCGGCTTTTCCATTATATTTCCTCATTATTAAAAAATTTCTAAATTCTTCTATAAATATAAAGCTCACAGTTAAGGGTATCGACTTTAACTTAGTCGGAATTTTGATATAAAAACCTTAACTTCAATTTACCCCCTCCATCCATCCACAATATCAGCCCAGTCCTGCATCATTTTTCTACGATCTGCTAAATACTTGGCATGGTTATACGATGCACGTGTTTTATTCTCATCAGCGTGAGCCAGTTGAGTCTCGATCCACTTTTCATCATAACCAAGCTCATTCAATAGGGTGGATGCCGTAGCGCGGAAATCATGTGCCGTGACGTTCTGCATGATGTATTGCAGTGCACGATTGATTGTAGTGGCTGGCATCATCCCGCCCTTATAGACACCTTCAAAAACATACTTCTTGCGGCCAGTGAGCTTCTTCTGCTTAAGTAAAAGTTGATAAACCTGTTCAGACATTGGCACTACATGCGTCCTATTCTTCTTAGTTAGTCGCATGCCTTTTTTAAGCTGCTCCCGGGTTTGTTTTTCAAAAGTAATAGTTCTTTCTTCGAAGTCAATAAATGACCACTGCAGTCGACGCACCTCAATTGTGCGAAGCATGGTATAGAACAAAAATAAAATAGAATTGACCGTTGACTCAGCACCACCATAACTATCGATCCGCGCTCTAAACACCTTTCGTTCAGCCAAACTTAATGGTCTTGCATGTTCAACATCAGGCCGTGCAATGACTTCACGCACCGCATAAGTTGGATCATTCTCAGCTCTTAATGTCGCAATGGCATATCTCATCACAGAGCCAATTTTCTTCCTATTTTCAATTGCAGTAACTTCACCAGTGCCGCGATTATCCTGACTCTTAACACGCTTTACTGTATTTTGCATAATCTTCAGAACGTCAGCAGAGGTCACATCTTTAATATTTTTGTGGCCAATAACTTTATAGATATCCTTTTCCATCGCCCGATGAAAAGCATCAACATAGGTTTGAGATTTGTCCTTCAGTCGATCCGCAGCATATTCTTTTGCAATCGCCTCAAAACTATTTTCATCACAGAGCATAGCGGCTTTTTCTTGCTGACGATGCACAGCTGGATCGATATTGTTTGCAAGCAGTGATTTGATTTCATCTTGCTTTTGACGCGCCTCGGCCAAGCTTACAATAGGGTATTCACCCAGACTGATCATTGAGGCTTTTCCTGCATACCGATAACGCACACGCCACAGTTTTGTACCGGTAGAGCGAACCTCAATACATAGTCCACCCTGATCAGCAATACGGTATGCCTTTTCTATTGGTTTTAGTTTTTTTAGCTTGGTATCGTTAAGCATGTGAGTAACGCAAGAGATTAAATATTGTTACTCACTATATTACTCACAAAAGCGATTAATACAATTTAATTCTATTTTATGGTATTTAAGCCGAAACGATTGATAATAAAGACATAGGGATTTTAATTTAATGGCATTTTACAGTATTTAATTATTATGATAATTCTCGACCATTAAAAGCATGAGCTTAACCTATTGAAATTAATGCACTTAAATGTGCTAATGTTGTCCAGATCGTACTTTATTTATACGTGTTGCAAGCACTTGCCTGACACAACTAAATCATTGATTTCATTGTGTGAAAATAAAGCACGCTTCATCATAGCAAAAAATAGCCCCATTCGGCGCAACAATTTCGCTCAATTTATTGGCTTTAAAAACCTGTAGAAAATTAAATAAAATTTTATAATGATTTAAAGTAATAGGCTTACTCATAGAAAGATTTAAAAGGCTATTTTTTAGAGTAAAACTTAAAAATGAAAAAATTAAGGTCAAAGAGAGGTAAAATGCTTGATGAAAAAAACATCACTTGAATAATTAAGCTTTATATAAACTTTTCTATTGAAAGTAGATTTAAAGAAAATGCCTCATAATAGGCATACAATCCCAAATGAATCGCAAAATTTTCTTTACTGATATCTACTAAAAAAAGCTCAATTTTTATCCAAAAACAAGTAAAAATATAACAAAAGTAAGAAAAAGCAGCATATTTGCTATAAAAAGCTATGTTTCTTATACATTTTTATAGATACATGCACTATTTAGGTGCGCTAAAAAATAAAGCTGAAATAAAATAAATGAAGAATGCTTGAATATAGTGCATTTAGTTTTGCAGCTAGTATAATAGCCGCAAAGTATTTTTGTCACTTCATGATTTCTTATAAAGATTTCAAGATTTTATCTATACTTTTAAAAGTTGGTACGGTAATTGCTTAATAACTATCAACTGCTAACACGCACTTCACGGGTGCAACAAAAACATCGGAGCAAAATGAGCATGGCGAACAAGGTCCTTCAACTCATACAAGAAAGTGGCGCAAAATGGGTCGATTTTCGCTTTACTGATACCAAGGGTAAAGAGCAACACGTCACTTACCCAGCAGACAGTATTGATGAAGATACATTTGAAGACGGCAAAATGTTTGACGGTTCTTCAATTGCAGGTTGGAAAGGCATCGAAGCATCGGACATGATTTTACGTCCGGATGCGGCAACAGGTTTTATCGACCCGTTCTTTGCAGAGCCAACAGTTGTTGTAACTTGTGACGTCATCGAGCCATCAACTGGTCAAGGTTATGATCGTGACCCACGTTCGATTGCGCGCCGTGCAGAAGAATATTTGAAATCTACCGGTATCGGTGATACTGCATTCTTTGGTCCAGAACCAGAATTCTTCGTATTTGACGAAGTAAAATGGGAAATCGACATGTCTGGCGCGCGCCATACATTGATCGCTGAAGAAGCTGCTTGGTCAACTAACAAAGACTACGAAGGCGGTAACTCTGGTCACCGTCCACGCGTAAAAGGCGGTTACTTCCCAGTTCCTCCTGTAGATTCTTCACATGACATGCGTGCAGACATGTGTGCGCGTATCGAAGACATCATGGGTCCAGGTCGTGTAGAAGTACATCACCACGAAGTTGCTTCTTGCCAGTTAGAAATTGGTGTGAGCTTCAACACTATGGTGCGTAAAGCAGACGAAGTTCAACAGTTCAAATATGCGGTTTGGAACGTTGCGCATCAATATGCAAAAACAGCAACCTTTATGCCTAAACCAATGGTTGGCGATAACGGTTCTGGTATGCACGTGCATATGTCGATCTCTAAAGACGGCAAAAACCTGTTTGCTGGTGATGAATATGCAGGCCTTTCAGAAATGGCGTTGTACTTCATCGGTGGTGTAATTAAACATGCCCGTTCTTTGAATGCGATCACTAACCCTTCTACAAACTCGTATAAGCGTTTGGTTCCACATTTCGAAGCACCGATTATGCTTGCTTACTCAGCGCGTAACCGTTCTGCATCTATCCGTATTCCTTACGTGTCTAGCCCGAAAGGCAAGCGTATTGAAGCGCGTTTTCCAGATCCAATGATGAACCCGTACCTAGGTTTCGCGGCATTGTTGATGGCTGGTCTTGACGGTATTCAAAACAAGATCCACCCAGGTGAAGCTGCTGACAAGAACTTGTACGATCTTCCACCGGAAGAAGAAGCAAAAATCCCTACAGTGGCGCATAGCCTGGATATGGCGCTTGAAGCACTTCAAGCGGATCATGATTACCTGTTAAAAGGTGGCGTGTTCACGAAAGAAATGCTTGATGCTTATATCGAGCTTAAAACTGAAGAAGTTCGTCGTCTAAACACGACTACTCACCCAGTTGAATTTGATATGTACTACAGCTTGTAATTCATCACGAATTAAAGCGAAGAAAACCCGCGCATGTCGCGGGTTTTTTTGTATCATCTATTTATAATTTTAAATGATTGATGGGCTTAAATGGCACAACGTAAAAAGCACACCAGCTTTTATCCATGGATTGATCCAAAAGATCATAACAAAGGTTTTAAGTTGAACTTCTCTGAAGTGACTTATCTTGAAGTGGGGCGGACTCCCGAGGGTTATAAGCAGGCTCAATTTGTGGCGCTGAAAAATCCTGAAATAGCGCTGGATTATGCTTATCCAGAATCATTTTATTTGAGTGCTGAAGGTTTTATTTTAATTAAAACCCCACAAGGCAAATATGAAATCATTGCAAAAACAGATAACTGTTAACAATGAATAGTCGTTCTAGAAATCAAAATCAGCGTGTGCTGCTGTCAACTCTGCCTGTTGAGTTAAAACCGTGGCTGTATGCATCGGGTTCACTCACGCAACAACTGACCGATTTGGCGCAAGGACAATTCCATGTCGAGCCAATTCAAGAGCATTTTCAGCGTTTAAGCTTTGCCAATGCCAAATGGATGCAGATGTCACATCAGCATACTTCCTGGGTGCGTGAAAGTTATCTCTACGGCTCGGAACAGTCTCCTTGGGTGAAAGCCAAAAGCATCTTTCCGATTTTAAGCCTGCAAAAAAAAGCCCGAATTTTTCAGCATATTGGCACCAAACCGATTGGCTGGTTTCTGTTTCAGCGCACTAATCCACTGTGCCAGCGCCGGGTGGTACTTTTAGATGAGGGCTGGACCCGTCAGAGCTGCTATACTTGGCACGGCTGTAAATTTATCGTACAAGAAACATTTTTACCGGCATTTGAACACTTTATACAAAATTCACGGGCTTGATTTTTATGGCAACCGCACAAGCAATCACCTGGCGTGAGCGTCTTAGCGCCTATTATTATCTTTGTCGTTTTGATAAACCGATTGGGACTGAACTGGTTTTTTGGCCTACCATGTGGGCGCTGTGGATTGCAGCTCAGGGCATGCCACGTATTGAAATTTTAATTCCCATGATTTTGGGTGTGATTTTTATGCGGGCGGCAGGCTGTGCCATTAATGATTTTGCTGACCGTAAAGTCGATGCACATGTGGAGCGTACTAAAAACCGCCCATTAGCGACCGGGATTATCAGTGCCAAAGAGGCCGTAATGGTATTTCTGGTTTTGGTGGCTGCCAGTGCCTGCTTGCTATTTTTTCTGCCAATCGAAACTTTTTACTGGTCATTTGGGGCTTTATTTTTAGCGTTTATTTATCCTTTTATGAAGCGCTATACCCATTTACCTCAAGTCTTTTTGGGTGCAGCATTTTCCTGGTCGATTCCGATGGCTTATACCGCAGTTGGACAAACGCCGGATTTAACCTGCTGGCTTCTATATTTTGGTAATCTGGCCTGGACCGTAGCCTATGATACCCAATATGCAATTGCAGATCGTGAATACGATTTAAAGATTGGGGTGAAATCAACCGCGATCTTATTTGGTCGATATGATATTCAGATCATTAGCGCTTTGCAGGCCATTAGTATTCTTTTGATTGCTGTAGCACTTTGGCTAGAAAATTTACTGATTCCATTTGGTTTGGCTGCATTAATTGTTGTCACTCTCGATTTTATTTACCAATGGTTTAAAACTCGAGATAAAAATCCACATTTGTGTTTCTGGGCGTTTAGGCATAACCGCTGGATTGGACTGATTATTTTTGCAGGAATACTACTGGCTTTGAGGTAGTGACTGTCTATCGACTGAGAAAAAAGCGTCCTATAAGGATGCTTTTGTTATTGCCTAATCTATAAGGCTTGAGCTATGACTTTATTTTGTTATATTGGGCAGTGTAATTAAATGACGAAATTAAAGCAGGTTTGTTATGTCCGAGCAGCCACAGCCCCGCAGTGTCAAAAAGCTATTGATCTTCGGTACGCTTGCACTTTGTATTCCGGTATTTTTAATTAGTATGGCATTTCTTGCAGTGAATAGTGATGCTAAAAATCAGGAAAAATACAAGCAGCAGCAGACAGATATGATTGCGCGTATTGAAGCACGAGAAGCTGCGGAAAAGCTCAAAGCAGAGCAGGATGTTAAGGCAGATTCAACTCAAGCTGCGTCTGAAAGTAGTGCAACAGCACCTTAATCTATCTAACCTGAGTTCGATGAAATATTTTAGCTTTTTAGCAAGTTTTGGAAAGTTGGCTTATTTGGATTTAAGCAATAAGCCACTATAGCAGCCATAATATTCACCATAAAGTTATTCACCGAACGATGACGTGAATGGTCAATTTGATGTAAGTTTTTTAACTGATCATTCACTGTTTCGATCAATCCTCTTCTGCAAAGCAATTGTTTTTCTTCTTCAGTTTGGATGGGTTTATTTTTCATATTCTTGCGTGACGGGGTTAATAGTCTGAGCCCCCTTGCTGCTAAAGCTTCAGTTTTTGCTTTACTCAGATAGCCTTTATCGCCCAGTAAAATACCTTTTAACTCTTGGGTTAAAGATTCAAGTACAGCAACATCATGAACACTTCCCGATGTAATCTTGAGATTAATAATTTCACCCAAGTTGTTGATAACAATATGGACTTTAAATCCATAAAACCAACCTGTGCTACTTTTACCACGACCAGCTAAGCCTTTAAATACACGATGTCTTTTAATTCTAAGATTATGGCAAACGACCAATTTAGTCGAATCAATAATACAAATTCCGGTATCTTCTCCTTTAACTTGATGGAAGAAACTACTCAAAGCTTGCAAACAACGCGGCATAATTTCAATAAAACGATTGTAACTAAGAAGCTTGGGAAAAGCTGATTTCCAAAATGGGATGATCATATGACAATAAAAATATTTGAAAAATCTAAACCCGGATTTATGAAATAAAATGACAATGGTCATGACTTCAGACAAGCTTAAAGCTGACTTTTTCATTGTTGTTTTTTGATCAGAAATTAGAGCTTTCTCTAAAGATTCATTAAACTTTTTGCAGAAATCATCCAAGATACAAAATAATTCGGTAATATAGTCCATGAAAAAGCCTTGCTCTGAAATGTTTTGTCTTCGTAACCAAGATATTACAGATGCTAAGGCTTTTTTTTATTTATTTTTTATGTCGAACTCAGGTTATCTAAAATCCCTTTGCACTTGTCTAATACTGCAAATGTCTGTGTAGTAGATAGTTGCATGGGTTTCTGCAAACGATGATTTGACTGTAGATATTCGATACTTAGTAATTAGGCAAGCTGTATTCTAGAATGGAAAAATATAGCCACCCATCATCCGATCGGTGGCTATATTTAAATCATCTTAAAGCAATTCTTTGCGCAATTGTTCTGAAGATTTAATTGAAAGTAGGGCAGGTGCTACATCTAGGGCTGTTTTGGCACCATATTGCTGAGTTTGATTCAGACGGTAGCAGGCACGGGCATAAGCCACTAGAACACTTGCAGTAAACTCTGGATTGCTATTCAGCTTTAAAGAAAACTCAATCACCTGTTTTTGTGCATCACTGGTATTACCACTACGAATGACAAAACCGCCATGTGGCATATCTTGGTGATCTTTCAGTAAAGTTTCCTCACTGATAAAATTCACAGTCGTATTATAATCTGCAAAATAATCAGGCATGCTGACGATGGTTTGTTCAACTGTTGCTGCATCAGCTCCTTGTTCCAAGACCACATAACAGTCACGATGATGTTTATCTTTGGTGCTTAACTCAGGTCGTGCGCCACTGCGGACTTGTTCAATAGCATCAGTGGATGGAATGGTATATTGAACACCAGCTTTCACCCCAGGTACACGGCGGATCGCATCCGAATGGCCTTGGCTTAAGCCTTTACCCCAAAAAGTATAAGTTTCGCCATCTGGTAATAGCGCTTCACCAAATAAACGGTTAATCGAGAACATGCCAGGATCCCAGCCAATAGAAATCATGGCTGTTTTTTTGTTAGCAAGGGCGGGTGCATCGACTGCAGCATAGTATTCCGGAATACGTGCATGCGTATCAAAACTATCTACAGTATTGAATTTACTTGCAAAGATAGGCGCCTGTTGTGGCAAGTCATCTTTAGAGCCGCCACAAAGAATCAGCACATCAATTTTATCGCTAAACTCATTTAATAGTGCATCCATGCTATACACTTGAGTTTCTGCAAAGCAAGGAGAGACGCTGCTTGGTGAGCGGCGAGTAAAAATACCGACAAGCTGCATATCAGGATTTTTCTGGATGGCAGTTTCAACACCGCGGCCAAGATTACCGTAACCCGCGATACCAATACGAATAGAATTTTGCATAAATAAACGATCACTGAATAAAAAAACAACGCCAAAAATAAGCAAGGTGATGATGGCCAGAAATGGAACAGGCCAATCAGGTCATCTGACTTATATTTTGTTTTCGAAAGGATTATAGAGCGATAATTTAAACTTTATCACCCTAATCCTGCAGAAAGGCAGGTTTAACTGAGAATGCTTGTGATGAGACGCTAAATTGGACGAGGATAGGTTAGTTTTGAAGCATGAAAAGCTGCCGAGAAATTAAAAGCGGAGCAGGAGGCTTTGATTAATCCAATTCAAGCTGCAGCGAGAAATATCGAAATTGCAGCTTAATTTATTTTAAATCCCTTTGCAGTTGTCTGATAGTCGGAATCTGGGTGTATCGAATCACGGTATAGCCTGCTGCAATCAGCATGGCATCGCGTTCAGCATCTTCCTGCTCTTTGCCAATATGGCTCGGATCATCCAGTTCGACAATCGCCACTACATTATATTCACGATCAAGTACCACGAAGTCTGTGACTTTGCGATTAAATTGATTGCGCATTTTCATCTGATCGTGCGTGATCAAAGCGCTAAACGCGACTTGTGCCAGAATGTGATGATGAGGAAAGGCATCTTTCAGACGTGTAAACATCCTGCTTTCAAAAGCAGTAATGACGCGCTTCGGATAGAATTTCTTTTGACGGGTGAAGAGATGTGGGAAGAGCAGGCAAACTAATGCAAAAGTTGCCAGGCAGCCAATCACAAAAAATATAAACTGACTCAAATTAAACACAGATCACAAAAGGGGAGAATAAAAAAACCCACTTCGCAATGAGTGGGTTTCTTCAGAATCTTGGCTCTCCCACCTGGGCTCGAACCAGGGACCTGCGGATTAACAGTCCGTCGCTCTACCGACTGAGCTATGGGAGAATAGATTGGCTCTCCAACCTGGGCTCGAACCAGGGACCTGCGGATTAACAGTCCGTCGCTCTACCGACTGAGCTATTGGAGAATCTGACAGCGATTATAGAGAGATTTGAAAAGGGGTCAAGGCACTTTTAGAAAAAAGCTGAAGAAATTGAATCAAGTGTTTTAAAAATAGTCGAAAAGGTTTGTAGTTTAAACTGTTATGTTTATGTAAACCGGTCCTAACAGCAAAATCGCGATCAGCCTGAATTTTGATAAGTGATCTGGATCATAAGAAATGAGCGGTTGATCGCGCATATAAATCAATATGATCTCAATTTAAAAAATACAGCTATAAAAAAACCCACTTCGCAATGAGTGGGTTTCTTCAGAATCTTGGCTCTTCCACCTGGGCTCGAACCAGGGACCTGCGGATTAACAGTCCGTCGCTCTACCGACTGAGCTATGGAAGAATATATGGCTCTCCAACCTGGGCTCGAACCAGGGACCTGCGGATTAACAGTCCGTCGCTCTACCGACTGAGCTATTGGAGAATCTGATCGGCATTTTAGGGATGAATAACCAGGTCGTCAATCAATTAATGTAAAGAAATGAATTGTTTGCTTCATAAATATTCATTTAGAGCCTAAAAATAAAAAAATCACCCGAAGTGGGTGATTTTTTTAGCAAAGAAATAAAAAATTATTTCTCAACACCTGCAGGCTGACCTGCATATTTCGCATTTGCATAATCCCAGTTTACTAGGCTTTCTAGGAAAGTAGAGATGTACTTAGGACGAGCATTACGGAAATCGATGTAGTAAGCGTGTTCCCAAACGTCAATCGTCAACACTGCAATTTTACCGTGCGCCATTGGCGTATCAGCATTTGAAGTTTTCATGATAGAAAGCTGACCGTTTACTTCGTCAGCCACTAACCAAGCCCAACCTGAACCAAACTGAGTAGTTGCAGCAGCAGCAAATTCTTCAGCAAATTTTTCATAAGAACCGAAAGCTTCGTCAATTTTTGCAGCCAAAGTACCAGTTGCTTTACCGCCACCGTTTTTAGCCATACAGTTCCAGTAGAACGTGTGGTTCCAAACTTGAGCCGCGTTATTGAAAACACCTGCTTTAGAAGCATCACCAGCAGTTGCTGTAATAATTTCTTCTAGAGTTTTGCCTTCAAGCTCAGTACCAGCGATCAGGTTATTCAGGTTAACCACATACGTATTGTGGTGTTTGTCGTGATGGTATTCTAAAGTTTCCTTGCTGATGTGTGGAGCAAGATCTTCGTAGCCGTAAGGTAATGCTGGTAAAGTAATGGTTGTCATGTTCTCAATTCCTTGCATTTTGCTGGGTTTTAACAATAAGTGGCTTTATTGTAATAGATAATCGGGCAGAAATGGGCATCGTGTATAAATAACAATACAGAATAAAGCCTGAAAATATATGAATAAAGCCACTGATCATAACCGTCAGTCGAATTAAATCGGATTGTTTAATTCGAAATAATCATACTCAATATTAAACTGTTCTGAAATAGCCTTGCCAAGGCGTTGCACACCGTATTTTTCAGTCGCATGATGGCCACAAGCATAATAATGCACATTCAGTTCCTGAGCTTCATAAAAGGTGCGTTCGCTCACTTCACCTGAAATATAGGCATCACAATCTTGTAGTGCCGCTTTTTGAATATAATCCTGCGCACCACCGGTACAGAAACCGACTTTATGGATTTGAGTTTTTTCAGCAGGAAGATGAATCGCATCAAAGCCCAGCTTTTCTGAAACATAATTTTTAAAATCTTCCGGACTCATTGGCTGTTTTAAATAGCCAATATTGCCAATTGGACGTTTCTCACTCGGATCAAGCTGTTCGATATTTTCGAGTTCTAATAAATCCGCAATGGCGGCATTATTTCCCAGTGTTGGATGACTGTCTAAAGGCAGATGATAGCCAACCAGTGAGATATCATGTTGAATCAGGGTTTTAATGCGTTTACCACGCATTCCCGTAATCGGATAGGCTTCTCCTTTCCAGAAATAGCCATGATGAACCAGCAATAAATCTGCGCCTTGCTCAATTGCAGCTTCAATTGCACTCTGGGAGGCGGTCACGGCACAGAGGATTTTATTCACTTCGGATTTGCCTTCAATCTGCAAGCCATTCGGTGCATAGTCCTTAAATTCACGTGCTGCCAAAGTCTGGTCACACCATTGAATAATATCGTTCAAATTCGCCATAAAATTCCTGTAAGTTTAAAAACTTGCCCATATTTATCTATAGGTCTAATTGTAACTAAAGCTGCACAAATCTCTGTGGAATTTTTTGTGTTTAGTTATGTATTTAGCATTACAATAGGACACAAATTACTTAGTCATCAACGAATTAAAATATTTTAGAGGATAGCAACGTGCGCCGCACCTTTACATGGTTACCCTGGGTGTTACTGATTTTAGTCATTATCGGTTTTTTGGGGTGGCAACAACTACAAAAACCAAAGGCACCAGTTGCGCCAGATGGCGTCAAAATGCCTGCTGAAAAAGTAGAGCCGTTGATTGATACGTCGCGCTCAGGAGGCGTGGTCTCCTACAGTGCTGCTGTAAAAGTGGCAGCCCCGGCTGTCGTGAATATTTTTACTACCCAAAAAGTCAAGCAACAGGCGCATCCTTTACTGACCGATCCGGTATTTCGTGAATTCTTTGGCGATCAGTTGCCTGACCAGTATGGACAAAGCCCGAATGAAAACAGTTTAGGTTCGGGTGTAATTGTACGTCCAGACGGTTATATCCTGACCAATAACCACGTGATTGCGCAGGCCGATCAGATTGTAGTGGCTTTGCAGGATGGACGTCGTGCCGAAGCTAAAGTGGTCGGAACTGACCCGGATACCGATCTGGCCGTGATCAAGATTGAACTGACGCAATTGCCAGTTTTGCCATTTAAACTCAGTGGCAATGAAGTCGGTGATGTGGTTCTGGCCATTGGTAATCCTTTTGGTGTTGGGCAAACCGTGACGCAGGGGATTATCTCGGCAACGGGCCGTTCAGATTTGGGTATCAATACCTATGAAGACTTTGTACAGACCGATGCTGCAATTAACCCGGGTAACTCGGGCGGTGCACTTATTGATGTCGCCGGTAATTTAATTGGTGTGAATACTGCAATTTTCTCGCAGTCTGGTGGTTCGCTGGGGATTGGTTTTGCCATTCCGGCCAAAATTTGTCAGCAGGTGATGAATGCCATTTTGAAAGATGGCCGTGTGGTTCGTGGCTGGTTAGGGATCAGCTTATTACCTGCAGAGCGTGATGATGTCCTGCAACCCAAAGAAAAAGGTGTGACGGTCGCAGAAGTGCTACCGAATGGACCTGCTGCCAAGGCTGGAATCCAGCGTGGCGATAAGATTATGAAAGTAAATGAGGAAGAGATTAGTTCTGCCTCACATCTGATTAATTTTGTGGCCTTGCAAAAGCCAAACAGTACCATTCAGATTGAAATTGAGCGGGCAGGAAAAACCATGATCCTAGAGGTTGTGGTGACTGAACGTAAGGCACAAGACAGTGCTTCACAATATATTCCTCTGCCAGGCCAATAAGTTTGATTAAAAAAAATCCCTCATGATGAGGGATTTTTTTTATACTTTCTTTCAGCATGTTCTGATACAAAAGTGAAATATTAAGCGTTTTATAAATCATTTAGCTTAGTGAAATAACATTAAAAGAGAAAATAAAAATGAATTTTATGACGGCAGATCAGGCCAAAATTTTATCTAATGTTGCTAACCTGAATATTGAAATGTATAAGCCACGTCTGGCGCAACTGATTGAAGATAATGCCCGGCAAGGCAATACAGCGGTACTGACAGTTTTTCCCAAACATCTGCCTTTGGAAGATATCCGTGCCTTGTCTGCCGAGTTAACAGATCTGGGTTATAACGTACGTTTTGAAGTACAAGAATTTTATTACAGCTTTAATGTCTACTGGCTGTAATTTTAACAGTTGTTCAAAAAAGGTCCTGTTTAGGCATATATTTTGCTGCGTTCATCTCATATTTAAACTATGAGAAATTTATGTCTTTATTTATTCATCATGCAGCACAGGCAGATGCACCTTATGTGGTGCTTTCGTCCGGACTGGGCGGACATGCCAGTTTCTGGAATCCTCAAATTAGAGTTTTACAGCAGCATTTTCATGTGGTTACTTATGACCAGGAAGGCTGTCATTCAGATTCTGAACTCTTGCCCACGCCTTATTCGATCGACCATATGGCCGGCCAGATTCTGGATTTATTGATCAATGATGGCATTCGAGAGTTTCATTTTATCGGGCATGCGTTGGGCGGACATATCGGCATGCAACTGGCGACCTATCAGGCTGAAAGAAAGTTTAAGCTGCTCAGTTTGACCATGTTAAATGCTTGGGGAGAGCTGGATGCTCATACTCAGAAGTGTTTCGAAGCCCGGACTTCGTTATTGCTCAATAGCAAGGCAGAGGCATATGTGAGAGCACAGGCTTTATTTCTTTATCCGCCGCAGTGGATTTCAACCCATATTGATCAGTTAACCGAAGCAGAAAATAAGCAGCTCCTTGACTTTCCACCGATCAAAAATGTTCTGGCACGCCTACAAGCCGTGCAGACTTTTAAACTAAACACAGAACATCAACAGGCACTCAAAGATATTCCTATACATCTGCTTGCCAATCAGAATGATTTCCTGGTGCCTTATCAACGGTCACAGCAATTACAGCAATGCTTGCCGCATAGTCAGCTAAGTTTGCTTGCTACAGGTGCACATGCATCTACTGTGACCGAGACAGATCAGGTGAATCAACTGATCCTTTCATTCCTGATTTCCCCTTAGTTTGAAGATTTTTTTAAAGCCAGACCTCGTGTCTGGTTTTTTATTTTTTCTAATCAATCATTTTTGTAGCATCAGCATGGTTTTTACTTCGAATTGATGCATGAACTGCAAATGCAAAAATTGCTACGAGTGCACTTGAATGAAACAATATGTTCAAAATTGACTCATAGGTAAAAATGGTTATTTTACTAAAAATTCAAAAAATAAAATATTAAGTAATTGATAATTATAAATTAAATATAGTTGGCACACGCTTTGCAATGTTTATCTTGTAAATAAAATTCCCGAAGTGGAATCAGAATTTTGAATAAGTGTTAAAAATAATGAGGTGTGAAAATGAAAATAGGTGTCTTCTGTCCAATTGGAAATAACGGCTGGTTAATCTCTGAAAATGCACCACAGTACATGCCGACTTTTGAGTTAAACAAACAAATCGTACAACGTGCTGAACACTATGGTTTCGATTTCGCACTCTCCATGATCAAGCTGCGTGGCTTTGGTGGCAAGACCGAATTCTGGGAACATAACCTGGAAACTTTCACCCTGATGGCGGGTCTCGCAGCCGTGACCAGCAAAATTCAAATTTATGCAACGGCAGCCACTTTGGTCATGCCACCGGCAATTGTGGCACGTATGGCGTCTACCATTGATTCTATTTCTAATGGCCGTTTTGGTCTAAATGTGGTGACTGGCTGGCAACCACCTGAATATACCCAAATGGGTATGTGGCCAGGTAATGACTATTTTGGTAAACGCTATGAATATCTGTCTGAATATGTACAAATTCTGCGTGAACTTTGGGCGACTGGTAAGTCAGACTTTAAGGGCGAACATTTCCAGATGGAAGATTGCCGTGTCAGCCCACGTCCACAAGCGGATATGAAAATTATCTGCGCAGGTCAGTCTGATGCAGGTTTAGAGTTTTCTGCACAATATGCCGATTATAACTTCGTGTTTGGTAAAGGCTTGAATACTCCAACAGCTTATGCAGAAATTAATGACCGCCTAAAAGAAAAAACAGATGTAACTGGCCGTGATGTACAGACTTATGTGCTGTTTATGGTGATTGCTGCAGAAACTGATGAAGAAGCTCAAGCCAAATGGCAGCACTATAACGATGGTGCCGACATGGAAGCGATTAACTGGCTGATGAATCAAGGCGGTAAAGATACGACTTCTGGTACAGATACCAATATCCGTCAAATGGCTTCGAGTGTATCTCCAGTGAATATCAATATGGGTACGCTGGTGGGTTCCTATGGAAATGTGGCACGAATGTTGGATGAAATTGGCGAGATCAAGGGTACCGAAGGTGTGCTACTGACTTTTGATGATTTTATTCAAGGCGTTGAAAATTTCGGTCAGAAAATCCAGCCACTGATGAAATGTCGTGATCATATTGTCATTGAAGATGCAGCACCGGTTATGGAGAAAAGCGCATGAGTGAATCAGTCGTAACAGCCGGTTTTACTGAAAAACTCGGCACAGGAAAAACCCTTAAAGCTGAACCCGAAGCGATTTGTCTTGCACCAGAACAAACAGCTTTGATCGTCATTGATATGCAGAATGCTTATACCTCGCAAGGCGGCTATCTGGATCTGGCGGGCTTTGATGTCTCAAAGACCAAGCCAGTAGTGGAAAATATTAAAAAGGCTGTTGATGCTGCACATGCAGCTGGTATTCAGGTGATTTATTTCAAAAATGGCTGGGATGCGGAATATAAGGAAGCGGGTGGTAAGGACTCTCCAAATTTCCATAAATCCAATGCCTTAAAGACCATGCGTGAACATCCTGAATTACAGGGACAGTTATTGGCCAAAGGTAGTTGGGATTTTGAACTGATTGATGAGTTAAAGCCATTGCCACAAGACTTGGTGATCGAAAAGCCACGTTATAGCGGTTTCTTTAATACCGCGTTGGACAGCATGTTGCGTGTGCGAGGAATCCGTAATCTGGTCTTTGTCGGAATTGCCACCAACGTTTGTGTGGAATCGACGCTACGTGATGGCTTCTTCCTGGAGTATTTCGGTGTCGCACTTGCTGATGCCTGCTATCAGGCAGGTCCAGCCGAAGCTCATGAAGCCAGTCTGTATAACATCAAGACCTTCTTTGGTTGGGTGTCAGATACTGCAAATTTTGTCGAGACCTTTCAAAAAGAAAGTGAGTAACTAAAAGAAACTAAATCAGCTGTAAGCGCATAAAGAATTAAAGATCAGAATTAAGGAAAAAATAGTATGCCTAAAGAAATCATTATTCCAGCAGGAACATCGAAACCATTAGCACCTTATGTACCGGCAACCAAGGCAGACAATATTGTGTATGTATCCGGTACATTAGCTTTTGATGAAAATAATAATGTGGTGCATGTCGGTGATGCCGCAGCACAGACCCGTCATATTCTGGAAACTATCAAGCGTGTGATTGAAGAAGCCGGTGGCAGCATGGATGACGTAACGTTTAACCATGTCTTTGTCAAAGACTGGGCAGATTATGCTGCGATTAATACAGTTTATGCTGAGTATTTCCCGGGAGATAAACCGGCACGTTATTGCGTACAGACAGGTTTGGCCAAACCTGATGCGCTGGTCGAAATTGCTTCGATTGCCCATGTATAAGCCGATCCACCTGATTCAATCTCATTACTAGATGCCCCAGGTCTGAAACTGAATATTGACTTGGGGGAGGGAGAACAGCATGAATGCCAAACTATCTAAAATCATCACAGAAACAGTTGTAGAAAATAACGCATTAAATAAGGTTTTGGCGACTAACGCATCAGATGACATCTTTACCCAGGTCGATCAGCAGATTTTCCGTCAGGGCATGTCTAATCTAGGTGCTGCAGTGAATGTCATTACCACGCAAGGCGATGCAGGAATGGCTGGATTTACCGCTTCGGCCGTATGTAGCGTGACGGATACACCACCAACGTTACTGGTGTGCCTGAACCGTTCTGCGTCAGTCTATGAAACCTTTAAAAAGAATCAGGTGTTGTGTGTGAATACCCTGGCATCACATCAACAAAATCTTTCCAATCTGTTTGGTGGAAAAACACCAATGGCAGAGCGTTTCAGTCAGGGGAACTGGAAAACTTTGGTGACCCAGTCGCCTGTACTTGAAGATGCCTTAGTCAGTTTTGACTGCGAGGTGGTCCAATGTTTATCCGTAGGCAGTCATGACGTGCTGTTCTGTGAGGTGAAAGCCATGTGCCAGAGTCAAGGCAATGCGCTGATGTACTTTAACCGTTCTTACTGTGAGCCACACAAAATGTGCTAAATCAATTCAGTCCTAATCAAGGAGGGGAAGCCGATGCAAGAAAAAGAAACGTGGTTTCCAAAATTTAAGCCTTACCAAGGCAATCTCGATACCACACCCGTGCAAACAGATGAATATCTGCCTGCTGGGAAAAGTATTATTCTCGGGTTACAGCATGTGTTTGCGATGTTTGGGGCAACCGTGCTGGCGCCACTTTTAATGGGGTTTGATCCCAATCTCACGATTTTTATTACCGGGATTGGCACCATTTTATTTTTCCTGATCACTGGCGGTCGATTGCCAAGTTATCTGGGGTCTAGTTTTGCCTTTATTGGCGCCGTGGTGGCGGTCACAGGCTACTCCGGAGCAGGGGCGAATCCCAATATCGGGCTGGCGCTTGGCGGTACCATTGCTTGCGGTATTGTCTATGCCTTGATTGGTCTGCTGGTCATGAAAACCGGTACCAACTGGATTGAAAAACTGATGCCGCCAGTAGTGACAGGCGTGATTGTGATGATCATTGGTTTGAACCTGGCGCCAGTCGCAATTAAGAGTGTTTCAGCGAACCAGTTTGATTCCTGGATGGCATTAATCACCATTATCTGTATCAGTGTGATTGCTGTGTTTACCCGAGGAATGGTACGCCGTCTGTTGCTGTTATTGGGCTTATTGTCTTCCTATCTGATTTACTTCCTTTTCACAAACGTCATGGGCTTCGGATCTGCGATTGATTTTACCAAAGTCAGTGAAGCAGCATGGTTTGGTTTGCCGAATTTCCAGAGTCCGGTCTTTGAAATGAATGCCATGCTGATGATTGCACCAGTGGCCATTATTCTGGTTGCAGAAAATCTTGGGCACTTTAAAGCGGTATCCGCAATGACTGGTAAAAATCTGTCGCCGTATATAGGACGCGGTTTCTTTGCAGATGGGGTTTGTACTTCATTATCCGCTTCTGTCGGCGGTACCGGGATGACCACTTATGCTGAAAATATCGGTGTGATGGCAGTGACCAAAGTGTACGCCACCACCGTATTTATTTTTGCCGGGATCTTCGCTATTTTGCTGGGACTTTCACCTAAATTTGGTGCGGTGATCAGTACCATTCCAGTAGCTTTATTGGGTGGCGCATCGATTGTGGTCTTCGGGTTGATTACTGTGGCGGGTGCCAAAATCTGGGTGGATAACCATGTTGATTTTACCAAGAACAGTACCCTGATTATTGGTGCGGTGTGTCTGATTATGGGGACAGGTAATTATAGCTTGCAGATTGGTGGTTTCGATTTGGGTGGTATCGGTACTGCGACTTTGGCTGCGATTTTGTTGAACCTGTTCCTAAATCGTGGTGAAGATAAAGAATTGCCAGCATCTGAACCAGCTGAAACCGTAACTGAGGTTGAGGCTAAGCCAGTCGCTTAATATGAGGAGCATTTTTTGAGTCATTCAATTGCATTTTTAGGACTCGGGGCAATGGGCTGGCATATGGCCTCCCATTTGCCAAAACTCGGGCATCAGGTTTGGGTCTGGAATCGAACTGAACAGAAAGCTGTAACGCATGCTGAAATTTTTGCAACTCAAGCAGTGAGTATTAAGCAGGCGGTTCAGGCAGATTTTATCTTTTCCTGTTTGCCGACCAGTCAGGATGTGGAAGCATTGATTGCAGCCCATCCACCCAAACAAGGTGCAATCTGGATTGACTGTACCAGCGGTGTACCGGAATCTGCCCAAAAACTGGCGAAGCTCTTGGAGCAACAAGGCAGTTTTTATCTGGATGCTCCAGTATCCGGTCAGACTGTTGGGGCAGAAAAAGGCACTTTAACTGTGATGGTGGGTGGCAATGAACAAGCCTTTGAACGAGCCAAACCGATCATTGATGCCTTTGCTGGCCTGATTGAATATGTGGGAGAAAGCGGTTCTGGCTTTGCGGTAAAAGCTGTGAATAATACCTTAATGGCGACTCACTTATGGGCATTGGCTGAAGGGCTGACTGTGCTGAAAGGGCAGGGTGTTGATTTAAGCAGTGCACTAAACTGTATTAATCATTCCAGTGGTAAAAGCAGCATGTCGGAAAATATCATGGCACAGCGTGTACTAAGCCGTGAATTTAATAAGACCTTTGCACTGGATCTATTACAGAAAGATATTGGCATTGCCTTGGAGTTGGTACAGCAACAGCAACTGGATTTATCAGTAATGTCTTTGGTTCAGCAAGAGTTTCAGCAGATTGCCAAACCACAGGCCAGTCAGCTGGATTTCTCCGCTGCGGTGCAAGGACTGGAACAGCGGACTCAAATTAAATTAAGAGGATAATCTTTTCAAACAATATTAAAGACAGTGTTAAAGACGTTATAGCTATAGATATATCAGTTTAAAATTTAAAAAGCCGGGAATTTTAATTCCCGGCTTTATTATTGATAAGCCAGTTAAATAGCCTAGGCAGTTCTTAATTCTGTTGATTTGTCTGATATTCCTGAATCACTTCAAGCGCTGCACGGAAGGCTTCCTGAGTAGCTGGGGCACCGCAGTAAGGCAGGCTATGCAGTAGTACTTCCTGAATTTCTTCAACTGTTGCACCATTATTCAAAGCGCCACGAACATGGCCTTTCAATTCAGTTGGGCTTTTTTGCGCGGTAAGAAAAGCAATAGTAATTAAAGAACGATATTTACGTGGTAAAACCCCTTCACGTTGCCAGGTCGAACCCCAGGCATGTTCATTAATCCAGTCCTGCAAAGGCTGAGTAAAAGGAACCGTATTGTCCTGAGCGCGCTTTACAAAGCTTGAACCCATCACTTCAGTACGGACTTTCAAGCCATTTTCATAATCTTGTTGTGACATCATTGACCCTCAATTTTATTATGAGTCTAGCTTAACGTTTTATCTCTTAAATACCATCGTGCAATAGTCGTAAAAAAGTGGCTTAATAGCCACTTGAGATATCCAAAGTGAAATCAGGAAATAACTTCACTTTGTAATCAAGGTCTGATTTAGATAAAAGTTCTATCTAAGGACTGGTTGAATGTGAAGGTGCACTTTGAACTGAAGTATCAGTACCTGTTGCATCTGCTTTCGAAATATGAGGATTTTCCAGCTCCAATACTTCCTGTAAATGCAAATCGAAGACATCAGTCAACATGCTGTCATAGCGACGCGCATTATAGTGCAGTAACTTATTGGCTTCTTCTTCATTAATAAAGCCTTGTTCATGCGCATCAGCCACATGATCAGCAAAACTGAGTCCCTTGAATTGACCTTTGTTTTCAGCTTTTTTAAAGCGATCCCAAAGCTGCTCAATTTCCAATAACATGGTGAAGGTTGATTCCATACGACCATTTACATCATCTTCCGCTGTGCTATAGAAAACATGCTTTTTCAGTACTTTCCGGAAAGCATTGTCTTCCATCATACTGTTGGCTACCTGCTGTTTTAGCTGGTCTGACGGTTTTTTCAATGGGCGGCCAAGTGGGAAACATAACAGTTTGACCATACCTGCTGCTGCACCTGATGGAAAGTTGGCAAACAGATCGAAAAAAGCTTCTTGCGCTGTATACAGAGACTTTTCTACCGCAAGCTGTGCATGTAAACGCTCATCTTCAGTCTTTTTGCTATGCTCAAAATATTTCAGAATTGAGGAAGCAATAAACAGATGTGCATGAATATCGGCCAGACGACCCGAAAGCATTTCCTTACGTTTGATATCCCCTGCGAGTAAACCTAGGCACATATCCGCAGTTAAAGCAAAGTTGGCACTCAGCCGATTAATGATCTTATAATAAGGCTGGGTGAAATCAACCGCACTTTGCGGCGCAGCACTTGAGCCACCTGTAAAGGCATAGGCAAAGGAGCGAGCAGTCCGGTTAAAGGTGTAACCCAAATGCTTAAACAGCAAGTTATCAAAAGGATTTAGAGCCGCTGCCGAGTCTTCTGCCTGTAAGAGCTGTAATTCTTCATATAGATAAGGATGGCAGCGCATTGAACCCTGTCCAAAAATCATCAAGGAACGACTGAGAATATTGGCGCCTTCGACGGTAATGGAGACTGGAATTGCCTGATAGTAAGGTGCCAGAAAGTTACGCGGCCCCATCTGAATGGCACGACCACCGACCACATCCATGCCGTGATTGACCACTTTACGCATGCCTTCAGTTGCATAGTATTTGGCAATCGCCGTCATTACGGCAGGCTTGCCACCCTGATTCAGACCACAGGTGACCAGATAACGGAAGGCTTCCAGCATATAGGTGTCACTGGCGATTTCACTATTGGCTTCCTGAACACCCTCAAACTTGCCAACTGAAATCTTGAATTGCTGACGAATACGAGAGAAAGCACCCACATTTAAATAAGTCATTTCTGAAGTAGAAGTAGACAGCGCTGGTAGGGAAATGCCACGACCGACTGCCAAACATTCCATCAGCATGCGCCATCCTTTACCGGCATTTTTTACGCCACCAATAATCCAGTCCAGTGGAATAAAGACATCTTTACCTTCCACTGTTCCATTCATGAATGGCGGTCCCGGGTTATGCCGTGGTCCCACTATTACGCCTTCATGACTGGCAGGAAGCAGGGCACAGGTAATGCCATATTCAGTCTGTTCACCCAAAAGATGATCCGGATCATACATTTTAAAGGCCAGACCCACCACTGTCGCAATTGGTGCCAAAGTAATCCAGCGTTTGGAAAAATTCATTCTCAGACCGAGTACTTCCTGACCTTCAAACTGGCCATAGCAGACTACACCGGTATCAGGAATCGCACCAGCATCGGAACCGGCCTCCGGACTGGTCAAACCGAAACAGGGAATTTCTTCGCCTCGCGCCAGACCCGGCAGATAACGGTCTTTCTGTTCTTCGGTACCATAATGCAGTAACAGCTCGCCTGGTCCGAGTGAGTTCGGTACCATACAACTCACGGCTGTGGTCAGAGATCGCGAAGCAATCTTGCTCATCACCCGACTTTGGGCAAAGGAGCTAAAGGCACGACCGCCGTATTCTTTGTGAATAATCAGGCCTAAGAAACCATGTTCCTTAATATATTGCCAGACATGATCAGGCAGCGCTTTCTGCTCATGGATTTCCCATTCATCCAGCATGCTGCACAAGGTCTCAACCTCATTGTCCAGAAAAGCTTGTTCTTCTAGCGATAATTTGGGATAGGGATAACTGTTAAAGGTTTCCCAGTTCGGTGCACCCATAAACAGTTCTTTTTCCCACCAGCTGGTTCCGGAGTCCAGTGCTTCACGTTCTGTCGGGCTGATACTCGGCATGGCATTGGCCAGTGCTTTATAGGCCGGTTTAGAAATGAACGACATACGTAAAGGGTCGATCATCACCACAAGGCTAATCAGGATCAGCGGAATGCCGAGAATAAGTGACCATGGGCTAATAAAGGCACAGACTACTGACATGACAATTAGTGCAATTGCACCCGCGCTACGGGAGAGCTGAAAATAGAAAACCGCCCATAAACTAAGTAATAGCAGTAGTACAGCAAATATAAATAGCATTGTTATAGTTCTCCAGATTTATACAACGCTGCCTGTGCCGAGATCTCATAGAATTTTTGTCACAGTTCATTCATTTTTTTTGTCGCTTGAGGATCGGACAGGTTCAGCATTGCACGTGTGAGAATGATCGTTTTCAAGTCTTGCAACGATATTTTTAAATCTTTCATCTATTTTTGAGATTGTTTGAAAAATGCTCAGTCTTCAAGTGAGAACGCGCAAAGAAATGTGAAGATAAGTAATGACTTAATCTTATCTAAAATAAAAAATGGCGTTTAACGCTGAGTAGAATTTCAATTATGGATATTAAAAAGCCCTCTACAAGAGAGGGCTTTTATTTCATTTGTTTAAACAGGACTAAGCTTCAATGGCCTGGACTGCAATTTTTTTTGCAGGATCCACTTTACGACGCACTGCTGGTACAGGTTCGCCGTAGTATTGGCGGTCGGCAAAGTAGCTTGAACGAACCATTGGTGCTGCCCAGATATTGCGGAAGCCGAGTTTTTGACCATGTTCGGTATAACGCTCGAATTCTTCAGGTGTCACAAAGCGGTCAATCGCTGCATGTTCTTTTGAAGGCTGCAAATACTGACCAATCGTCACATAATCTACGCCATGCGCATATAAATCATCAAGCAGGGCAAGCACTTCTTCTTCAGTTTCACCAATACCGACCATCAGACCACATTTGGTTGGTACGTCCGGGCAGTATTCTTTAAACATTTTCAGCAGGTTTAAAGAGTGTTGATAGTCAGAACCTGGACGCATGGCTTTATATAAACGCGGTACAGTTTCGATATTGTGGTTAAACACATCTGGTGGGCATTCAGTCATGATGCGCAGCGCGATATCCATACGACCACGGAAATCTGGCACCAGAATTTCCAGCAGGGTATTCGGGCTTAGAGCACGCGCTTCTTTAATACAATCTACAAAATGCTGTGCACCGCCATCCAGTAAATCATCACGGTCTACCGAAGTGATCACTGCATATTTCAAACCCAGATTGGCAATAGTTTCTGCCATATGACGCGGTTCATCTGCATCGAGTGCATTTGGACGGCCATGAGCCACATCACAGAACGGACAACGACGGGTACAGATATCGCCCATAATCATGAAAGTCGCAGTACCGCCACCAAAACATTCAGGCAGGTTTGGACAGGCGGCTTCTTCGCACACCGTATGTAATTTTTGCTGACGTAGTGTGGTTTTAATACGTTGAACTTCTTCAGGTGCCGCCATTTTCACCCGGATCCAGTCCGGCTTGCGTGGCGTTTCAACCGTAGGAACAACTTTTACAGGAATGCGGGCAACTTTTTCCGCACCGCGAAGTTTGACGCCCTGTTCAGGTTTACGGTTTTCAGACATATTCAACTTTTCCACTGTTTTTGAAGGGGGAGATACTCAAAGATAGCGCAGTTATTATAACGGACTTCGTTCTAAATAGGGCAAAAAGGGGTATTCATTTAAAAAATGTTCTTATCAAGCAATATATGTGAGTTAAATACACCAAATCAACAGGATTTACGTCATAATAAGAGTGTAGATTAAAGTGAATTTTTTAATTTTGAGGAGCGTTGAATGCCACGTAAAAAAGAGGTCGTTAGTGGGACTTTCGTTAAATATGATGCGGTAGTTCTAGGTTCGGGCCCTGCGGGCGAAGGCGCGGCAATGAAACTTGCCAAATCTGGTAAGCGTGTTGCAATCGTTGAGATGCGTGAACAGCTGGGTGGTAACTGTACCCATGTCGGTACGATTCCAAGTAAAGCATTGCGTCAAACAGTATCCAGTATTATCCGTTATCAACGTGATCCACTGTTTCAAAAAGTCGGGGACTGGAAGCAGTTCACCATGAAGCAAGTGTTGCGTCATGCACATAAAGTTATTCAACAACAAGTAGATACACATTCACGTTTCTACGACCGCAATAAAATTGATATTTATCATGGTCGTGCCTATATTCAGGATCAAAATACCATTTTTGTATTTAACCCAGATGGCATTAAAGAAACGCTGATGTTCAAGCAACTGGTCATTGCCAGCGGCTCGCGTCCATATCGTCCAGACATTCTTGATTTTAATCATCCACGTGTATTTGATTCAGACAAAATTCTGGATCTGGACTATTCCATCCAGAAAATCATTATTTATGGTGCAGGTGTAATCGGTTGTGAATATGCCTCGATCTTTATTGGTCTAGGACATAAAGTCGACTTGATCAACACCCAACACAAACTTTTAAGCTATCTGGATGATGAAATTTCTGATGCACTGTCTTATCACTTGCGTGAACAGGGTGTATTGATTCGTCATAATGAACAGATCGACTTTTTAGAAACATTTGACGACCATGTGGTGATGCACACGCAAAGCGGCAAGAAAATTAAAGCCGACGCGATTTTGTGGTGTAATGGCCGTTCAGGCAATACCGATGGTCTAGGCCTTGAAAATGTCGGCCTGAAACCGAACAGCCGTGGTCAATTGACTGTGAATGATCAATATCAGACTGAAGTAGAAAATATCTACGCTGCCGGTGATGTAATCGGTTGGCCTTCGCTAGCCTCTGCTGCCTATGACCAAGGTCGTTGCGCAGGTGCCAATATGAGCGGCGAGAAAGACGTTGCGCCGGTGACTGATATTCCAACCGGGATTTATACCATTCCTGAAATTTCTTCGATTGGTAAGACTGAACAGCAGCTGACTGAAGAAAAAATTCCGTATGAAGTCGGTCAGGCATCATTCCGTCATTTGGCACGTGCACAGATTACCGGTGATACTATGGGTGAATTAAAGATTCTGTTCCATCGCGAAACATTGGAAGTTTTGGGTGTACATTGCTTCGGTAATAATGCCTCTGAAATTATCCATATTGGTCAGGCAGTCATGAACAGCCCGAACAATACCATCAAGTACTTCGTAGAAACCACGTTTAACTATCCGACTATGGCGGAAGCGTATCGTGTAGCCACACTGAATGGTATGAACCGTTTATTCTAAGTGAGATATTTGACTTAGACAGAAAAACCGCAAGTCTTCACTTGCGGTTTTTTTATTGGAAGTGATTAAGTCAGTCAAGTTGATCAAATCGAATTTTTAAGCCGCCATTTTTCGGCATTCTTCAGCACAGCGGCGGCATGCTTCGGCACATTGCTGACAATGTTCATCTTCATGATGACCACATTCTTCTACACAGTAGTCACAGGCTTTCGCACAAAGTTCACATATTTCATGCATGAATGGAGATTGCTTTTGTTCCATACGGGCGCAAAGCTGACAGATATCTGCACAGTCCAGACAGCGCTGGATACACTCCCGCATCATCTCCAGATCTTCTTCTTTAAGACAGGCACTGGCACAGTTGGCACATGCCAGGGAACAGTTCATACAGGTTTGCACACAATCTGAAAATTGAAGCTGATTCATTATCGTTTCCTCTTTCCATAGGTTTATTGCTGATTTTCTAATACGCTAAGCAGAAAAAGGAAAATACACTAGGCAGATTAGGTGAGGAAAAGTAAACAGGCGCTTTGTTTTGTTAAGGAATTTACTATCTATACTTATATTCAGAGTTAGATAGTTTTATTATTCGAGAAAATAAAAAACCATTGGGCCGGTCAAAGTCTCAATGGTAGAGGATTTACATGTGAGTCATTATTATCGAAGGTTGTAATGACCTTTCTTGTTATTCTGATTTTCTCATTTCTAAAACGGACGGCTACCCGCCAGACTGATGCGTTTTAATAAACGGCGCTGATCAGCCGGGAATGGACGGCGTGAGTGCAAAGTCACCTGATTATCCCAGAACACGATATCGCCAATTTCCCAGTGATGTTCATAAGCGAACTCAGGTTTTGAAATATGCTCACGTAATTTTGCGATCAGTTGACTGCCAGCCTGATCATCATAATTGACCAGTTCGACTTCGGTATGCGTATTCAGCCAAAGTGCTTTACGACCGGATTCAGGATGAGTGCGCACCAGTGGATGTGGATAGGCATGACTTAATATGGGCTGATCTTTAAAGCGATACAGCGGGCTATTGCCATAACCTTGATCATCTGTCAACGGCATTTTAAAATTGACCCCTTTTACCTTAAAAATGGCGAAGTAAAATTGACCCCTTTGATCTCGTATTAAGTTTCAACCTGCGGCTGAATCCCAATTCTTTTTTTATCCTTCAAACGATAACTCTCACCCGATATCTGTACCACATGACAGTGATGTAATAGCCGATCTAACATCGCAGCGGTCAACGTAACATCATCCGCAAATGACTTAGACCATTGGCTAAAGGGTAAGTTACTCGTCAATATCGTACTGCCTTTTTCATAACGCTTGGCAATCACGTTAAAGAACAGATTCGCTTCTTCACGTCCAAACGGTAAATAACCAATTTCATCGATAATCAGTAACTTTGGTCCCAGTACCGCACGTTGCATATAGGTTTTCAGTTTACCTTGCTGGTAGGCTGTACTTAGTTGCAGCATGAGATCGGCGGCGGTAATGAACTTGATCTTAATGTTGTTCATGATGGCCTTATAGCCTAATGCCATAGATAAGTGCGTTTTTCCTACTCCGCTAGCCCCGAGAAACACCACATTTTCTGCTCTAGCAATAAAGCTCAGATTGAACAGTTCAATCACCTGTGATTTAGGGGCCCCTAGGGCATAATTAAAATCATAGTCTTCCAGGGTTTTGACTTGAGGCAGGCCTGAGAGTTTCATCAGTACCTGCTGGCTGCGCTGTTGCCTGGCAGCATATTCATGCGTCAAGATCGCTTCAACAAAGTCGGCATAACTTCCATCCTGACCTAATGTTTGTTGTGCATGATGTGACCATTGTGATGCGATGGCAGGCAGATTGAGCTTTTGGCAAAGCTGCTCTATACGGTCGTATTGCAGATTCATCAGGAAACTCCCAGCAACTGGTCATATACCGATAAGGGATGCTGCAAACTCTCGTAGGGCATGACATGCTCTGCTGCTGCAACAGGTACAGTGCTGGAACCTGTATCTGATTGCGGTAATGGCGTAAATTTTTGCTGCTCCTGTTGCAGTCGAACAGCCGGTTTTTCTTGCGTGGTGGCATGAATCCGCTGATTGGCTGTTTCATGCAGCCACCGGCCAATATGGGCATTGGCGACATCAACATCTAACAGTAAACCCGAAGTCTTCAGGCTTGCTTTTAATGGCACAATAAAGCTTGATTTGAGGTATCCATTAAAGCGTTCAACTTTGCCTTTGGTCTGTGCACGGTAGGGCTTACATACGCGAGGACGAAAGCTGTATTTCTTGGCGCAGTCGAGCAGTTTGGGGTTCCATTTATGCTGCCCCTCCTGATAGGCATCCCGTTCAATCATGATCGTTTTAGCGTTATCAAACAGGATTTCTTGAGGTACTCCTGCAAAGAACTGAAATGCATTTTCCAGACCATCGATCCATGCATCCGTACGTTCATGATCATAAAATTTCACGAAAGTCGCTCTGGAATACCCTAATGTTGCGACAAAGGCTTTTAAAGTCGTGTTGTTGCGTCGAATTGTGGTGAAATCCACCTGCATTTGTTGGCCAGGTTGGGTTTCAAAACGAATGATCGGTTCCGGTTGAGCAACTGGTTTTAATGTTGCAAGATATTCCCTCAAGATCCTGATCTTTCCTGGATATCCCAACCTTAAAATTTCCTGGTAGAGCACAACAGCAGGAATCCATTCAGGATGAGCTGCGTTTACACGTTGGAGTAAATAGGGTTTATATGGGTCAAGGATACTTATTCTAGGCTGTATACGCTGATACTGAGGTGTGGTGTTTTGCCGTAAATATTTACGCACAGTATTTCTGGACACCCCCAGTTCACGAGTAATGGCTTTAATAGATTTACCTTGTTGATGAAGTATTTGGATTGTCACTGCTTGCTCCAAAGTTAACATATTGAGCAGTCCAAAATGACCGCTATATTAACCAAGGGGGTCAGTTTTTAAATGCCATTAGGGGGTCATTTTTACACTGCCGCTAACAATCAGCCTGATCTCTGGTTTTTTGACGGCGCACGAAAGGGTTATAAGTAATCAGTTGCAGCTGATCAATCTGTGCTTTGGTTTCTTTATTGAGTGCATCATAGGCTTTAATGGTATTGATCCAGCTGGTCTGTCCACCGTTCTGAGGCAGTTCAATCGCATACAATAAGGAAGCAAAAGAGGGTAAAGGTGTCCATTGATGATCGGTATGTGGAGTCAGTTCACCATGCCCGGTATAGTCTCCCTGACCGACGGCATTGGAAACCGGCACGACATCGGGTGGAACACCGCTATCGGACTGCGCAGCCAATACCGGGGTATCTGCACCTGGGCGGAAAATGGAACCGAAATAAGTTGAAAATGCCAAGTATTGTAAATCATCCAGACTTTGCTGCTTAAAGATCAAAATCAGATGCTCGGCCAGAGCCTGTTTTAACTGTAAAATGGTTTCAGATGACTGGGCTTTACGGGCATCCAGACCAAAGACCACTGCGCCTAAGGCCTGATCTGTTTGCGGTACAATCTTGATTTCAGCCGGATGTTGAAATTGATCTTGCTGATGCCAGCGTGGAGCATCATGAATGGCTTGTGAAAGTTGGGTTAAGCTGGTCATTATAAAGTCTCAGAATTTTCTTGTTGATGAGAATCTAAGAAAATTCCGGACTGAAATAAAATCAAAAGAAATGATAAGTTTATGAATAATCTGATATTTTTAATATTTAGTTGATTTTGAAACATTTAACTTATTGTGCGATGGATTGCGCATTTTCTGCTGAGGATATTTCAGCAGTTTAGTGTGCGCAAAAAGCCTGATTAAAATATTCAAATAACTGAGGTGTTTGAAACCACAGTCCAATCGACAAAGCCAGTAAAAGCAGGATTGCCACAGCAATCAAGAGTTTGAGTTTCAATAGAGAATCAGTCATGGACGATTTGCTCCTCATTGACCCAGAAATGCACCAGTACGCCAAAAATGCTGAGGACAATGGATAGCATCCACACCGCATTATAATTGCCACTCAAATCATGGTTAACTCCACCGAGCCAGCCACCAAAAAATGAGCCAACCTGATGGGTAAAGAACACGATGCCACTGAGCATGGTCAGATATTTCACCCCGAACATATTCGCCACAATGCCATTGGTCAGCGGAACGGTCGATAACCAGAGTAACCCCATAATGACACCAAAGCTATAGACTGTCCATGTGCTGAGAGGCAGCATGAGAAAGGCAATAATCGCAATTCCACGCAATGCATATAATCCCATCAGTAGATGCGGTTTGAAGTATTTGCCACCCAGCCAGCCGGCCGTATAGGTGCCTACCACATTAAACAGACCCACTAAGGCTAAGAAGATCGTACCGGTTGTGGCATTAAACCCATGATCAATCAGATAGCCAGGCAGGTGAATGCCAATAAAAACTACCTGAAAACCACAAACAAAAAAGCCCATAGCCAGAAACCAGAAGGGTTTATGATTTTTCACCACCACCAGAATCTGTTTAAAATTGAGTGAGACTTTATTGGGGGTAGCGGCCGCGTTGGGATGAACATACATCGGTGCTTTCAGCATCCAGGCCAATGGCACAATCAATGCAATTAAAATGGCACTGACCACCAGCGCCGCTGACCAGCCGACATTCTGTAATAGCAACAGGGTTGAAGGCAGCATGATAAACTGACCAAAAGATCCGGCCGCACTAGCAATTCCCATCGCCAAACTGCGCTTTTCTGGTGGGGCAGCACGTCCAACTGCAGACAATAACACCGGAAATGACGTAGCTGACAGGGCGAGACCCAGAATCAGGCCGACACTCAGATTAAGCAATAATCCGGTCGAGCTAACTGCCATCAAGAGTAGACCAATTGCATATAAGGCTCCGCCTACAGCTACCACAATCTTGCTGCCATATTTATCGGCAAATGCCCCGGTAATCGGCTGAACTGCACCCCAGATCAGGTTTTGCATGGCAATAGCCAGGCTAAAAACATTATGACCCCAACCGAATTCTTCGCTCATCGGTACCAGATACAGGCCAAAGGCATGACGTACACCCAGTGACAGTGCCAAAATGATGGCGGAGCCAATCAGCATAAAAATAAGAGCTTTGGAAAATTGACTGTCAGCCATACGTCATTCATGCCTATAAATTTGATATGTATAGTATTCGATTCAAGCAATAGAGGCGATTAAATAAATATTGATCAAAAGATAAATTTTTTTTATTAATAGATCTCTTGCGAAAGTCGTTATTGCAAGTTCATCCGGTTTACCAGTGCAGCGATTAAGTTAATGCGTAAACCGAATCTTTTCCGTCTATTTCGATAGCGTTCACTTAGTATTCTAACCTGAGTTCGACATAAAAAATAAATAAAAAAAAGCCTTAGCATCTGTAATATCTTGGTTACGAAGACAAAACATTTCAGAGCAAGGCTTTTTCATGGACTATATTACCGAATTATTTTGTATCTTGGATGATTTCTGCAAAAAGTTTAATGAATCTTTAGAGAAAGCTCTAATTTCTGATCAAAAAACAACAATGAAAAAGTCAGCTTTAAGCTTGTCTGAAGTCATGACCATTGTCATTTTATTTCATAAATCCGGGTTTAGATTTTTCAAATATTTTTATTGTCATATGATCATCCCATTTTGGAAATCAGCTTTTCCCAAGCTTCTTAGTTACAATCGTTTTATTGAAATTATGCCGCGTTGTTTGCAAGCTTTGAGTAGTTTCTTCCATCAAGTTAAAGGAGAAGATACCGGAATTTGTATTATTGATTCGACTAAATTGGTCGTTTGCCATAATCTTAGAATTAAAAGACATCGTGTATTTAAAGGCTTAGCTGGTCGTGGTAAAAGTAGCACAGGTTGGTTTTATGGATTTAAAGTCCATATTGTTATCAACAACTTGGGTGAAATTATTAATCTCAAGATTACATCGGGAAGTGTTCATGATGTTGCTGTACTTGAATCTTTAACCCAAGAGTTAAAAGGTATTTTACTGGGCGATAAAGGCTATCTGAGTAAAGCAAAAACTGAAGCTTTAGCAGCAAGGGGGCTCAGACTATTAACCCCGTCACGCAAGAATATGAAAAATAAACCCATCCAAACTGAAGAAGAAAAACAATTGCTTTGCAGAAGAGGATTGATCGAAACAGTGAATGATCAGTTAAAAAACTTACATCAAATTGACCATTCACGTCATCGTTCGGTGAATAACTTTATGGTGAATATTATGGCTGCTATAGTGGCTTATTGCTTAAATCCAAATAAGCCAACTTTCCAAAACTTGCTAAAAAGCTAAAATATTTCATCGAACTCAGGTTATTCTAAATCTTTTCAATTGACTGTTAATATGTTCGATTACAACTCGTATTTTTCCAATCATTTTATTGTAATTTTTCTCAGCATCAAATAAGGGTAAATTCTTCTTTTTCTTTATTGGCATCAATAATTTAAAGCCATCTTGCTCTAACCCATAGTACCCTAAATCGGTCATAACATAGTCACAATGTTTGAATTTCTTAACTGTTTTTCTTGCCAATTTAATATCATGCTGACTGCCAGACGATATATCTACTCCTATGATTTGTTTGCTCTTCGGATGATAGATCACTTGGGCTTTTAACGTATGTTTCTTCTTTTTACCACTGTAGAACTTACTCTGATTTTTTTTTCGGGCGTTCTATTAAACATTCTGTCGCATCAATAATTACCCAGTTAAATTGTTCGTCTGCTGTGGTAATGCTTCGTTTTGGCAGGGTAAAACGTCTTGATTTCATTAATGCATCTTCAACCTTTTTAATAGTTCGATTCACATTACTTTCAGCGATATGGTAATTTGCCGCCAATTCCAATTGGGTGTTGTAGCTCCGTAAGTAATTGAGTGTTAATAATAATTGATCCTCTATAGCTAAAGTATGAGGACGCCCTAATTTCTTTTTAAGTGATTCTGCTTCTTTTAAAACTTCGACCATTTCACTAAAAACTGCTCGAGGTACACCAACCAAGCGCTGGAATTCAGAATCTGAAAAACGATTTAATTTCTGATATTTCATGAAATCTATATTGAGGCAGTTTTTACTTTCGCAAGAGGTCTAATATATTAAGCCTAAAAAAACGGCCGAAGCCGTTTTAATTAAAAATCGGATATTGAGCTTAGAAACGCATACCGATCCCGGCATAGGCCAGAATCGGATTGACTTCAATATCGGCTTTAGAGCGAATCAGTTCACCTAAATTTGCATCTGTCACCGTAATTGTCGTGTCATTTTTTAGATGTGCATAAGATACTGAACCGACTGCAAACCAAGTGTCATTAAAGTCATAGCTAAAGCCGACCGTGGCCACAGGCGCGAAAGCATCGGATGCTTCAAGCTTTACTTTTGGATCGGCTTCACTTAGCTTGCCTTCAAGGGAAGCACCAGCATTGCCTTGTTTAATATTGGCAATCATATGTCCTGCAGCAATCAGGTCCTGCTCGGTACGTGAGTTAATTTCCAGTTCATTGAAATAGGCATACATCACACCTAAGCCGACATAAGGCCGGAATTTATTCACTCCGGTTTTACCAAAGTGATACTGGAATTCAAAGGCAGGTGTCCAGGCGCGGGCAGAGGCAGCCGGACCATAGGCTTCCAGATCAGTAATCTCGATATCTTTCTTCAGTATAATATCGATAGGAAGTTCAATATTGCCCAGAGTAGGGGTTGCTGTTCCCGAGAACGGTGCATAGATTTTACCTTTACCTTGCAGATCAACCTTGGGTGGAATGCCGGCTTTCATTTCAAAAGAAATATTATCGGTAAAATAGTAATTGGTCATAATGCCTAAAGTGGTGACATCATCCGCTGTCAGACCGGTACCTGGATTATCCCATTCAGATAGACCATTGATTTGAGTGGTTCCACTGATATTCGCTGGTAATGTACCTCCAGTGAAGAAACCAATCCCTTCTAATAATCCTTTCACTGTTATCTGATCGACAGAAGGATCAAGATTATTGACGACCGTATCAACATTGATAGCGCCGTTTCTATAACTTTTACCGTTTTCGACAGCAGTATTCACTTTAAATGGTTGGGCCTTGCCTTGCGGCATCACATGCAATGCACCGACTGATACCGAAAAGCGCTTAAAGCCATCTCCATCTTGCAAGCTAAAATAAGGGGAATCTGCATGTGCGACCATAGGTAAAGTGGCTAGGCCTGCCATACATGCCAGCAATGTTTTCATTGATTTGGAACTCCATGTCCAGTTTGTTTATTCGTTTTTCTAGTTCATTAATTATGTGAATTACATTAAAAAATTCAGTTATAGAACAACAGGTCAAAAGTTAATCGATGGTTGATATTGGTAAATTCTATATATTTTTTGTTTATATCTCTTGAATTTTAAGAAATGTATAGCGTGTAAATATAATTACTTTTACCTTAATAGCTTAAGTATAAAAGTGAAGGAAATTTGCTCTTGAAAGCATTAAAATTTCAATCCTATGAATTTTTATCGTAGAAGATATAGAGGAGAGTTTAGGTAAATTTTAGGCTGCATTGATTCAAGCATTTATCATCATGGGATGATTTTTTATTTTTCCAAAACAAGAGCATATGAATTTATCCAAGATCCTGCTACCCAGTCGACTGAGTTTTTTTGTACAATAGCTGCATATATTATTGAGTGAATCACATGAGCACCCAAACTCCTCCCAAAAAAAAGCCCCTGGTTAATTTACCTTTCCCGATCAAGCAAGCAGAGCAAAATGCTGCAGAAGAAGTTCTGGAAGATTTAAGACCAAGACCACAGCGTTATGCTGACCGTACCTGGATGCCACCACGTGGTACGCGCCGTTCAATGGGCAAGCGCTAATTGATCAGACTCAAAAAGCTATGATAAATCATGGCTTTTTTTGTGGAAATTTTTAGGGAGTTGATGAGTAATATTTGATTCATCTTTCGCGCAAAGAGAAAATGGTGCTCTAATTTATCCAAATCTCTTTCAATTTTATTCTTAATAAAGCAAACGAAATATTTAAGCTCTCTAAATGCCGACCAAAATAAAATCCACACCTGGTTGATTTCATATTCGACATTTTAGCCGCCCAGAAAAAAAAGCCAATTCAAACATTGGCTTTTTTTGAAAGATATTTTGATAGCACTAACGAATGCTTTTACGCGCTTTATTTTCCGGCTTCGGTGGCGCGATTTCTCTCTCGCCTTGCCAGACATCGATAAAATCTTTCTCGTTAATATTATAAAGTTCCAGTAGCGCTAAAATCACGCCTCCAAACAGCATGGCACCTTCTGAATGGCTTTGAAAATCGACCAGCTTGGTATTCAGATTATGCAGGATATCTTCAATTTCAAAGACACGTTCCCGTCCATTGCTGTCGGTCGGATAGATCTGGGTATTTAAAATAATTCTTGCCAGGCTTTTTTCATTTTCGCTCAAAGGCAGTTCTTCAATCAACTCATCGCTGGCCGGAGTTAAAATCACGGAATCGCGGAATATGGTATGTAAGAAATTTGCGCTTAATTTTGGCAGCGGCTTTTCGACAAAAGGACGGAAAGATTGCGGGAAAATGACATTGCGTGAGATGCCTTTAAACATCGGTGCAATTTCCTCGACCTTATAACCTGCGATCCCACAACCCAAGGAAGTAATAAAATATTTATTTTTAGGATGATTTTTGGTGTAAATCTTAAAGTCATCAATATAGTGCTGGATTTGTGAGAGCGGCATTTGTTGCAAATGCTCGTTCATGGTGGGAATGGCATAGCTCTGACCCGCCCAGCCACGACCCACGCCCATGACTGCACCAAAATGCTCAAGTGCCGTTCTGGCTGCTCCACCACCGTGTTGTCCAGCCAAGTTGCTGCCAAAAACAAAAACCGTATTTTCCGGAAGGGATTTAACAATACTTTCATCGTGATAGTGGTAAGTCATAATTGTCGATTCTAGGCCATCCTGATCTTCATGTTGCCCGTGAAATGAAAAGGGGTCAAGGCAAAATTGTGCCGGACTAGCCAAACAGATAGAGTATTTCACCCATAAGCCAAAACAGGATACCGAGTACGCCCAAATAAAGCTGCTGGCTGAAAATGATTAGTTTGTTCTGTATTTATTCCCTTTGTAACTGTATATTTTATTGATGATTTTTCAAACTAGAGAATGAGTCAAGCGCTAACAAATAATGAATACTAATATTGTTTTATTTTACCAAACAGAAACCTAAGCAGGGATTGAGTAATTCCAATTTACCCTCATAATAAATCAAATCTATATCCGCAGCGAAGTCAGCGAAAGCTATGAGTGATAAAAAACCCTTTGAATTAGTGACCAGTTATCAACCAGCAGGCGATCAGCCACAGGCCATTGAAAAACTTGTCAAAGGCATTGAACAGGGTTTTCATGATCAGCTTTTACTGGGGGTTACTGGGTCTGGTAAAACCTATACTATGGCCAATGTCATTGCACAGACACAGCGTCCGACCATTGTCATGGCACATAACAAAACTTTGGCTGCGCAGCTCTACGGCGAATTTAAAGCATTTTTCCCCAATAATGCCGTCGAATATTTTGTCAGTTATTATGATTATTATCAGCCGGAAGCCTATGTGCCATCTTCAGATACTTTTATCGAGAAAGATGCTGCAATTAATGACCATATTGACCAGATGCGCCTTTCTGCAACCCGTTCATTATTAGAACGTCGTGATACGATTATTGTCGCGTCGGTGTCTGCCATTTATGGTTTGGGTGATCCAAATGCCTATATGAGCATGTTGCTGCATGTGGTGGAAGGCGATCGCATTGGCCGTGATGATATTATTCGCCGTCTGGTCGAGATGCAGTATTCACGTAACGAACTGGAATTCCTGCGCGGTACTTATCGTATTCGTGGTGAAATTATTGATATTTTTCCGGCTGAATCCGATCAGGATGCGATCCGGATTGAACTGTTTGATGATGAAGTTGACTCTATCCGCTGGTTTGATCCCCTGACAGGGAAAATGGTTCGTAAAGTACCTCGTGTGACCATTTATCCTAAAAGCCACTATGTTACGCCGAAAGACAATTTATCCCGTGCGATTGAAACCATCCGAGACGAACTTAAAGAGCGACTGGTGTTCTTCCGTGAAAATGACAAACTGCTGGAAGCCCAGCGTATCGAGCAGCGCACACGCTATGATCTGGAAATGATGCAGCAATTGGGTTATACCAACGGCATTGAAAACTATTCTCGGCATTTGTCGGGCCGTTCTGCGGGTGAAGCGCCGCCGACCTTGTTCGATTATATTCCGGATGATGCCTTGCTGATTATTGATGAGTCGCATGTGACGGTGCCGCAGATTGGTGCCATGTATAAAGGTGACCGTTCGCGTAAGGAAAATCTGGTGAATTACGGATTCCGTTTGCCGAGCGCGCTGGATAACCGTCCAATGAAATTTGAGGAATGGGAACGTATTGTGCCGACGACTGTTTATGTCAGCGCAACGCCCGCACGTTATGAGCTGGAAAAATCCCAGCAGATTGTCGAACAGGTGGTACGTCCGACTGGTCTGATCGATCCGGAAATTGAAATTCGTCCAGTTTTGACGCAGGTCGATGATGTGCTTTCCGAAATTAATTTGCGTAAAGATATTAATGAGCGGGTACTGGTCACAACCTTGACCAAGCGCATGGCCGAAGATTTAACTTCTTATTTGAAAGAATACGGGATTAAGGTCGCTTATTTACACTCCGATATCGATACCGTCGAGCGGGTCAAAATCATTCATGAACTGCGTACCGGGGTGCATGATGTACTGGTCGGGATTAACCTGCTGCGTGAAGGGCTGGATATGCCGGAAGTGTCACTGGTTGCCATTCTGGATGCAGATAAAGAGGGATTTCTGCGTTCTGAGCGCTCTCTCATTCAGACCATTGGCCGCGCTGCGCGTAACCTGAAAGGTAAGGCGATTTTGTATGCTGATCGCATTACTGATTCGATGCAGAAAGCCATTGAGGAGACGGATCGTCGTCGTGCCAAGCAGATTCAGTTTAATGAAGAACATGGCATTACGCCGCGCAGTGCAGTGCGTCAGGTGATCAAGGAAATTGATACTGGTGAAGTATTGGATGATGATTCAATTGAATTGAAAGTCTCGGATCAGGCACGTGCGATCAGTGCCGATGAGCGGCATATCATGGCAGATCCGAAAATGTTTGCGAAACACATTAACAAGCTTGAAAAGGAAATGCTGAAAGCGTCAAAAGAGCTTCAGTTTGAGCAGGCTGCGCGTATGCGTGATGAAATTGTGCGTTTAAAAGCCCAGATGTTTGATTGATTTTTGTTGCATTAAATCTTATTTAAATGACGTAAAATCAATCACAAACCAAACATAATGTAACAAATTTAGGAATTGGATAAAGCTATTGTATGAACAGAAATTTTTAAATAAATATTTTGTGAACATGCAATAGGTATCTTTATGACAACTCAAAAATTTTCACGTACTGGATTAAAGCTGGCAAAAATTGCGGTGGGTAGTGCGGTTCTTCTTGGTTTGGGCGCCGCTACCATGGCTTATGCGAAAGACGAGCCATTACCGACCATTGAGAAAGTTGAGCTGGACCGTTATCTGGGAACATGGTACGAAGTAGCACGCAAACCTTTGTATTTTCAAAACAAGTGTGATCGCGATGTCACAGCGACCTATACTTTAAATGAAAATGGCAATATCGTGGTGGATAACCGCTGCATTAAAAAAGATGGTGGACAAACCCAGTCATTGGGCGAGGCATTTGTGCAAAATCCACCGCAGAATACCAAGTTAAAAGTCAGTTTCTTACCAGACTTTATTCGTTGGATTCCGGTCGCTCGTGGCGATTATTGGGTCTTAAAACTGGATGAAAATTATCAAACTGTTCTGGTCGGTGAGCCAAAACGTAAATATATGTGGATACTCTCACGTGATCCGCAATTGGATAAAAATGTGGTGAATGAATATTTACAATATGCACAGTCGGTGGGCTATGACCTGAGTGATGTAATTCATACCAAACAAACTCAAAGATAAAAATATCGTCTTAATGGAAACCATGGGCGAATTCAAACATGAGGTGCGACAGTTTGAAAAGTCTTATGATAATCAACAAGCTGAGCAAATTTCTCTAATGGTGTAAGCCAATCTAACGCTTTTCTAGGACGAGTATTCAGTGACATGGCAACTTGATTTAAATAATGCTGATCTGCCTGATTTAAATCAATCCCTTTAGGTAAATATTGCCTAATTAAACCATTCATATTTTCGCATGTGCCTTTTTGCCAGGGTGAATGTGGGTCACAGAAATATACATCTATGCCTAAATCTTCTTCAAGTATTTTATGTTCTGCCATCTCGCGTCCACGGTCATAGGTCAACGTTTTACGCAGTTCTGCAGGTAAATATTTCAGAGCTTCAGTTAAAGCCTTGCGCACTGATTCTGCCTTTGCATCAGGTAATGTTGCCAAGATACAGAGCCGTGTATTTCGTTCAATAAGTGTTGCTATCGAACTTTTATTGTCTTTACCTTTAATTAAATCAGCTTCCCAATGACCCGGTATTTTTCTTTCTTGAACTTCGGCTGGGCGCTCATGAATAGTTTTAATATCCTGTAATATAGAATCTTTTTTAGGTTCACCGTTAGCTTTTCGCTTTTTATTTTCATGACGCAGACAGGATAATAAGTCTTTTTTCAACTCACCCTTTGGTAATGCTCGTATCGTTGAATAAATCGTTGTATGGCTTACATTCATTGTTTGATCCAAATCAGGAAATGTCTTTAAACGCTTTGCTATTTGCTGAGGAGACCATAAACAACGGATCGCTTCAACAATAAATTTCCAGAGGATTGAATCGATTTTGAGTTTTCTGTGACCACGTCTACGTCTAGCGAAGGTGTTATCAGAAGCATATTGAGCTTGATAAACGTCATTGATGCTATTTCTTTTAAGCTCACGATAGATCGTACTAGGATGTCTTTTAATGAGTTCAGCAAATTTTCTGGCTGAAAAGCCTTCTTTTCTTGACTCAAGCATTAATGCAGTACGATCTTCAAAGTTAAGATGATGGTATGACAATTTTATATACTCCATAAACCCTTTAAATTAATTAGGTGGTTTATGTCGCACTTCAAGTTTTACTCTGCCATGCTATGGCATGGTTTTTTATTTTATGTGTCAAAAGACAATCTAAAATCGAGAGATAGCTACATTTTAAATGGATGAAGCATCAAGCTTTCTATTGTACTAATCGTTATAATGCCGGCGAATGAAATTAGAGTTTAACTATGTATAAAGGCATCGCGTTATCTGTCTTGGCCTCTGTGGTTTTTGGAGTGCTGTATGTATTTACGCCTTTTTTACAGCCTTTAGATAGTGAACAGACCTTTGCATGGCGCATGCTGGCGACCTTACCATTCCTCACAGCCTTCATGTGGTGGTCGGGTGATCTGAAACATATCAGCAGTATTTTTAAGCGGGTATTACGACAGCCTTCATTTTTGATCTGGTTGCTGATTAGTTCGCTGTTATGTACTACACAATTGTGGTTGTTTTTATGGGGCCCTATCAATGGGCGTGGCCTCGAAGTCTCACTCGGTTATTTTCTCCTGCCTCTGGTGATGGTGCTGGTCGGCTGTGTGCTTTATAAAGAAAAATTATCATCCTTCCAGATGGTTGCTGTTGCTCTGGCAATGTTGGGGGTAGGACATGAAATCTGGCGGATCGGTTCAATCGCATGGGAAACGGTCTATGTCGCTTTAGCTTATCCACTTTATTTCTTTATGCGGCGTAAATTCGCGACCGATCATCTTGGTGGATTCTGGTGGGATCTATTTCTGATTTTGCCTGTGGCATTTTATTTGGGCTTTATTTACAGTGATTCCATGCCGCTCATGTTGAATCATTCTCACTTGATCTTGGCAGTTCTTGGATTAGGCTTTTTAAGTGCGCTCGGTTTAGGTAGCTATATTTTGGCTAGCCGATATTTACCTTTTGTCATCTTTGGGCTGTTGAGTTATCTGGAGCCGGTACTGCTCGCTTTTGCCTCGATGGCACTGGGTGAGCGTGTGGAATCAGGTGAATGGCTGACCTATATTCCAATCTGGCTAGCTGTTTTACTGCTGGTTGTGGAAGGAATATTGCATTTGCTGAAGCAGCGTAAACAGCAATTAGCCCTTAAGAAAAATCTGGAAAACTATCAGGACCGGCTCAACTCTTAAAATTAAAAAGAGATTGAATGAATAAACAACATTTAACAAATTTGTGCCAGGTACTGAAAAATAGTGGTCTTTAGCATTTTCGAATGCAAAATCATTCAGCTAATTACAACTATTTTTGAAATTTATAGTGAATATACGTTAAAAACTACCCGTCTCAACGAGCTTTTGATTCAAACTTGCGGCCAATTCCATTACAATTGTCGGGTTTAGAAATTTATGCTTAGATTTACAATTAATTAGAGGACGTATCTGTGAGCAAAGACACTATTGTTGCCCTCCATGCAGAACACCAAGGTCGCTGGAAAAACCGTGAAGAACTTGCGGAACGTATGATTGCCCTTGTTGGCCAGTTATATCGTGAAAAAAATATTGTAGCTACAGTTTATGGTCGCTCTTTAATTAACCGTTCTGTGATTCAGATTTTGAAAGCACACCGCCGTACTCGCGTACTGGACGTTGAACTTTCTGTAGTTGATACTTTCCCAATTCTTGAAGCATTGGTGAAAGTAGAAAACATCGGTTCTGCTGAAGTTGATCTGGGTAAACTTGCTGTTGAATTTAAAGAAAAAGGCGGCGACATCGATGCATTTGTTGCAGACGCTGTTAAATCGATCGAAGGCAATGCTGCTGCTGTAGAACATAAAGATGTGGTTCTTTATGGTTTCGGTCGTATCGGTCGTATCCTGGCACGTTTGATGATTGGTCAATCAGGTCTGGGTCGTGGTCTTAGCCTGAAAGCAATCGTGGTTCGTAAATCATCGGATGGTGATTTGGAAAAACGTGCTTCTTTACTTCGTCGTGACTCTATTCATGGTCCATTTGCAGGCACAATTTCTGTAGATGAAGAAAACGAAGCAATCATTGCCAACGGTAACTTCATCAAAGTGATTTATGCATCGAATCCTTCTGAAGTGGATTACACTGCATACGGTATCAACAATGCACTTGTGATCGACAATACAGGTAAATGGCGTGATGCTGAAGGTCTTGCTCAACACCTTAAATGTCCGGGCGCTGCTCGTGTGATTCTAACTGCACCTGGTAAAGGTGACATGAAGAACGTGGTTTACGGTGTAAACCAGGCGGACATCCTTGATGAAGATACCATCATCTCTGCTGCAAGCTGTACGACTAACGCAATTACACCTACACTGAAAGTATTGCATGATAAATACACAGTGTTGAATGGTCATGTTGAAACAGTTCACTCGTTCACAAACGACCAGAACTTGATCGACAACTACCATAAAGCTGACCGTCGTGGCCGTGCTGCAACATTGAATATGGTCATTACTGAAACTGGTGCAGCGAAAGCAGTAGCGAAAGCGCTTCCAGCTCTTCAAGGTAAATTGACAGGTAACTCTGTACGTGTACCTACACCAAACGTATCGCTTGCAATTCTTAACCTGACTTTAGGTCAAGACGTTGATCGTGATGAAGTGAACGAATACATTCGTCAGATTTCAATCGGTTCTAGCCTGCAAGGTCAAATCGGTTATACCAACTCGACTGAAGTAGTATCTTCTGACTTTATTGGTTCACGCACTGCAGGTGTATTCGACGCGCAAGCAACGATCACTTCAGGCAACCGTTTAACTGCTTATGTTTGGTACGATAATGAAGTGGGTTATAGCTGCCAGGTATTGCGTATTGCTGAACAAATGGGCGGCGTAAGCTATCCAAAAGTTCCTGCTGAAACTAATGCATAATTAGTATTTAGCTAAAAAAAAGAGCCTCAATTGAGGCTCTTTTTTTATGATTTTTTTATTTAAAGTGAACTTTCTTAATCTAATAAGAATCAACAAATTTACTTGCTGGCGAAATATGAATTTGATAACTTACAAAGAGTAAGTATATTAAAATGAGTAAGTAATAAAAATATGGTGAGAATAGTATGACAAATTATGCAATCAGCCCGTTACTGGGGCAGGTTTTATCAACTGAATGTCCATCACGTGAGATATTGGAACACCTTGCCAATAAATGGTCGGTCTTGGTTTTGCGTTGCTTAAGTGAAGGGGTGCATCGTTTTAGTGAACTGAAACAACGCATTGAAGGGGTAAGTGAAAAAATGCTCTCCCAGACTTTAAAAATGCTGGAACAGGATGGTTTTATTTTGAGAACGGTTTATCCGGTGGTACCGCCAAAAGTGGAATATCAATTGACGATTACCGGTTCGCAAGCGGCTGAAAAAATCATGTATTTAATTGGCTGGATTGAAAAAAGTCTGCCAGATATTTTAGAACATAAACAAAATGTTATTAAATAGTTTTCATTAAATGGCAGGAATGCAGTGTTTGTGAAAATACAAAATTTGGACTTATCTTGGTTTATATAAAATACTGATTTTAAAAGGTGTCTGCATCAGAATATCTTCTTGTAAATACGGTTTTTGAAAATTTACTTCTCTATAAATTATTTTAAAATCATCAAGAAATTCACAAAAAGAATTTCCAGAATAGGGGATAGTACTAGGGCAAAAGCGCTTGATTTCCTACCACTTCTTTTCCATCTTTAAAGCATTCTTTCTCCAAATCTATGCCTTAGATAGATCAAATAGGCTCGGTGAAAAAATGACTGAGTAAGATTTATGGGATTGCTGCATAATTCTATTCGAGAAATTCTTTAAAATATGGCAGAATATGGGGTTTTAAAGTTTTTAGAGGATTGGCAATATGCGCTTTGTTGATGAAGCAGTCATTACCGTAGAGGCTGGCGACGGTGGCAATGGCGTAGCCAGTTTTCGCCGTGAAAAATTCGTGCCATTTGGTGGTCCAGATGGTGGTGATGGTGGTCGTGGCGGCAGCATTTATATTCAGGCTGACGACGACACCAGTACGCTAGTTGATTATCGTTATACACGTAAATATCGTGCAGAACGAGCAAAAAATGGCCGTGGGGCGAACTGTGCTGGTCGTGGCGGTGAAGATACCGTATTAAAAGTTCCGGTAGGAACAACAATTGTAGATGTTGAGTCTGGTGACATTATTGGCGACTTGATCGAAGACGGTCAACGCGTGAAAGTTGCAGCAGGCGGTGATGGTGGTTTAGGTAATACCCACTTTAAATCATCGACCAACCGTTCACCACGTAAGTGTACGCATGGTCAAAAAGGTGAATTCCGTGAAATCCGTCTAGAGCTTAAAGTTCTGGCAGATGTCGGCTTGCTGGGTATGCCAAATGCGGGTAAATCGACCTTCATTCGTGCTGTGTCAGCGGCAAAACCAAAAGTTGCAGATTATCCATTTACCACCATGGTGCCAAACCTGGGTGTGGTCGATGCTGACAGTCACCGTTCATTCGTGATGGCGGATATTCCAGGTCTGATCGAAGGCGCATCTGAAGGTGCAGGTCTTGGGATTCGCTTCCTGAAGCACTTGGCGCGTACCCGTATCTTGTTGCACATCGTTGACGTACAACCGATTGATGGCTCAGATCCGGCACACAATGCCAAAGCAATTATGAAAGAGTTAGAAAATTTCTCCCCAACGCTTTCAAAACTGCCGATCGTATTGGTGCTGAACAAAGTCGATCAGTTGGCTGAAGAAACACGTGAAGAATGGTGCACCCATATTCTTGAAGAATTACAGTGGGAAGGCCCAGTTTTTGAAACTTCTGGCTTAACGGCTGAAGGCACCAAAGACGTAGTTTACTACCTGATGGATCAGATCGAAGAGCAACGTGAACGCGAAGCTGAAGATCCAGAATATGCAGCAGAAATGAAAGCATTCCGTGATCAGCTTGAAGCTGAAACACGAGAACAAACCATCGCTGCAAAAGAAGCGTATCGTGAGATGCGTCGTCAGCAACGTCTTGCCGGTATTCTGGGCGATGATGAAGATGATGAAGATGGCGATGATGATAGTGATGTGGAAGTGTACTACGTACGCTAATCTCTGAGAGAAGAGTCTGAGGACAAGATGATAGAAGTGGTAGATGGGCAGCGTCAGCTCAAGGGTTGTAAACGAATCGTTGTTAAAATCGGATCATCTTTACTCACAGCAAATGGACAAGGTTTAGATTTAGATGCCATCTCGCATTGGGCGGGACAAATCGCAGATCTACACAATGCAGGACACGAGATTATTCTGGTGTCTTCCGGTGCTGTGGCTGAAGGTATGGTGCGAATGAAACTTGAGAATCGACCCACCGATCTACCCAGTCTTCAGGCTTGTGCTGCCATCGGTCAGATGGGTCTGATCCATACTTGGTCAAGCGTACTAGAGAAACACCAGATTCGAACTGCGCAAGTATTGTTAACCCATGATGATCTGGCAGATCGTCGTCGTTATCTCAATTCATGTGATGCTTTGCAGAACCTGATTGACTGGCGTGTGATTCCGGTGATCAATGAAAATGATACTGTTTCGACTGACGAAATTCGCTTTGGTGACAACGACACACTTGCTGCGATGGTTGCGGGTCAGGTGCATGCAGACCTTCTGATTATCTTAACGGATCAGGAAGGGATGTTTGACTCAGACCCGCGGTCTAATCCAGATGCCAAACTGTTCCATACCGTACGTGCGATGGATGAAAGTCTGTTTGATATGGCCGGTGGAGGCGGTAAATTTGGTCGTGGTGGCATGCTGACCAAAGTTCGTGCTGCACGTCTGGCTGCAAAGTCGGGCTGTCCGACCTTAATTGCAAGTGGTGATAGTGATGGTGTTCTATCACGTCTAATGTCTGGCGAATTGTTAGGCACCTTATTTGTCACTGACAAAGACCGGATGACAGCGCATCAGCAATGGTTGGCGGCTCACTTGCAAACCGCAGGTCGTTTGGTGATTGATGATGGTGCAGTAAAAGCCATTAAAGACAATCATCGTAGCTTGTTGCCTGTAGGCGTCAAAGCTGTTGAAGGTCACTTCGAACGTGGTGATGTGGTGGAATGTGTTGATACACAAGGTCACCGGATTGCTGTAGGGCGTGTCAATTTCAGTTCGCGTTCAGCAGATATCGTTCGTGGTCTGGCATCGGATAAAGTACATCAGGTGTTAGGTGAAGCACGTTCACTAGAAATGATTCATCGCAATCATATGGCGATTTATTGAGTTATTCAGATTCAAGTTTAGAGATTCAAAAAGTCCCGCTTTCGAGCGGGATTTTTTATGACATTTTAATTATATTTATTTAATCCAGCCCATTCGAATTAAAGGCGAAAATAACCAATAATGAATACCCAAAATAAAGTTCATGATTTGATTCTCATATTTCCACCACAATGGTAATCCAGCTAAATTTACTGTTATTGCCATCAGAAACGCACCCAGCATATCAATCGGAAAATGCACACCGACATAAACACGCGACCACGCTACCAGCCAAGCTGTCCAGATTAGAATTCTTCCCAAGTCTCGCTGCGGTGAAAAATAATAGGCGAAGGCAATCCCACTAAAAATACTCATATGGTTGCTGGGAAAAGAACCAGTCGGTGCATGTTCAATCAGGGTGCGACCAACATCCATCACAAACGGGCGTGGGGTATTGAGTACCGCAGACAATACTTCACTCATCAATAATGTAATAGCTGTAAAGATGAAGGCTTTAATAATCCCTGTTTTTACTTCGTAACTACCACGGAACCAAGCAATAGCAAAAATCAGCAAAAAGAGATAAACCAGGTCATGCGCAATCAGGGAGGCATAGTTGATCATCCAGATTGAGGCTTGGTCGGGTACATTTAAGATATGAAACAGGTAAAGATTCAGTTGGTCAAGGGACATGAGCAGAGAGGACTGGAACAAATGTCCGTTACTCTAAACCGGTCAAACCTCAATTCCTACCTGAGTTTGTATGAATTTGTAGCCTCGCTTTTTAAAGAATATTCACATGATAAAAAACCACTCAAAAGAGTGGTTCTTAAAAGTCTGAATAATATAATGAGGTCTTATTTAAACTGAATCGCTCCATTCGCGCTGACGGCCATTTGCGATTCGCCTGCTGCAACTTCCTGCTCAGGAACCGCCATATCAGCCGATGCAGATTTCATCATGGCCATACGCGGTACTGGCTGTGGTGAATAATTGTTAGTATTCAGGTTTAAGTTCACCAGTTGATAACTCGGTTTGTTCCAGGTCTGGGTGAGTGCCTGTGCGCGTTGCTGGAAGTTTTTGGTGGCTTCAATCATCAGCTCGCTTTCAACTTTTTTACGCTTTTCGTCAGATACCTTGAAATTAATCGACTGGGTCTGGAAGTGCTGTTGTAATTCAGCAATCAATTGAGATGTCGCTTTAAAATCTTTTGATTCCAGACGAATCTGGGCACGACCACGCCATTCTTTTAATTTGCGGTTGTCATTGTCATAAATAGGGTAAGTACTTTGTGCCCCAGTCTCGATTTTCACAGTTGGATATTTGCGTGCTGTGGCAATTGCTTGATTCATCAGCTGGTTAATTTGAGTGGCCAGTTCAGCTGGTTGTTTGTTGGATTTTTCAATATAAAGCACAGCATGCATTTCATCATTTGAGATTTCACGGCTGGCCTCTGCTGAAAGATTAACAACATTATAATTCAGAGATTCAGCAGGAGCTGCAAATGCGCCTGTGGCGAGGGTGCTGGCAAGGATCAAACTGGTAAGTGCTAAGAGACGCATGAAATTGTCCTGTTTTTCTTAAAATTGGCCATCTAAGCCGTTGTTAAAATATTAAATCTCAATTGTGATCTTTTTACGAAATATTTGTCGTAAGAGTGTTAAATTTTCTTTAATTTTATCTCATTATTTAATTTATATTTATTATTAATAATTAAATACTTAATGAATAATTTTGAGATTGATTACCTGAATGTCGCCTACGCTACAAAAAAGCATAAAAGAACACGCTTTTCTTTCTGCTGTCACACTGTAAGATGATGATTTAGGGGATGGATTAGCATGATGTTTTTTTTCGATAAAGATTAGGACAAAATGTGACTGAAAGTTGTTTATTTTCCTGAAAAATTCGGTATCATCCGCCTCCTAGTTATTCGAATACAAAACTGCTAGCTAGAACCTTTATAAAGCGCCGAGTCAAAGGACCAAACGTCACCAGACTTATTTCTTTCACCCATATCAGAGATGGTAATTCGATATGAGCGTTACTTCTGTAAACCCTGCCACCAATTCCACAAACGAATACTACTTGACTCGCCAAAGTCAGATGGAATCGAATGTGCGTAGTTATCCACGTAAATTACCGTTAGCGATAGCGAAAGCACAAGGTTGCTGGGTTACCGATGTTGAAGGTACTGAGTACCTTGATTGTTTAGCTGGGGCAGGGACGTTGGCATTAGGCCATAATCATCCTGCGGTCATTCAAAGTATCCAGGATACGATTGCAAGCGGTTTACCATTGCATACCCTGGATCTTACTACTCCTTTAAAAGATGCTTTTACTGAAGCACTTCTTTCTTATCTTCCAGGTGGCCAAGAAGAATACTGCTTGCAGTTCTGTGGTCCATCCGGTGCAGATGCAACCGAAGCCGCGATTAAACTGGCGAAAACCTTTACCGGTCGTAGCTCAGTGATCAGCTTCTCTGGCGGTTATCACGGTATGACTCACGGTGCATTGGCAATGACAGGTAACCTGTCTGCGAAAAATGCAGTGAACGGCTTGATGCCGGGTGTACAGTTCATGCCATACCCGCATGAATACCGTTGCCCATTGGGTCTTGGTGGTGAAGCCGGTGTTGATGCCCTGACTTACTACTTTGAAAACTTCATTGAAGATGTAGAAAGTGGTGTGACCAAACCTGCAGCTGTAATTCTTGAAGCGATTCAAGGTGAAGGCGGTGTGGTAACGGCGCCAGTAAAATGGTTGCAAAAAATCCGGGAAGTGACTGAAAAACACAACATCGTATTGATTCTTGATGAAGTTCAGGCTGGTTTTGCACGTTCAGGCAAAATGTTTGCATTCGAACACGCAGGGATTGAACCTGATGTTGTAGTGATGTCTAAAGCCGTAGGTGGTAGCTTGCCGCTTGCCGTACTGGGTATTAAACGTAAGTTTGATGCTTGGCAACCTGCTGGTCATACCGGTACTTTCCGTGGTAACCAATTGGCGATGGGTACAGGTCTTGCAACGATCAATACCATTAAAGAACAGAACCTGGCTCAAAATGCACAAGAGCGTGGTGATTTCCTGCAAGCTGAACTTAAAAAACTGGCTACTGAATTCCCGTGTATCGGTAACGTGCGTGGCCGTGGTCTGATGATCGGCGTTGAAATCGTAGATGAGCGCAAAGATGCGGATCATATGGGTTCTTTACCTGCTGATGGTCAGTTGGCTGCAGCGATCCAAACCGCTTGTTTCAACAATAAATTATTGCTTGAGAAAGGTGGTCGTAACGGTACAGTGATTCGTTTACTTTGCCCGTTGATCATTACTCAAGACGAATGTGTTGAAGTGATTGCTCGTTTCAAAAAATCGGTTGCTGAAGCACTAGTTGCAGTTCGAGGCGCATAATTCATGGTAGATTTCGCAGAACATCGTAAAGCGTTACTCTGCAATGATGCTGCATCCATTGCTGACTATCAGGCTGGCATGGACCAAGCGACCAAAGCGGTTGCGGCATGGTTGCAAAACGACAAAATGTACACTGGCGGCAGCATTAACGAGCTACGCAGTGCGATTGCATTTAATCCTTCAAAAGAAGGTTTGGGTGTAGAAAAATCTCTTGAGCGTATGGTTGAGCTATTCCTCAACAAGAGCTTAAAAGTACATCATCCACATTCACTTGCGCATCTTCACTGTCCAACAATGGTGACCAGTCAGATCGCGGAAGTGCTGATTAACGCAACCAACCAGTCAATGGACTCATGGGATCAAAGCCCGGCCGGTTCGTTGATGGAAGTTCAGCTGATTGACTGGTTACGTCAAAAAGTGGGCTATGGTGCAGGTCAGGCCGGTGTATTCACTTCTGGTGGGACACAGTCTAACTTGATGGGCGTATTGCTGGCGCGTGATGCTTGCATTGCGAAAAACTGGAAAGACGAAAACGGTAATCCGTGGTCGGTTCAGCGCGATGGTATTCCTGCGGATGCGATGCGTAATGTCAAAGTCATCTGTTCTGAAAATGCACATTTCTCTGTGCAAAAGAACATGGCGATGATGGGCATGGGCTTCCAGTCAGTGGTCACTGTTCCTGTGAATGAAAATGCACAGATGGACGTAGATGCACTGGAAAAAACCATGGCGCATCTTCAGTCTGAAGGCAAGATCGTGGCATGTGTGGTGGCAACAGCGGGTACAACGGATGCTGGTGCGATTGATCCATTGAAAGCAATTCGTGAAATCACCAATAAATATGGCGCGTGGATGCACATCGATGCGGCATGGGGTGGTGCACTGATTCTATCCAATGACTATCGTTCTATGCTGGACGGGATTGAGCTGTCGGATTCGATCACGCTTGATTTCCATAAGCATTATTTTCAAACCATTTCTTGTGGCGCGTTCCTGCTGAAAGATGAAGCGAATTACCGTTTCATGCATTATGAAGCAGAGTATCTGAACTCCGCTTATGATGAAGAGCATGGCGTTCCTAACCTGGTATCGAAGTCACTACAAACGACGCGTCGTTTTGATGCATTGAAATTGTGGATGACAGTTGAAGCACTGGGCGAAGAGCTTTATGGTTCGATGATCGATCATGGCGTGAAATTAACCCGTGATGTGGCAGACTACATTAAAGCGACTGATGGTCTGGAGCTTCTGCTTGAGCCTCAATTCGCGTCTGTCTTGTTCCGTGTGGTTCCAGCGGGATATCCGGTTGAATTACTCGATACGCTCAATCAAAACGTAGCAGACGAACTGTTTGCACGTGGTGAAGCGAACATTGGTGTGACGAAAGTTGGTCAGGTTCAGTCTCTGAAAATGACTACTTTAAGCCCGGTTGCAACGCTTGATAATGTGAAGAACCTGTTGGCGCTAGTGCTTGCAGAAGCGGATCGTATCAAGGATTCAATCGCTGATGGTACCTACACGCCACCAATTGCATAAGTGATTGTGGTGTGAAAAAAGGAGATCGAAATGATCTCCTTTTTTTGTAGGCTTAAAAAATAAAAAGGTCATTTCCCAGATCGAAATTCCCCACAAAAACACGGAAGATCTGAATCCCGTTTAGCCTGTTATTTATTTGTCATAGGCTTATGTAAAACTGGGGAGCAGGATTTATCCTGAGTTCAGTTTTATAAAAATTGTTACATGTCATTGGTCTAAAATTTTTTATTGAAGTGAATGACATAAAGAACTTAATCATTGAAATCCATAAAAATTTAATCAAGAAAAAGCCGCTAGATTAAAAATCACTAAATCGTAATAAAGCTGTAACTTATCTGTCATATTCTAAAATCAAAATGCAGGTATCGAAAGAAGTACAAAACTGAATAAAAAGTGGTGTACTCCAAATTTGCATAAATGAGAGAGATACTAGAATGCGCTTTACAAATATAGCTTTAGCATTAGCAGTAACCGGGGCAACTGCTGTAACGACTGCACACGCAGCACGTGACACCATTCAAATTGCAGGTTCTTCAACTGTACTTCCATATGCCAGTATCGTGGCAGAAGAATTCGGTAATACTTTTCCACAGTTTAAAACACCAGTTGTCGGTTCTGGCGGTTCTTCAGGTGGTTTAAAGCAGTTCTGTAATGGCGTGGGTGATAACACGATTGATATCGCAAACTCTTCTCGTCAAATCAAGAGTACAGAGCTGGCAGAATGTAAAAAGAATGGCGTTAACCAAGTCCTAGAAATCAAAATTGGTTATGACGGTATTGTGTTTGCATCGAATGCAAACAAAGCGGCTTATAAACTGCGTCCACAACATGTCTTCGCTGCACTTGCTGCACAACTTCCATCAAATGGAAAAATGGTCGCTAACCCGTACACGCGTTGGAACCAAATTGACAAAGCACTTCCGAATGAACCGATCACCCTGGTAATTCCTGCGTCGAATCATGGTACGCGCGAAGTCTTCCAGGAGAAAATGGTGGATGCAGGTTGTGAAACGTATGCTGCAATTAAGTCTCTAGACAAAGATGCTAAGAAAAAAGCTTGTACAACATTCCGTAAAGATGGCCGTGTGGTTGAGATTGCCGGTGACTATACCGAAACATTGGCACGTTTAAAAACTTCTCCAAGTGCGGTAGGTGTGTTTGGCCTAGGTTTCTATGACCAGAACCGTGACCGTCTACGTGTTGCTACGGTGAACAATGTAGCGCCTTCTGAAAAGACCATCTTGAATGGTGCTTATCCGGTATCACGTCCATTGTTCTTCTATGTGAAAGGCGAGCACTTGAAATCGATCAAAGGCTTACCGCAGTTCACAGAATACTTCCTGAACAAGAAAGTATCTGGCAAAGGCTCTAAGCTGGAAAAAGCAGGTCTGATTTCAATGTCTGATAAAGAACGTGCGGCAGTCCTGGCAAATTTCAAGGCTGGTAAAGCGGTTGTTGTGAAGTAATAAATGATTTTGAAAACGCTGGTGGTAGGGTCAACCTACCATCGGCTTTTTGCGATAAACAAGTTTTTTCAAACCATGAAAATTGAAAAAACAGTGGAGAATACATGAATCTGCTACTTATAGGTGTGTTATTGGCCATCATGGCCATAGCCTATCAAATCGGATTAAGTAAAAGCCGTAGCTTAGCAGGTAAGGGAAGCAATTCTGCAAACTTACACTCGCGTCCCGGATATTATGGTGCCCTGGTTGCACTATGGTGTGGTATCCCTGCGTTTTTAATTTTGATTGTTTGGAATATGGTGGAACCCACTTTTCTGAAGCAGGTGGTACTCAACCATTTGCCAGAAAATGTTTCGGCCAGTCTGGATCCGGCAAGTTTGAGCGTTGTGATTGATCGCGTTCAGGCACTTGCCTCAGGTTTTGGAGTGAGTGATACACCGGCAGCCTATGAAGTCGCAGCTGCGGAACAGCTGGCTAAATTCTCGACCATTGGTACCTTTGCCAAATTGGCAGTCGTGATTTCAGCTGCACTGGCTGGTCTGGTCTGGGCAAAGAAACATATTAGCCAGGAATTCCGTGCACGTAACCAAGTCGAAAAAATGATTAATATCGGCCTGGCATTGTGTTCGGGTGTGGCGATTCTGACCACTCTCGGGATTGTAATGTCGATGTTTGGCGAGGCGATGCGTTTCTTCAGTTTCGTCAGCCCACTGGATTTCTTCTTTGGTACCCAATGGAACCCAGGGTTTAGCACCTCTGGCAGTGCTGAAGGCAGTTATGGTTTATTGCCACTGCTCTGGGGCACGCTCATGGTCAGCGGGATCGCACTTTTAGTTGCAGTTCCGGTTGGTCTGATGATTGCGATCTATCTGGCAGAATATGCTTCACCGCGATTCCGCTCTTGGGCAAAACCTATGATTGAAGTGTTGGCGGGTATTCCTACGATTGTCTATGGTGTCTTTGCCTTGATGATCATCGGTCCATTCCTTAAAAGCATGGGTGCTCTGGTCGGACTCGAAATTAATGCCACCAGTGCGCTGACCGCCGGTCTGGTCATGGGCATCATGATCATTCCATTTGTATCTTCTTTGTCAGACGACATCATCACTCAGGTGCCGCGTGCCTTACGTGATGGTTCTTTGGGCTTGGGGGCGACCAAATCTGAAACGATTCGTCAGGTGGTTTTACCCGCAGCCCTACCGGGTATTATCGGTGCGTTCCTGTTGGCAGCGTCACGTGCAATTGGTGAAACCATGATCGTGGTTCTTGCAGCCGGGAACAGTCCGCAGTTGCATGCCAATCCGCTTGAAGCCGTATCTACGGTCACGATTACCATCGTGAATCAGTTAACTGGCGATACTGATTTTGCTAGTCCACAAGCACTGGTAGCCTTTGCACTAGGATTGACGCTATTCGTCATTACCTTGGGTTTGAACATTGTTGCACTGATCATCGTGCGTAAATATCGTGAGCAATACGACTAATGAGTACTTCAAATACAACGCCTGTGGATCAGCGTATTGATCCATCCATCGCCGCCGAGCTGCGTGAAAAGCGTAAGAAGACCATTCAAAGCTCTTTGGCACGACGTCATCGTAAAGAAAAAACCTTCCGTTTATTTGGTTTCTCTGCGGTACTGGCAGGTCTGTTCTTTGTGGTATTGCTGTTCGGGAGTATTTTATCCAAAGGTTTGCCTGCATTCTGGCAAAGCAGCATGAGTTTGCCGATTCATTTCGATCCAGCCATTGTGGATATTGGTCCAAAACCAAAGCCAGCTGCAGGAGAATCTCCAGCACAGTTTGAAGATCGCTTTATCGCATGGCAGACTGAAGTCGGAATGGTGGATTGGGATGCACTAATTATCAACGGCATGATCGCCAAAGACAGCAAGCTGGAAAGCCAGCGTGATGAACTGGGTTCTTTATATACCAGTTCTGAGGCGTATCGCTTGCGTGACATGGTCATGAATGACCCGAGTCTGGTCGGTCAAAGTAAGGAAGTGAAAATTCTGGCGGATGCCAATGTCGATGTCTGGTTGGCGGGAAATATTGACCGTGATCTTCCCGATGAACAGCAGCAGCTCAGTCCTGAAGTACGTCAGGTTGCGGACGAGATGAAAGCCTCTGGTGTGATTGAAAATAGTTTCAATACCAATATTTTCACCAGTCCTGACTCACGCAGCTCACCGGCAACTTCAGGCTTGGCAGGCGCCTTCATGGGCTCACTGTTCATGATGATGATCGTGATCTTTATCTCGATTCCAATCGGGGTGGCCTCTGCGATTTATCTGGAAGAGTTTGCACCGAAAAACTGGATTACCGATGTGGTCGAAGTCAATATCAACAACCTGGCAGCCGTACCATCGATTGTCTTCGGTCTATTGGGTGCAGCGATCTTCATTGGCTGGATGCATTTGCCACTGTCAGCCCCATTGGTGGGTGGTCTGGTACTGAGTCTGATGACCTTACCGACTGTGATCATCACCACACGCGCATCACTTAAAGCGGTTCCACCTTCGATTCGTCAGGCAGCTTTGGGCCTCGGTGCTTCCCGCATCCAGACAGTATTTCATCACGTCTTGCCTTTGGCTTTGCCGGGTATTTTGACGGGCGCAATCATTGGGGTCGCACAGGCTTTGGGTGAAACTGCACCATTGTTATTAATCGGGATGAGTGCTTTTGTTGCCAGCGTTCCAGCCACACCATTTGATCAGTCAACGGCTTTACCGGTGCAGATTTTCTTATGGCAAGGCAATGAATTACGTAACTTCTTTGAAGGGCGTACCGCAGCAGCAATTATTGTACTTCTGGCCATGATGATCAGCTTGAACAGTCTGGCCATCTGGTTACGTAAGAAATTTGAAGTCCGTTGGTAATAGGGGCAGAATCATGAACACAACTGTTATTCAAAATTCCTTAAAAAAGGATCAAATCGTGAATCCACAACAGACACAATTCACCTCGGATGAGGCGACTCAAAAGCCGGCAACTCCGTTTGTTTCCCAGTTCGATACGCAAAGCAGCAGCAAAAAAGATGCGAAGTCGACGAATGTGAAACTTAGTACTTCTGATGTGCATGTGTACTATGGTGAAGCGGAAGCGATTAAAGGCATTGACCTGAACATTTATGAAAATGAAGTGATTGCTTTTATTGGGCCATCAGGCTGTGGTAAATCGACCTTTCTGCGTACCTTAAACCGCATGAACGATACGATTGATAGCTGCCGTGTGACCGGTAAAGTCATGCTGGACAATCAGGATATTTATGATCCAAACCTAGATGTGGTCTTGCTACGTGCACAGGTTGGTATGGTTTTCCAGAAGCCGAACCCATTCCCGAAATCAATCTTCGATAATGTCTCCTATGGTCCAAAACTGCATGGTTTGGCGCGTGACAAGTACGATCTTGAAGAAATTGTAGAAGGCAGTTTGCGTAAAGCTGGTTTGTGGGAAGAAGTGAAAGATCGTTTAAACCAGCCGGGAACAGGTTTATCGGGTGGTCAGCAGCAACGTCTGTGTATCGCGCGTACCATTGCAGTCAGCCCGGAAGTGATCCTGATGGATGAACCATGTTCAGCACTTGATCCCATTGCAACCGCTAAAGTAGAAGAGCTGATTTCTGAGCTTTCTACGCAATATACCATCGCGATTGTAACGCACTCTATGCAACAGGCAGCGCGTGTATCTGATCGTACTGCATATTTCCATTTGGGTGATCTGATTGAAGTCAACTCGACCGAAAAAGTCTTTACCCAGCCAGATCATCAGTTGACTGAAGCCTATATTACCGGGCGTTTCGGTTAATCCGATCTCTAGAATAAGAGCCGTAAGGCTCTTTTTTTATAGGTGAAATAGATGGTGATAATCGTAATAATTCTCGAAATAAAGTTGAAAAAAACCGAAATTGACCTAATCTAAAGGAATAAATCCGAATTAAATAGAGAATAGATTTTTTATGTTATTTCATACTCCGAAACTGTCCGCTGAAATCCGTATTAGTCATCTCAATGCGCGTATCAATGAACAACGAAAAAAAATAGCGCAAACTACTGGCTCTAAACTGGAACTTTTACAGTTATCGCAACAACTGTCAAAAGAAGCGCGTGCACGTAAGAAAACCAATCAAAAAATCTATGTGCTCGATTTTAAAGGTGATATGGCTGCTTCTGCGGTAGAAGGCTTACGTGAAGAAATCACTCTGATTCTGGCCACAGCCAAAGCAGGTCGTGACCGCGTTGTAGTGCGTCTGGAAAGTCCGGGCGGCATGGTCCATGGTTATGGACTTGCAGCAGCTCAACTGGTACGTTTACGCGAGGCAGGTTTTCATCTGACCATCTGTGTCGATAAAGTAGCCGCTAGTGGCGGTTATATGATGGCGTGTATTGCCAATGAGATTATTTCTGCACCATTCGCGATTGTCGGTTCAATTGGTGTGGTTGCTCAAGTCCCCAACTTTAACCGCCTACTGAAAGACAATAAAATCGACTTTGAACTCTATACCGCTGGACAGTACAAACGTACCGTGACTATGTTTGGTGAAAATACCGAAGAGGGTAAGGCTAAGTTTGAAGAAGAACTACAGCAAACCCATGCTTTATTCAAACATTTCGTTGAGAAGTATCGCCCGCAGCTGAATATTGAAAAAGTGGCCACTGGTGAGCATTGGTATGGTCGGGATGCGCTGGATCTAAATCTGGTGGATAAACTGCAAACCTCAGATGAATACCTGCTCAACTTGTTGACCCAACATGATATCTATTCCATCCAGACCCGCAAGAAACCAACTTTGGGTGAAAAACTCGGCCTGCAAGCAGCGCAAATTGCTGATTCACTGATACCCACTGTCATGAATAACGTTATGGAAAGCTTAAGTAAAGCAAACGCAAATCTGGTGCAAATACGTGATCCAAAACTTTAATCCAATTGATCTTGAATGAATTTTAAAGCTCACTTCGGTGGGCTTTTTTATTTTTTGAAATCATATTGTTGTGATATAAGTGGAGTACTATGATTGAGTCTAGGCTCATATGCTCACGTTTATTTTGTTGCTTGGGTTTTTTAGTATCGTATTTATTCCGATGTTATGTATGCTTTATTCTGAAGCAAAATTAACTCAGGATAATTCTAAGAAGGTTTTGTTTTGGCTGAGTTTTCTACCCGGCGTTTGTATCTTTCTGCTGTATAGCTTTCTAAAGCCCAATGATCCACCTGTTATTCCATCGAAAGAATGTGGCGTTGTGCAGTTTTATCAGATGCATAAAGTTCGAGGTGGTAACGAATTTGAACGTGTGAGTATTCGCTTTGATGGCGCTCAATATAGTCGGCATTTATTCTTCGATAAGCATCTGGATAAAATCCCTCAAGGCCAAAAGGCCTGCTTTGAATATCTAGATAAGTTCAAATATCCACATTTGTCAGAATCTAAGTTTGTTCAATGGATTGAACCGAATGAAATGTAAACCATCACTGAAACTAATCAGATAAAATAAAGCATATTTTATTGTTAGAGCAGAAACATGGCTATAGCTGAAGCATTTCTTGCGACGCAAAATTGTTATTTTAATTATGAATTTGAAGAACTTTATTTAGAGAATGATTTTCCTGAGGAGTTATCTGTGTCACTGCGTGGCATAATGTTCCTTCATGAGATTCAATATCCTGATGCAACCTATTTCATTTATTACAGTGAGATGTTGACGGGGAATGAACTGCAAAAAATGAAGGATGATTGGATGCGATATTGCCCATATTCTTAATTGAAGAATATGAACGTAATTAAATGCGTCATCCAAAACTTTAATTCAGTTGATCTTGAATGAATTTCAAAGCTCACTTCGGTGAGCTTTTTTGATTTTTCGGTATCAATTGCAGCCCGCCTGTTATCGCTGCACCAATCGTAGCAAGCAAGATGTCTTTGTGCGCATCCCAGATATCACCTTGTTGTCCATTATAGTTTTCAGCTTCCTCAGGAGATAAACCAATGGCGATCAACCATTCCAGCCACTCATAGATCATGCTGCTGGCCACCACAAACTGAATCACCAGCAGGGAAATGACCACAGGTTTTTGCTGCGGCAACCAGACCTGAAACAGCCGGTAAAAAACTGGATAAAGTAATAATCCGTAGGCCAGATGGACAAAACGGTCGAACATATTGCGTGACCAGTGCATGGTTTCATTCAGATTAAAGCCAAAAATCTGTTCGATCCACTGGTTATAGGGCACATAAGAATACAGATAGTGCGCAGCAATCACATGAACAATCAGAAAAAGAATATATAAATTAAAACTTAAAAAATTCAGGCCAATTTTATACAAGCAGATGAGCAGCATGATGATCATGAAAACTGTACCTGCCTGATGCAAGAGATAAGCTTCCAGTTCTAAAGGACGAATACTGGCAAACAAAATCGCCAGAATTAAAATGCCCAGGCTCGTGTAATGTTTGGCGGAAAGTCGATGATCAATCATGTCGTTATTATGAAATATCTTTTTAGAATAAAATACATTATAAATAAAAAGGCGAAGCCTGAGCTTCGCCTTTTCGTCTTATTGCAAATTAGATTTTTGCAATCAGCTCAGCTACCTGTTTAGCTTGATCAGCAGCATTACCTGTATATGATGCAGGTGTCATTTCCGCTAAACGCGCACGGTCAGCAGCAGGAACAGCTTCTAACTCGTTACCGTTTACGAAATCTACCATCTTGTCGCGAGTCATGGCTTGACCACGAGTCAGGGCTTTCAGTTTTTCGTACGGTTTTTCAACGTTGTAACGACGCATTACAGTTTGAATAGGCTCAGCCAATACTTCTTGGGCATTATCCAAATCTTCATTGATACGCGCAGCATTCAACTCAAGTTTACCAATACCTTTAGAGCAAGCTTCAAAAGCAATTAAGCTTTGCGCAAAACCAACACCCATGTTACGAAGCACAGTAGAGTCAGTCAGGTCACGCTGCCAACGAGAAATTGGCAGTTTTTCACCAAGGTGTGCAAGTACAGCATTTGCAATACCCAAGTTGCCTTCAGAGTTTTCGAAGTCAATCGGGTTAACTTTGTGCGGCATGGTTGAAGAACCGACTTCGCCTTCTTTCAGTTTTTGCTTGAAGAAACCAAGAGAGATATAGCCCCAAACATCACGGTTAAAATCGATCAGAATAGTGTTGAAACGACGCAGCGCATCAAACAATTCAGCCATATAATCGTGTGGCTCGATTTGAGTGGTGTACGGGTTGAAGTCTAGACCCAGAGACTCTACAAATGCTCGTGAATGCGCAGGCCAGTTGATGTCTGGGTAAGCAGAGTAGTGCGCATTGTAGTTACCGACTGCACCATTGATTTTGCCCAGTAGCTCAACATTTTTAAACTGTTTGATTTGACGTGCAAGACGGTAAGCCACGTTTGCCATTTCTTTACCCAAAGTCGTCGGGCTTGCAGTTTGACCATGAGTACGAGACAACATTGGCTGGTCTGCATGCTTTTCAGAAAGCGCAACGATTGAATCAATGATTTGCTGCATAGATGCAACCAGTACATCACGACCGCTCTTCAACATGAGGGCATGTGACAGGTTGTTGATATCTTCAGATGTACATGCAAAGTGAATGAATTCACCGGCATTTTTAAGTTCTTCAATACCAGCGATTTTTTCTTTCAGGAAATACTCAACCGCTTTAACGTCGTGGTTAGTGGTGCGTTCGATCTCTTTGATGCGATTGGCGTCATCTTCAGAAAAATCGCTCACAATCGCATCAAGCGCTGCATTAGTTTCGCATGAAAACGCCGGTATTTCAGTAATTTCCGGGTGGTTTGCAAGCGCTTGTAACCAACGCACTTCAACAGTCACACGAGCATGGATTAAACCAAACTCAGAAAGAAAAGGACGTAGAGCATCACATTTGCTCGCGTAACGTCCATCTAATGGAGAAAGTGCAGTTAAAGCGTTCATATCGATTCCTTAGATTTTGGAATTAAACGTAAAACGAAACACGTGCAGCATCAGTTAAACCACCTGAAACTGTAAACGCGCTAGATTCTGAATATCTTGTAGCAACTTGCGTTTGCCAAATACCATGCCCCAAGAGCTGCCACCGAGCTGACGCCACAGGTGTGCCATTTGCAAACCGGTAAATAAAGACGCACGAATGCGGTTGGTGTGTCCGGCATCCTTAAAGGCTTCGGCATTGCCACGTACCATAATGCGCGGATTAATCTGTCCGGCAGTATCGACATAGGTTTGAGCTAGATTGGCAATGATGCTGGGGTGCAGGTAATTATTATCAAAGAAAGAAAGCTGTCTGAGAATTTTCTGTTGGGACTGTTCAATAATTTCAACAAATTTGGGATTGCTATAGACCTTCTTTTCTAACTGAAGAAGTGCCATTGCATAGCTCATGGGAAGTTTGGTGCTGGAAAGTTTTGGAATTCTGGATTTTGGAGAAGTATTGAAGGGTTGAATGATGCTGCTTTCTAATATTTTTAAACCTAAGGAAATATCAGCCAGTTGATTAAAAAAGTCGAGCGTCTGGGCATTCTGATTGCTGCCGGGACGGATATTAAGACTGGCTCTAATCAACTGTTCAAAATAAAAGTTACCACTTTCACCAATGCTTTGCTGACCCGTCAATGCTGTCATATGGGTCAGCTGGGTGGCCTGAAACACACCCGCTAATGCCAAAGCACGATTTTGACGAGTATTCAACGTTGTGGCTGGTTGAAATGGTAACTCCGTCATGCCGAATTCATCCTTTTATAAAATCAGGTTTAGGTGCATTGGTATGATGAATCACACCACCCCCTAAACAAACTTCACCTGAATAGAACACCACGCTTTGACCCGGGGTCACTGCACGTTGAGGTTCATCAAACTCAACACGAACACCATTCGGTGATTCTGAATCTTGATACACAGTACATGCTTGATCAGTCTGACGGTAACGGGTTTTGGCCGTACAGCGGAAGCCTGTTTCAGGAATATCCTGCTCACCTGCGACCCAGTCAATCGCTTCACTCCAAAGTGTAGTACTTTGCATGAGTGGGTGTTCATGGCCTTGACCGACCACCAGACGATTGCCTTCGATATCTTTATGCAATACGAACCAGGCACCTTCAGCAACGCCTTTCATACCGCCAATACCAATACCACCGCGTTGACCGAGCGTATAGTACATTAAGCCGTGATGATCACCAACCTCTTTACCATCTTCCAGCACGATTTTTCCGGGTTGAGCAGGTAAATATTGCTTTAAAAAGTCATTAAAACGACGTTCACCAATAAAACAGATCCCAGTCGAGTCTTTTTTCTTGGCCGTAACCAGATCTAATTCTTCTGCAATTTTACGGACTTGTGGCTTTTCAATTTCACCAACAGGGAACAGGGTCTTATTAATTTCACGACCATGAACCGCATGCAGGAAATAAGTCTGGTCTTTGTTATTGTCCACACCACGCAATAAAGGTGCATATTCTTCACCACGTGAGTTGGTCATGGTTTCACCACGACGGCAATAATGACCCGTCGCAATAAAATCTGCACCCAGATTTACTGCGTGATCGAGAAAGGCACGAAATTTAATTTCTTTATTACATAAAATGTCTGGGTTTGGCGTACGGCCAGCTGCATATTCCGCCAGGAAATGTTCGAATACGCGATCCCAATATTCCATGGCAAAGTTTGCGGTATGCAGTTTAATGCCGATTTTGTCGCAAACGGCTTGTGCATCGGCAAGATCCTCCATCGCCGTGCAATATTCTGTGCCGTCATCTTCTTCCCAGTTTTTCATGAAAAGACCTTCAACCTGATAACCTTGTTGAAGTAAAAGGGCAGCAGAAACAGATGAATCTACACCACCTGACATACCGACGATGACACGTTGTTGCATAGGATTAGGCATCCAAATTTGAAATTAAGGGAGAATTTTGGTGCTCGTAAATGAGCGATAAAGGGTACTTTTGACCTGAAAGCGCATCTTGTACGGCTTTAATCACCAGTGGGCTACGCGCACGAGCAGATTCAAGCAATTCATCTAGCGTCATCCAGACTGCACCGATAATGTCAGCATCTAAAGCGGCATTTGGGTCGTAGTCAATGGATTTGGCTAAAAAGCAGAAACGAAAATAAGTACGATCCGGGAACATCGGTGGGGTATAGGTATAAATACCTAGCAGTGATTCAATACTCACTGTATGTCCGGTTTCTTCCATGGTTTCGCGAATGGCAGCTTCAATAATAGTTTCGCCACATTCGATATGACCCGCAGGCTGATTAAATACCGTGTGTGTCACACCTTCTGTATGTTCTTCTACAAACAGGAATTTTCCGTCTTTTTCAACGACAGTTGCGACAGTGACATGAGCAGTCCAAGCAGTCATAAAGCAGCACCATGGAAAAGGATGCACTATTGTATAAAATTTTAGGGTGTGTGGCTATGATGAAATTTTCCGAAAACTATAGTTTTAAACTTTCCTTCAAATTCATTGTTATGATTATATAGAAAGTCAATTTGACTTTCAGGAATTGGATGTTGGCATATTTCTAGACATGAGTAATATTTGATTGTATTCTTCAGGGAAAGTTCACGTCTTTTTTGTCTAATTTCAACTTTATTTTCATCATAATGTGAAATAAGTGTTTCGAAGTTTTTTACGGGTACTTCTTGTATTTGTACATATAAGTTATTTAAATGTACTTCAAAATAATTTATATTTTCCTTGAGTATGACGGCAGCCTCTAAAGCATTTCTGAGATCATTTTTTTCGAGTTGAATGTTATATTGTACCTTCCAAGAAATAAAACCAATGATGGCAACTATAGGTGTTATTACATAAGCAGTGGTTGTAATAATTGTGTTAATTCCAGTCATACTGAAGCTACAAGATAAAGATTGTCCTTGACACACTGCTATGTACTGAAAAAATCCACATATGAATAAAATTATTATGTAGGTGAGTAGATAAAATCCCACATATTTTTCAATTTCTTTAAACATAAATATTCATATAGAGATAGATTTAATTTATTGTATCTAACGATCAAAAAATTTGGCAATTAAAACAGTTATTTATAATTCCCAGAAACTTTTACATAATTATGTGCAGAATACGGCAAGAACGCCATTTCTTTTTCAGTGAGCGGACGTGCTTTTTTTGCCGGGCTACCAACATAGAGCCAGCCACTTTCCAAAACTTTACCCGGTGGAACTAGCGTACCTGCACCAATCATCACATCATTCGGAATGATGACATCATCCAGAATAATGCTGTTAATCCCAATTAGTACACGATTACCAATCGTACAACCATGCAATGTCACATGATGGCCAATCGTGACATCTTCACCAATGATCAAAGGCGAACCATTCGGTTTATCGGCTTTTTTATGACTGACATGCAACATGGCATGATCCTGAACATTCGAATTTTTACCAATCCGGATTGAATTAACATCACCACGAATCACGGCAAAAGGCCAGACAGAAACATTTTCAGCCAAGACCACATCGCCGACCACGATTCCCATCGGATCGATATAACACGATTCATCAATTTGTGGAGTCGTGTCTAAATAAGAACGAATGTTTTGGCTCATGGTGATCTGCTCATTAAAAGTTTAAGGATCATGTGCATAGTATAAAATAAAAAGCACCCATCTGAATGAGTGCTTTGGTCTTAGTGCTAGACTAAAACAGTCTATTTAAACTTAGAACAAGTTTGAGAAGAATTGTTTAATGTGGTCGAGCATACGTGCGAAGAAACCAGCTTCTTCAACCGCGTTTAAAGCCACCAACGGTTTTTCTGAAATTACTTTACCATCCAGAGTCGCTACGTATTTACCTACGACCTGACCAGGCTGTAAAGGTGCAGTCAGTTTAGGCTGAACCACCAGCTGGGTTTTAATCGCATTAGCCTGACCTTTTGGCATGGTCACGTTAAAGTTTTCCGCAAGACCGATCTGAACTTCATCTTCCTTACCAAACCAAACTTTGGCTTTGGCAAGTACCTGTTTGGCAGGTTGAACATTTTTGGTTTCGAAGTTTGCATAACCCCAAGCCAGCAATTCACGTGTTTGTGTCGCACGTTCCTGCATGGTTGGTGCACCAAAAATCACTGAAATCAAACGTGTAGGTCCACGTTTTGAAGAGGTGGTCAAACAATAACCAGCTTCATCAGTATGGCCAGTTTTTAAACCATCTACACTCGGGTCAGTATATAGCAGGGCATTACGGTTACCTTGCTTGATGCCATTAAAGGTAAATTCTTTTTCCGCATAAATCGGATAATATTTAGAACTGTCTTTAATGATGTGTTGTGCCAGCGTTGCCATATCTTTGGCAGTTGAATAATGACCTTCAGCCGGCATACCGGTTGAGTTCACGAAGCTGGTATTGGTCATGCCAATACGTTTAGCTTCCTGGTTCATCATATGTGCAAAGGTACCCTCGTTCCCTGCAATATGTTCAGCCATGGCTTTCGATGCATCATTCCCTGATTGAATAATAATCCCGCGAAGCATTTCAAGTGCAGTTGCCGTACCATTTAAAGGTACATACATACATGATTCCGCGCTACTGCCGCGACACCATGCTGACTCGTTCATGCGCACTTGTTCATCTTCAGTGAGTTCACCGCTCAATAGTTTTTGTTCGATGATGTAACTGGTCATCATCTTGGTCATTGAAGCAGGGGCTAATTTTTCATTTTCATTTTTTGAAGCGAGAAGTTGCCCTGTCTCGTAGTCCATTAGCACGTAGGATTTATTATTCAATTCTGGTGGTGCAGATAGGACAGTTGCTGCAAAGCTAAAACTAGGAACTAATAATAATGCAGCAAGGGCAGTTTTTTGGGTCATTTCTAGTGGGTTCCTATATCTTGATGTAAGCACGAAGAGCCTAGCATTTTAGGACAAAGCTAGGCTGACTTCTATGGGAAACCCGGTCTTATTTCAAAAGTATTGTAAGTTATCGGCAGAAAAGCAGCTTAATTGTTATAGGTGGTTAATTCATTACAAATCACCTGATTTTTTTTCTTGCCGGCTTTCTTGGCATCCGATTGTGCTTCGGCCAGAATATTGCGGAAATCGTTCTGTTTTGCCATCTGGTTTAAGCTTTCAACCGGATTACGCTGGCTCGGCATATACTCAGTCACCAGCTTGGTATAACCCTGATTAAACTGTGACTTGTCTTTGACCATGCTTGGACAGATTTCTGAAAGAACATAAATGGCTGCCAGTTCCTGTTTGGTCACTTGCTGAGTTGGGGTAACATTAATGTTTTCATCGGCTGCAAATGCAGAAGTTCCCAAAAGAGTGGCGGCAGAAATTGCGCAGAATGTTAAAGCTTGGAATATTGGATTTTTCATTGAAAACTCAAAAAATGGATTTAGAACAATAATTTGCCTAGCTTAAACTTATTTTTGAAATTGAAAAGTGGGAAAATGTAGCGAAGCTGTAGAATTATGAATAAATCTGTAAGAGAAAATAAGACGATGTTTACACCGTCTTATTTGAAAATTTAGCTGGCTTAGCCTTGGTAGTTTAGCATTTCTTCACAGACAGTTTTCTGCTCGTCTGAGCTGGTTTGCTTTGCACCCTGACGTGCTTCTTCAAGTAAAGATTTATATTCACTGTCTGCCTGTAGCTTTTGATAGCTCATGCCTTTATCTGAGTAGTCTGCAAGATAAGACTGGATCAATTGTTCAACGGTGCTGTTAAATTTTGGATTTTGACCAATGATTGCCGGGCAAACTTCAGCCATAACCTGTGCTGATGCAATATCTTCTTTTACAATGGTATTGTTTTCTTCAACAGTCAGATCGTTTGCCATAACTGAAGGGGAAATAAATGCTGCCAAGCTTAAAGTGAGAGCGCTAAATAAAGAGAATTTTTTAATCATCTTGAGCCACATATTATAAAGATGGATGTCGAGCAATAAATATATATAATTCCTGCACTAATACAATGAAATGTCCTAGTCAGTCATTTTTTAGCGTAACGAGATTTTTTAGTGAATATTTTAGTTTCAAATGATGATGGGGTGTTTGCACCCGGTATTCAGGCTTTGGCGCAAGCGCTAAAGCCTTTGGGGCGAGTGGTGATTGTGGCACCGGAAAGTGAACGCAGTGGCTTTTCTAGTGCCTTAACTTTGGACCGCCCTTTACGCCCAATCCAGATTTCTCCTGATGTCTGGGCGGTTAATGGGACGCCGGCAGATTGCGTTTACTTGGCTATGAACGGGCTATTTGATTTTGAATTTGACCTGGTGGTTAGCGGGATAAATAGCGGCGCAAATCTGGGAGATGATATCTTGTATTCCGGTACAGTCGGGGCGGCCTTTGAAGGTCGTTTAACTAAACATCCTGCGATTGCCGTATCACTGAGTGGGCCGAATGTACGTGGCTATCAGCAGCCTCAGGATTATCAGTTGGCCGCCGAATGGGTGCATGATTTTATTGCTCGTGGTTTGCCTGTTCTGCCTGAGCGACATATTTTTAATATCAATATTCCAGATGTAACTGAATTGCAGGGTGAAAAAGTGACATATCAAAGTCGCCGCCGTCAGTCTAAACCGGTGACGAGTCATATAGATCCGCGTGGTCGTCAGGTATTCTGGATTGGACTCTCAGGAGAAGCAGTCGCAGACCCTAAGCCAGGATTTAACGAAATTGATTCGGACTTCTCTGCGGTCGCCAATGGCTATGTCAGTATTACCCCGATTCAGATGGATGCCACCAATTATGAGAGTTTGCGGAATTTGCAAACACAATTGGCAGAAAATGCGTCCTTAGTGTTATAACTTTGTGAAAAACTCGCGATTGCAAGTATATTGCCGTAAAACTTTGCTAATCTTAACGGAATTTTGCAACCGTATAGCATTAGAGAGGAAGATAATGTTCTTGGTGTTACCGAAATGTGTCGTAGCTTCGCCTGCAACCCTGATTAAAACCCTCGTTTTATCGACCGTTGTTATTTCTACAGGAGTAATTACCGGTTGTGCCACCAAACCCCAGGTGAATAATGCAACGCGTTATGCAACAGCTCCTGATTTCTATACGGTGCGTTCAGGAGATACATTGAGTGGGATTGCAGCACGTTATGGACTGAACTATATCAGTGTCGCAGAGATGAATGATATCAGTGCGCCGTACCGGATTTATGTCGGACAATCGATCCGCCTGAAAACCCATACTACGCGCCGTAGCACCAGCACCCAAGCAGTGACTCAGGCAGCGCCAATCCAGCGTCAAACAATTGCAGTGCCTACACCGGCACCGGTGACACCAGCAACGACAGTACAAACCACACCACGCGTCAGTACATCTGCACCTGTAACGCCAGTATCTACTGCAGCAGGTCTACGTTGGGTAAAACCATCGAATGGCGCGATTCTTCAGCAATACAATTTAGCTTCTAATATCAAGGGCACCCGCTATAGTGGCAATGTCGGTGATCCGGTATTTGCAGCAGCAGACGGGCAGGTGGTGTATGCCGCTGATGGCCTGAAAGAATATGGCAATCTGGTGTTGGTAAAGCATATCAATGGCTATATCACCGCTTATGCACATAACAGTAAATTGAATGTGAAAAGTGGCCAAAATGTAACGGCTGGTCAAAAAATTGCAGAAATGGGATCAACTGGTACAAACCGTACCATGCTTGAGTTTCAGGTGCGCTTAGACGGCAAACCTATTAATCCTACTGCAGTTTTACCAAACAATTAAATAAATAATGCAAAGTGTAAATTTCGCCGTATAATACAATAAGTTGCTTTTATCAAATGATGAAGCACCTCATAAGTTTAGAGGGAAATTTATGTTAGATCAACTTCGAGCAATGGGTGTCTTTGCTTGCGTTGTGGAGAAGAACTCGTTTAGCGGTGCTGCCCGTGAATTAGGGATTACGACCAGCGCCGTCAGTCAACAAATTCGCTCGTTAGAACACGATATGGAAGTCGTACTTCTAAATCGTTCGACGAGAAAATTAAGTCTGACCGAAGCGGGACAAGCTTTTTTCCATAGCTGTCAAGAAATGTTATCTGCTGCTGAGCGCGGTAAAGTCCGGATCAATGAGTTACGTGATGATCTCGTGGGTGAGCTGCGTATCGTTTCTTTGCCAGAATTATGCGCGAATCATGTGATTCCTGCACTTTCTCATTGGATAGCTGCACATCGCGGCTTGGCAGTACATTTAGAAACAAACAATCATGAGGTTGATTTGTTGGATGGGCGGGTTGATATCGCCCTAAGATTTGAACAGAAAAATGATGAGCATAATCTTCAGGTTGTGCCATTGATGCAGATTGAGCAAATTCTGGTGGCGACACCGAGTTATATTAATCAAAGCACCATTATTTCGAAACCTGATGATCTTAAAAATCATGAGGTCTTGCCTTTAACGCATCTTAAAAACCATCAGTATTATCATTTCCAACATGTGAATACTGCAGAAAAAGCCGAGTTTGAACTGAAATCCCGTTTCAGTACCAATAACGGTTTGGTTGCAAAATCGATGTGCTTGCAGGGTAATGGGATTGCCAAGGTTTTATATCTTGATGCTAAAAAGGATTTGCTTAACGGTACTTTAGTTGAAGTTCTGCCTGAATGGAGACTGCCATCGATTACACTGTATGCGGTTATTCCGAAACGTGAACAACAACCGACAAAAATTCTTCGTTGTCTTGATACCCTGAAACAATATTTTAGCCAGATCTCTGGCGGACGTATGTTACAAAACGCATCATAGAGTACAGAATAATAAAAAAGCCGCTTTAGAGCGGCTTTTTTAATTTTTAGGCTAGGGCTTTATGCCAAATAAGCTTTGATCATTTTTACCAGACGTTCGATCAACTGGTCTGCCTGCTCCTGGGTAATATTCAGGGTAGGCAACAGACGAACGACATTGCCTGCAGTGACATTGATAATCATCTTGTATTCATTGCGTGCAATCGCAACCAGATCACCACATTCTTTTGGTAATTCAATCCCGATCATCAGACCGAAACCACGTACGATGACATTTTGATCTGCCAGTTTGTTGCGTAGCTGGTCAACGATATAAGCACCTTTTTCAGCCGCATTCGCGACGATATTTTCTTTTCGCATAATATCGAGAATGGTATAGACCACACGCGAACCCAGTGCTGTACCGCTATAGGTAGAACCGTGATTTCCAGCAGTTAATACACCGACGCCACGACCTTGGGTCATGACTGCACCAATCGGGAAGCCATTTCCTAAGCCTTTGGCTGTGGTCAGTACATCCGGAATAATATTGGTGTGCTGATAAGCAAAGTATTTACCGGTACGGCCATTACCAGTTTGCACTTCGTCCAGCATCATCAGCCAGTTATGCTGGTTGCAGATTTGGCGAATTTCTTCTAAATAGCTGAAACCTTGAGGTGCGGTATTGACACCGCCTTCACCCTGAATAGGCTCAACCAAAATCGCTACGATATCCGGGTGATTGATTGCCGCTTCTTCAATCGCTTCGATATCACCAAAAGGTACACGGACAAAACCTTCAACCAGTGGGCCAAAGCCTTCCTGCACTTTTTTATTGCCTGTAGCAGATAAGGTGGCCATGGTACGACCATGGAAAGACTGGTCGGCAACAATGATTTTAGGCGATGCAATGCCTTGCATATGACCAAATTTACGTGCAATTTTGATTGCACCTTCATTTGATTCTGCGCCACTGTTGGAGAAAAATACTTCTTCCATACCTGCAACTTCAGCCAGTTTCTGTGCGGCAGCGGTTTGCCAAGGCACTTCAAACAGGTTGCTGGTATGAATCAGGGTCGCTGCCTGTTCAGCAATCGCTTCGGCAATGACTGGATGCGCATGGCCCAAACCGCATACCGCAATTCCGGTTAATGCATCTAAATACTCTGTACCATCTTCGGTATAAAGATATGCACCTCGTCCTCGGACAAAGCTGATCGGTTGACGGCCAAAAACAGGCATCAAATGAGACGGTTGATCAGTTTGTACCGGTGCGAGGGTAATATTATTCATGACTAACTCTTAACTGTTAGGTGGAAAGAAAAACTTATATAAGCAAAAACCCGCTCAGATTTAAAGGGTAATTGTAAATAAAATTGGAATTATTGCTTTAGACATACTGTTTTGCCTGGATTTGGGTATAATGCGAGACAGATGAGTTGAGGATTTATCAATGACTGAACAAGCACGCGATACCGAAGCGTTAATTCGTGACCAAATTGCAAAACACGCAGTACTTCTTTACATGAAAGGCACACCGCAATTTCCACAATGTGGTTTTTCTGCACGTGCAGTAGAAGCACTCAGTCAAATTGGTCGTCCGTTTGCTTATGTAAACATTCTGGAAAACCAGGACATTCGCGCGATGTTACCACAAATCGCCAACTGGCCGACATTTCCACAGCTTTGGATCAATGGTGAGTTGATCGGTGGTAGTGATATCATGCTCGACATGTTCCAAAAAGGTGAATTAAAGCCTTTAGTTGAACAGTACAGCCCGGCAGCTGATGCTTAATTTTGTATTAAATTAAGTTCAGATGTGAAAAAGCGCTTCATTGAGAAGCGCTTTTTTTATCTCTATTTTATCTGGAGCAAGGTCAGAGTTAATCCTCTGTCGCTGCATCCGGCTTTTCAACTGTCGAAGCATCAGCTTCAACTTCAGTTTGTGGCTCGACGATTTGCTTCTTGTCTTTTTTTTTCTTCTTCTTTTTCTTTTTCTTCGGCACTTCGACCAGTTCGGCACCATCTTCAATCGCTTGCCAATAATCCAGCTGTGCCATTACTGCGGCATAGATTGAATTTTTGCTATAGCGACCTTTTTTATCCAAGGTGCCGACAGGACGTGCCATCAGGATTTCCAGCGCCTGATCAATGGTATCAATCGCGTGAATATGGAACTGACCTTCTTCCACAGCAATGGTGACATCTTTACGCAGCATCAGATGTTGCATATTTTGACGTGGGATAATTACACCTTGTTTTCCTGTCAGACCTTGTAACTTGCAAGCATCAAAAAAACCTTCAATTTTGGCATTCACACCACCTACCGGTTGTACTTGTCCCAGCTGGTTCATGGAACCGGTAATGGCCCAGGACTGATCAATCGGTAACTGGCTGATAGCAGATAACAGGGCAGAAAGCTCCGCGACTGTGGCACTGTCACCATCGACCTGACCATAACTTTGTTCAAAGGCCAGTGCAGCAGAGAAGTGCAAGGTCTGTTCACGGCCGAAATGTGCTTTCAGGAAAGACGACATCAGCAACACGCCCTTGGCATGTAAGGAGCCACCGAGTTCGACACTGCGTTCGATATCCAGAATATCACCGCCACCTTGGTAAACCGAAGCAGTCAGACGTGAAGGCAGACCAAACTCAACATCAGCATAGTGAATGACGGACAGGGCATTGATTTGGCCCAGACGATGGCCGCGGGTTTCGATCAGTTGAGTACCACGAGTCAGATCTTGCCAATACAGTTCACGTAAATAGCCGAGACGATATTTACGGTGATCCAATGCGGTGTTGATATGTTTTTCTGAAACCATCTTGTCACCGGCCTGGAAGGCATGATGATGTGCTTCACGGATCAGATCGCCCAGCGTAAGAGCATGTAATGACAATGAACTTTGATCTTCGGCTTGACGGCTGGAATCTGTGAGCAAGGCGGCTAAAGCAGAACGGTCAAAAGGCAATAATTTATCCGATTGCACATAGTCGGCAATCAGCTGCATATAAGCCTGCTCGTTATTGTCATTACGTTGTAATGTATCGGTAAAATCGGCACGGATTTTAAAGATGCTGCCTAGCTCTGGTTCAAGCTCTAAAATTTCATAATAGATTTCAGGCTCAGCCAGCAAGATGACCTTGATATTCAGGGGAATTGAGGCAGGTTCAATCGAAATACTGCCGGTCAGCGTGATCATATGCTCAAGTGAAGACAGTTTTAAATGCCCCGATTTAAGCGCGCGCTTCAACCCTTGCCATGCATACGGCTGTTCCAGCAATTGTTCCGCTTCCAGCATCAGGAAGCCGCCATTAGCTTTATGCAAGGTACCTGGACGAATCAAAGTAAAGTCCGTGGTAATCGTACCATTTTGAGTCAGTTGTTCCACATGACCCAAAAGGTTGTAATGCGTTGGAAAATCTTCAAAGATCACCGGTGCGCCACTGTTCGGCTTATGGGTAATAATCACATTGGCCTGATAACGTGCGGGAACGCGACTGAACAGTGCCGGAGTGAAGTCATCTTCTTCCTGTTCCAGCACAATTTCGACATTGTTGATAATGTCTTCGGCATAGTATTTCAGGTAATGTTCCAGACCTTCGACATGTTTGAATTTCGCCAGAATCTGTTCGACTCGCGGCAAGACTACCTGCTTGGCGATATCGCGGTTCAGGATCTGTACGCGATCGCGTGCATCATCTTCCAGATCACCCAGATGCAAACCCAGACGTTCCAGTTTCTTGTCCATATAACGCATGTTGGACGCTAATTCGGCACGATCTTTGTTGCTTAAGGCATTCAGATCTTCCTGAGACATTTCCTGTAATTTGTCATCAATCAGATGCACAGGGACAAAACAGTGCTCATCATGTCGTGAGATTAGCTTCAGATCCAGTTCTGCGCCTTCTTTGGTCAGTTCGATGAGCGCCTGCTGCTGCTCATCCCCAGTTTCCTGACGAATCATTTCAATGCGGTTGTGATAGGTCTCTGCAGTAAAACGGCGCTCAAGCTGCTTTAGAATCGTTTGCCAGCTTTGATTTAACATGGCTTGGAATTTTGGACCTTGACCTGAGGGCAGTTCTAGCGCAATCGGCTGACGCTGGTTCTGAAAGTTATTGACGTACACCCAGTCATTCGGGGTTTCCATAGTTTTGGCGTGCTGTTGCAGCAAACGCTTCACCATGGTGCGTTTTCCGAGTCCTGCTGTACCGACAGCAAAAATGTTATAGCCGGAATAAGGCAGGGCAATCCCGGCCTCAACTGAGGCGCGTGCGCGATCTTGGCCCAAAAAGTTATTCAGGGGCTTGATCCGTTTGGTTGACGCAGGAATTTTTTCTAAGTTTGGAATGTGCGTCAGCTGGGTGGATGTTAACCGGGTATGGTCCAGAGTATTTTTAATTTCGCTTTGTTCAAATGCAGAGATAAGTAAATCTGAGCGGATTTTTTGTGGAGTTGTGCTGGTGTTGCTGGCAATAGAAGAATTAATTTGATCGAGTCTCTGGGTCACTGTTGAAAATCCAAAACGAAATATTACGTTGATGAGAGTTAAGGTATACAGATTTACTTGAAAAATTCAAGCCAACATGTCGCTTTTGCCAGAAAATAAAAAACCGGAAATGTGATAAATATATAAATCTTGTTGAAAGATACGCTATTACAGGATTGAATAGCAGCAATTGGTTTTTCTGCGGAAAATAATAAAGCAATGACAACACAAACGACGGGTTGGAAATCCGCATTTACAGCATTTTTAGATCGACGTGCATTGATCATGCTGTTCTTGGGATTTTCGGCTGGTGTGCCGATTCTTCTGATTTTTTCCAGTCTGTCTTTATGGTTAGGTGAGGCCGGAATCAGCAAAAGTGCAGTAACTTTCTTTAGCTGGGCCGCATTGGGCTATTCGTTTAAATTCGTCTGGGCACCGCTCATTGATGAACTGCCAGTCCCATTTCTGACCAAGGCTCTGGGGCATCGTCGTGCCTGGTTGCTGATTGCGCAGATTCTGATTGTCTGTGCCATTTCAATTATGGCCTTTTCTGATCCGGCTTTGGGTGCAACACATTTACAGCAAATGGCGCTCGGTGCAGTCCTGCTTGGTTTCTCCGCAGCAACACAGGATATTGTGATTGATGCCTACCGGATTGAACTGGCGGAAACCCAGATGCAGACCGTATTGGCCGCCACCTATAATGCCGGTTACCGGATCGGGATGATCGTGGCCGGTGCTGGTGCCTTGTTTCTGGCAGCCTATTTGGGAACTGCGAAAGGCAACTATATCTATGATGCCTGGAAATGGACTTATCTGGCCATGGCTGCCGTCATGCTGGTCGGTATTATCACCACACTGTCCATTCGGGAGCCGCAGGTTAACCGGGTACGCAAACACTATGTGCGCAGTGATTATTTCCGTTTAGTTGCGGTGTTTTTTGTGGCGGTGATCAGTTTTGTTCTGAGCTATATCTATTCGGGCAATCTGGTGGCCAGCATCACCGAACAATTCGCCATTCAAGATACCTTTGCCTTGTTCTGTTTTGAAGCTTTGCGCTTTGTTGGCTCGGGTGCAGTGGCCTTTGCGATTGGTGCAGGCTTGGTAAAAATGGGTGCGGTTAACAAGCAGATGGCCTATGAAACCTGGGTCAATCCGGTTGCAGATTTCTTTAAGCGTTATGGCTTGAAACTTGCATTGGTGCTGTTATTGTTGATCGGTTTTTATCGGGTTTCCGATATTATTGCCGGCGTCATTTCCAATGTGTTCTATCAGGACCTGAATTTCAGTAAAGAACAGATTGCCGAGGCCGTTAAAGTCTATGGGGTGATTTTCTCTTTAGTCGGTGGTTTCCTTGGCGGGCTCTTGGCCCAGAAGATGAACATCATGAAACTGATGTTTGTCGGCGCCGTACTGGCCTGTTCCACCAACCTGATTTTTATCGGACTGGTCAAGTCTGGTGAAAAACTGGCAGCTGTCGAAGTTAAAGCCGGTAATCAGGTTTATCAGGCAGAGACCGATGAAGTAGGTTACTGGAAGCTGGATATCCCAAGTGCAGTGCTGGCGCAGAGCAAACAGCTGCAAGTCTCAGCCGCTTATCTCAATACAGATAATACTAATCAAGCGCCTGTGCAGGTCAATATGCCATATTTGACTGCACAACAGGGCAGCACTCAGTTACAGATCCTGCCGATCACCAGTGACAATACTCTCACCGCAGCTGAGCAGGACAAGACCATTGTGGTGCGCGGCCAGTATGTCGGTGAAGCACTGCAAGAAAATCAAAAGATTGTTTTGCAAATCAATGATCAGAATATTGAGGCAAAACTGGAAAGTGAAGGCGTATTTACTGCCGCGATTCCTGCACAGCAACTGATTCAGTCACCTGCACATATTATCAGTGCAGTCTTGATGCAAGATGATCAGGCACTTCAGCAAACCACGCATGTTTATCAGGTCAATGATCAGTTGGCTAGTACCCAGAATCTGGATGTCGATATTCAGCCCTTGGCAGTGGTGGATGGCAACAGTTCAGATACAGTCGAAGTCAGTGGTAAGGTAATTAAACCTTATAGCGACAAGTGGCTTTATTTTGCTATTATTGTCGACAATCTGGCTGCTGGGCTGGCTGGTGCTGCGTTTATTGCATTCTTGTCGAGCTTGACCAGTGTGTCTTTTACCGCTGTTCAATATGCGATTTTTAGCTCACTCATGACTTTGACCCCTAAGATTTTAGGCGGATATTCGGGTACTATAGTCACCAATATCGGTTATCCGAATTTCTTCCTGATGACTACTCTAATCGGGATTCCGATCCTGATTCTGGTGGTTTGGGTCGCAAAACTGCTCGGTGAACACCAACAACAATCTGTACAGAAGGATGATTAATATGCGCATGCTGCATACCATGTTACGTGTAGGCAATTTAGAACAATCTCTCAAGTTCTATACTGAAGTACTTGGCATGACTTTGCTTCGTAAGCGTGATTACGAAGAAGGCCGTTTTACCCTGGCTTTTGTCGGTTATGGCGATGAAGAGAATCACACCGTACTGGAATTGACCCATAACTGGGATACAGACAGCTATGAACTGGGCAATGCTTATGGTCATATCGCGATTGCAGTTGATGATGCTTACAAGGCTTGCGAAGAGATTAAAGCGCGTGGCGGTAATGTGGTGCGTGAAGCCGGTCCGATGAAAGGTGGCGTGACTGTAATTGCATTTGTAGAAGATCCAGATGGCTACAAGATCGAGCTGATCCAGCAAGACAACAATGCACGTAATAACTAAGTGTGATGTAGCGAGATATATGAAATGCATTCATGTATAGATGAAAATATTACATCAATCTGAGTGCATAGCATGGGCCCGGCATCTGTTAAGATAGCCGGGCATTTTTATATCAAACAATAAAATCTGAGGGATTATAGAGATATGCTTAAGTTCTTGGCATTGGATCGGTTTACGATACTGTTGTTTGTGATGGTTTTGCTGGCCAGTGTGTTGCCAGTTTCGGGGAAGGCGGCTGAAGTCTTTGGCTGGGTGACGACAGGAGCGATCGCCATCCTGTTTTTCCTGCACGGCGCCAAACTGTCTCGTGAAGCTGTGGTGCAAGGCATTATGCACTGGAAATTGCATACTTTAGTTTTTGCGCTAACTTTTGCCCTGTTTCCGATTCTCGGGCTTTTGGCCAAGCCGATTTTATTACCCATGCTCGGACAGGAACTATATTGGGGTTTCCTGTTTATGTGTTTCCTGCCATCCACCGTGCAGTCCTCGATCGCCTTTACTTCAGTGGCTCATGGCAATGTCGCCGGGGCGGTATGTAGTGCCTCTTTTTCCAATCTGATCGGTATGTTTATTACCCCATTATTGGTGGCATTTTTTATTCTCGGTCAATCTGATCATGGTTTTGATCCGACTTCTTCGATTATCCAGATTACACTGCTGCTCTTGGTACCGTTTATTTTAGGACAGATTCTGCGTCCATGGATCTATCCGCAAATGATGAAAATGCCAAAAATCGTCAAGGTCTTCGATCAAGGCTCGATTTTACTGGTGGTGTATGGCGCTTTTAGTAGCGCCGTAGTGGCTGGTCTGTGGAATGAAGTGAGCCTGAGTACCTTGTTGCTGCTATTGCTGGCTTGCTCGGTGTTACTCACCATTGTGATGTTATTATCACTTTATATTCCACGCTGGCTGGGCTTCAGCCGCGCTGACCAGAAAACGGCATTCTTTTGTGGTTCTAAAAAAACCCTGGCCAGTGGAGTACCGATGGCGCAAATTTTATTTATTGGCCAGCCGCTGGGCATGATTGTCCTGCCGATCATGATTTTCCATCAGATTCAGTTGATGGTCTGCGGGATTATTGCCAATCTGTGGGCCAAAGAGGCTGGATCAGAAGCTGAAGAATAATTCGCATATTGAATTCGTTTCACGTATAATGACGCCCACTTGTTGTGCTTAGCTCTGACGGTATCCGTCTCGGTGGGCCAAAAGAATGGTCTGTTGTGGTGTTGATCTGCATGAACGATGTTCCTGCTTCCTCATTTGAGAGTGATCAATAGCGATGACAGCTAAACCTTCTTGAATCTAATGGAGTAATCGACGATGCGCGCCGATATTCACCCAAAATATGAAACTTTAGTTGCTACTTGTTCATGTGGTAACGTAATCGAAACTCGTTCAGCTCTTGGTAAAGAAACTCTTTATCTAGACGTATGTTCAGCTTGCCACCCATTCTACACTGGTAAGCAAAAGAACGTTGACACTGGCGGTCGTATCGACAAGTTCAAACAACGTTTTGCTGGTATGTCACGTTCTGTTAAACGTTAATACCCAAAATGAAAAAACGGGCTTTAAGCCCGTTTTTTTTGTGCCTGCAATTTAAAAAATTATCATTCGATTTCCTAAATGCGCAGGCTTGTACAAGATCTTAGTGATCTTGTACATCAATCAAATGATCGAGTTTTTTCTGGAAATAATTCCCCTGAATAAAGCGGGCATCCACGTTCCAGGCATTCGCGAACAGTGTCATATCATTTAATTCACGAATCAGAATGTTGAGTGGCTTGATTTCATTATAGCTGGTAATTTTTTCCTGTAGTTGCTCAATCTCGGTATCTTTATTGAGCATATTGGTTAAGTTTGAATGTAAGCTGACACCATCCAGTTCAAGTTCGCGCAGTAAATTTTGACTGTACATGGATTGACCAAAATCACGCAGTGCAATCAGTGCGCCATGTTCATACAGCACGCGTAGATATTTTTGTGCATCTTGTTGATTCAGTAAAATATCTTCTTCTGAGAATTGCAAGATTAGCGGATGCTTCACTTTACTGCGAATAATCGTAATCAGCTTGGAAATAAATTCCGGGAAGGTGCGGTCTTTAAATAGTACGGCACGGTTCAAATTGACAATTAAGCTTGCATCAGGATACTGGGTAATAAAGTTGTGTAGCTGTTTACTGGCTTCAACCAGAATCCAGCGATCCAGTTTAATGGACAGTTCATCATCTTCATGAAGTTCTAAAAGGCTAGAAATATCCTGCCATTTATTCTCAAAAATAAAGCCACTGGTCACTTCATAGGTATATAAACGCGTATCTTCTTTATCATAGAGTTGTTGATATTTTAAATGGATCTCCCCACGTTCCAGACATTCACTTAAGGCTTTCAAAATAGAAGGTGTAGCGCTAGGAATAGACGTGACTGCTGGACTGACGGCTGCCAATGTTGGGCTGGCAACTGGTGTTTCAGCAACACTGAAATCTATACTTGGCATTTCTACCGCAACCGGACTGCTCAGTGACGCAGGAATATCAAGTTTAAATTCAGGTACAGCTTCTGCTTGAGGTAAAGATGTCGAGAATGCTTGTCCAATCAGCGTATTGCATTGCATTTCATCTTGCAAACCCTGTTCAAGCATGACATAGCCCAAGCGCAAATTTAGAGGGAATGACTTTGGTCCCACTGTAATGAGTTGCGGTTTGCTTAAGGCATTTAAACTGATCAGTTTGGATTCAAGAATTGCTTTAGAGTCTGCCTGAAACAGACCGACAACGACATCATATTCCAGTTTAAACAGGGGAATATGGGTCTGTTCCTTGAGGAATTCTTTGACTGCATCAAAGTACCCATTAAAAGTGGCCCAGTCAGATTGTAGAACTTCCGGGTCATATGCACTTAAAGAGAAAGTGACTAAGGCATTCACCGGTGCAGACTGCTTGTTCAGTTCACGTTTAAGTGACTGAAAAACACTTGGTTTTCCAGGAGTTTTCTCGGAAAAAACCGTTTGAGATTGAGTATCAATGCTAATTTGTACCGCATCTTCTTCAGCCGTTGAAGGCAAGAATTCCAGTTTTAATGGATTAGATGCGGACACATGCGGATTCAGAGACTGGATCTCGACCCGACCTAAATCAAATTGACCCTGAGAAATCTTTTTGAAACGCGTTTTAAAATCATTCAAATCTGAAGGCTGGAGCAGATCCAGAAGCGGTAGGCCAATAATCTCATCTTCATTTTGCAAGCCAAACAGTTTCAGGTAGTCCGCATTGGCCTGAATATGAATCCCTTCCTGAATGGTGGCAACAGCACGGTTGCTGTCGTCTACTAAAGATTGTGCCTGAATTTGTGCTGTTTCCAGCTCAGTCATTAAATGTTGCTGAGACTGTGACAAACGGCTAAATGACAATGCTCGGACCAGTCCCACATAAAAGCGTTCCAGGTAGTCAAAATTGAGAATGTCATATACCCCTTTACGGATATATTGCGCATATTGTTCAGCCTGGTAATCATCCGGTTTAAGCAAAATCATCGGCAGATTAGGTTGCTGCGAAAGGCGCACCAAACTTAAGGCCTGTTCATATTTCAGGTCGTAGGCACGTCCAAAAATAATCAGATCCCAGTTGAAATTTAATTGTTTTTCAAAAGATTGCAGATCATCCAGCAGGACAGCATCCACCTGATAATCATGACTGGTCAGCAGATCACGGATTTGGTTATATCTAATTTGATTATCATCAATAATCAGTAAACGTGTTTCAGTACGTTTTAACTTTTTAGACAATAATGGATTTCTCACTTCAATGCTTCCCATAAATCATGATTTCTGCTTTCATTCATGTGCTGATCGATAAAGTTTTCGATCATCTCTTCTTCCTGATCATTGAGTAATTCATAATCAAAACGGATGAAACTCTGCGTAATCAGTTGTGCTTTGGTCAGATAGATTTTGATTTCTTCCTGACCGAGACGTAAATGAATGGTTTGTTTTTCCCTAAACATCTGTGAACCAGAGACAATCAAGCTGGTCGAGACCTGATCCAGTTGCGTCATTTTCACCAACAGGGCAGGCTGATAGTTGACATGATGACGTTCGGTACGGGTATAAGCTGCACAAGGAAAGAGCTCTTGTGCCAAAATTTCCAGCCCGATTTCCAGGCTCTTATCCGTTGACTGCTTGATCCAGCGAATCACACCGCCACGCCACTGACTCTGGGTTTTTTCCTGAACCAGAATGAATTCACCGGTTTTCAGGTTAGCCGGGGTAATACCAGTCCATTTAATCCGGTAACCATTGACACTGATATCCAGAACTTCAGCGCTATGGATCTGTTTGGTTTCTCGATCGAGCGCCTTGATGCTGCTAAAACTACTTGGAATGGCGTTTTCCATCGAGCTGACAAAACTGCTTTCGCTCTGGAAATTATAATTGGCCTCGAGTTCCAGAGTTTCGTTGAAGTTTTTACCTTTAGACAGGTAAAAATGCGCCACGCTTAAGCCAAAGCAGATATTGATCTGTGCTGAATATTCATAACGTTCATGACGACGCTCGACATTGTTCGAGAGCAGATTGTAGATATGAAAATGCAGTGCAGGGGTCAGGAACAGTTTTTCATTCCGCGACAGATACTGGGCATTTTTACTTTGAGTACCCGTTAAATGATCCATCAGATTCTGTGTGGAAATATAGAAGCTCGGCTGAAACTGTGGCTCTTGATGGGAATTAAAGATCGGCGGATGATCTTTGCTGGCATCGACCACATAACGGGACAGCGTGGTTTCCTTCGGCAGGATCTGTACCAGTTTGGCCCAGTCAAAACTGCATAGATACAGGCCCTGAATTTCTGCAGGCCGGATCTGATGAGTATTGAAGATATCCAGTAAAATCAGCTGTGCATAGGCATGTGCAATGTTCTGGATCTCATGCTGGGTACCTAATACCTGATTGATATTGCTTTGATAGAAATTATTGTCTATTGCACATTCAAGCAGTTGATGGGCAGCCAGCCATTGTCCCAGACCTGGCGTGCTATACAGCATATGCTGTTGATATAAAAGAAGTGTGAGTTGTTGCAGGGCATAATAAATCGATACCATCCGGGCAGTTTGAATGCTCTTCTTTTTGCCTAGAGAAAATAGCGAAAACTTCTGATGGGTCAGCTGATGATTACAGCGTTTGACGATATCGATATAAATTTTGGCAAAATGACTGCGCAGCAGCATAGCCAGCTCAATAATCTGGTCATTCCGGTCGGAAGTGATCAGGCCCTGATTGACGAAATGCTTTTCCAGACTGGTCAGGACATTTTCAAGGGTGGGATGCAAGACCTGAATCAGGTCAAAGCGCAGGGTTTCTGTACATTTCAGCTCAGAAACTTCCAATAAGGCATTAAACAGGGATTTGGATGAATTCCCTAGTTGTAGAATCGAAATCCCCGCAACCCATTCCTGCAAAGCCTTGGCAGTGGTTGGACAAAAGCTCAACTGCTCTCGTTTAAGTTCCGTCGGTGTCTGAAAAATGTCTGAAGTATGCGTGCTCATCTTTATTATTTAACTCAAAAATGTTGAAACCCCAAAAAGCGGTGTCTTATTCTTCTCGCCCGCTATTTCTCGAACCAGTTTAGGAACCAAATACCCCGGCAGGTTCGCTAAAACTTCTGTATAAATCTCATTAATATGGTCAGGCGCTAAATCAAAATGATGCGCACCTTTTACTTTATCAAGTACATGTAAATAATAAGGCATGACCCCGGCATCAAACAAGCGATAGCTTAAATCTACTAAAACCTGAGCAGAATCATTCACCCCGTTTAATAAAACCGCCTGATTCAGAACGGTGATCTGCTGTTGAACCAGTTGGTTTAAACGCTTGCAAGTGAAGTCATCCAGCTCCGATGCATGGTTTGAGTGTACCACCAGAATAATACGTAGCCTACTGTTTTTTAACATGCTAAGTAGCTCTTCGTCGACTCGGTTGGGGATCACAATAGGAACTCGTGAATGTATTCTTAAGAATTTGAGATGTGGTACTGATTCTAATCGTTCAATCCAGGTTTTTAATTTCCGGTTCGATAAGGTTAGTGGATCACCGCCACTCAGAATCACTTCATTAATATCAGGCTGGCTTTCCAGATATTGCTTGATATTTATCCAGTCTTCATTTTTAGGCAGATTTTCCTGATAGGGGAAATGCCGGCGGAAACAATAACGGCAATGTACAGCACAGGCACCAGTCAGTGTCAGCAAGAAACGGGATTTATATTTGTGCAGTACGCCGGGTTGCTGATTGGCCTGTTCTTCGCCCAAGGGGTCGGTAACAAATCCTGGATGTTCTTCCAGTTCCAAGTGATGGGGTAGCACTTGTAAAAGCAATGGGTCTAAAGGGTTTCCGACCTGCATTTTGCCGACAAAAGCACGCGGCACACGCAACTTAAACTGTTCAGAAGCTAAAATAGCACCTGAGAGCAGTTGCTCTGGTGCAAGTTGCAGTACTTCAAGCAGTTCGCGGGGATCAGTGAGCAGGTCGCTGAGCTGTGATTGCCAGTTTTGTTCTTGATATAAATAGTTCGTCATGCCGGAAGATTAACAATAATAAGTGAGAGGACAAAGCCTGATGGGCGCAGTTTAACAGTTTGTGCCGAAGCGCAATAATCCACTGCGCTGTAAAATAAAGAGCGATTCAGCTATGCTGATCTTGGTGCTCGCCTGATGGTATTTTAACGTTGAGCAAGACATGAATAAACAAAGGATTTTCATGTCTGATTGTAACTTAAACAGCCTGAGTGGGTGAAAGCGGATTTTTTCATTGCGGCAAAGTGTATTGCTCATTTAGAATACGCAACATCAAATGAATGTGCATGTGGCAACTCAATGTTCGTGTCAGACTTGCTAAATGACATCGCAACAGCCCATAGCATCAATAGATTAAAGTTAGTAAGTTTGGAGTGCGCCAGTCATGGCCTATTATTCTACGAATGATTTCAAGTCAGGCCTTAAGGTTATGCTTGATGGCAACCCATGTTCAATCATGGAAAACGAATACGTAAAACCAGGTAAAGGCCAAGCTTTTAACCGCGTAAAATTACGTAACCTTAAATCAGGTAAAGTTCTGGAAAAAACTTTCAAATCAGGCGAGAACCTAGAAGCGGCTGATATCGTTGAAGTAGAAATGGAATACTTGTACAACGATGGCGAAATGTGGAACTTCATGGATCCTGTTACCTTTGAACAGATCGCAGCTGATAAAACAGCAATGAGCGATGCTGCAAAATGGTTAAAAGACGATTCAAATGAAAAATGTACCATCATGTTGTTCAATGGCGTGCCTTTAAACGTGACTCCACCGAACTTCGTCGTACTTAAAATCGTTGAAACTGATCCAGGTGTTCGTGGTGATACTTCTGGCGGTGGCGGTAAGCCAGCGAAACTTGAAACAGGTGCTGTAGTACGTGTTCCATTATTCGTACAGCAAGAAGAAAGCGTTCGTGTAGATACCCGTACTGGTGACTATTTAGAACGTGCATAATGGTTTGAAAATAGACTATTATCGAGAGGGATGATTTAAATCATCCCTTTTTTTATGCCAAAGTCGTAGAGGAAAAGCAAAAGAACAGGCGTAAAGTCGCAAGGGAAAACAGCAGTACCTCGAACAACAACAATCACGCTGATTTGTATGCATCACAATATGAGGGATTGAATGGAAACTTTACAAAAGAAGTCGACGCTGACTTCGAAAATGATTTGGCTTTTGGTAGCCATTGTGGGTGCAGTCTCTTTCGGAGTTCTGGCACTGAGTCGGGGTGAGCATGTCAATGCAGTCTGGCTGGTACTTGCCGCCGCCTGTGTCTATAGCATTGCTTACCGTTTCTACAGTTTATTTATTGCCACCAAAGTATTTGAGCTGAATGAACGCCGTTTAACGCCTGCGCATCGTCTGGCCGATGGTCTGGACTATGTGCCGACCAATAAAAGCGTTCTATTTGGCCATCACTTTGCAGCGATTGCCGGTGCAGGTCCTTTAGTCGGTCCGATCCTGGCAGCGCAGATGGGCTATTTACCTGGGACGATCTGGCTACTGGTCGGTGTGGTGCTGGCAGGTGCGGTACAAGACTTCCTGGTACTGTTTATTTCCACCCGTCGTGACGGTCGATCACTTGGTGAGATGGCTAAGCAGGAACTCGGAACCTTTGCCGGTATTATCGTGATGCTCGGTGCCTTGGGCGTGATGATCATCATTCTGGCAGTATTGGCGCTAGTCGTTGTTAAAGCACTGACTAACAGTCCATGGGGTGTATTCAGTATTGCAGCCACCATTCCGATTGCGATCTTTATGGGCATCTACATGCGTTTTATCCGCCCGGGTAAAATTGCTGAAGTCTCGATTATTGGTTTTGTCTTGATGATGCTGGGCATTATCTACGGTGAAAACATCGCACAACATCCATATTGGGGGCCATTCTTTACACTTTCTGGCACTGAACTGACTTGGGCGCTGATCATTTATGGCTTCATTGCGTCGGTATTGCCAGTCTGGCTATTGCTTGCTCCACGTGATTATCTGTCGACCTTCCTGAAAATTGGCGTGATTGCAGGTTTGGCCGTGGGTATCCTGTTTGCCATGCCTGAAATGAAACTGCCAGCGATTACCAAATTCATTGATGGGACTGGTCCTGTATTCGCAGGTTCTATGTTCCCATTCCTGTTCATTACTATTGCGTGTGGTGCGATTTCCGGTTTCCATGCCTTGGTATCTTCGGGGACGACACCGAAACTGGTCAACAATGAACGCGATATCCGCATGATCGGTTACGGCGGTATGTTGATGGAATCTTTTGTGGCGATCATGGCCTTGATCTGTGCTGCAATTCTGGATCCAGGAATTTACTTTGCCATTAACTCACCAGCCGCATTACTCGGTACTACAGCCGAAAGTGCAGCAGAAGCAGTACGAACCCTTGGTTTTGTGGTAACGCCTGAAGCCTTGACCTTACTGGCACAAGAAGTCGGTGAAAACTCGATTTTGTCACGTACTGGTGGTGCGCCTACCTTTGCAATTGGTATGGCACATATCATCACTGAAATTTTCAACAGTCGTGAAATGATGGCATTCTGGTATCACTTTGCGATTCTGTTTGAAGCATTGTTTATCCTGACTGCTGTAGATGCTGGTACCCGTGCCTGTCGTTTCATGGTGCAGGATACCGTGGGTATCGTGATTCCTGCGGTGAAACAGTCGCATAACTTCTTCGGAAACCTATTGGGTACTGCGGTTGCAGTGGCAGGCTGGGGCTTCTTTGTGTATCAGGGCGTAGTCGATCCACTGGGCGGGATTAACAGCTTATGGCCACTGTTTGGTATTGGTAACCAGATTCTGGCTGCGATGGCACTCATTCTTGGTACCGTCATTCTGTTCAAGATGAAAAAACAGAAATATGTCTGGGTAACAATTATCCCAACAGTATTCCTGTTCATTACTTCCATGACAGCAGGCTGGCAGAAGATTTTCCATGAAAATCCAAAGATTGGTTTCCTTGCTCAAGCTGACCGTTTCAACACGGCAATTGCCAATAATGAAATCCTGGCGCCAGCGAAAACTATGGCTGAAATGCAGACGGTAGCGATGTCGAACCAGATCAATGCTGCACTTTGTGCTTTCTTCATGATTGTGGCTTTTGTGATGTTGTTCGCTGCGATTGGTGTGATTCGCCGTGCCTTGGCAAGTCCGGTACCGACCGTGCATGAGGCAGAAGCGATTTATCGTGATCCAGAAGAGATTCAGCCAGCGAAAGGTCATTAAGGAGAATATTATGAATCTGAAGTTTGCCAAAAGCGGGAAAACGATGATTTATAAAATCATCAAAATGACCGTGATGTCGCAGAAGGATTTGATCCTGAACCCGAAAAACTGGTCACGGATTGCAACCCTGTGGCAACGTTTGCAGCAAAGTTTCCGTTTGATGGTCGGTGTGCCAGATTATCAGACCTATGTGGAGCATATGCGCAAGCATCACCCGGATCTGGAACCCATGGATCCTAAGACTTTCTATCGCCATTGTGTAGATTCGCGTTATCCATCCGCGGGTAGTGGTATGAAGAAATGTCCATGTTAATGGTTAAGTAACAGCAAGCGCCTTTCGGGGGCGCTTTTTTTCTCTAAAAGAATAGGCCATCTAATAACCCTGATTGCATGAGTTGAGCTATTTCCAAAAAAAATTATAAAAATCGAAAAAATGATCTGGGTTTATATACCTTTTAAGTATGAATTTTTATTTATAAGTCTTTTCAAGAGACGGCAAAGTCCTATAAGTATTTTGATATTTGATTCAAAAACATCTTTTTCTGTAGCGGTCATTTTTATTTTCTAGATCTCATTTCTGTGTGTTCTATCTATTCCGGTATTTTCTAGTGAGTGTATTTATTCAGTTACACAGACAGATGATTGATCTTTTGGGAAAATTTAAATTTCAGTGTATGTTAATCTTAGGCCATGTTTTATTAAGGAAATTATTGTGATCTGGGGCATGAAACAAAAGGAAAATAACGACATTGCACACATCAATACTGTGCTTGAACAAAAAATTGCAAGTTATGCACCCAAGATCCAGCGTTTTTTTGAAGAAGTTAATGCCATTGTGTTGGATAAGCAGGCCCAGACCACACTGGCACTCTGTTGTTTGATTGCAGGCGGACATGTCTTATTTGAAGATTTACCCGGATTGGGTAAAACTACATTAGCCAGCAGTCTGGCACATCTGGCTGGGTTAAAGTTCCAGCGGATCCAATTTACCAATGACATGCTGGCCAGTGATGTCATCGGTATTAACATGTTTAACCAGAAAGAACATCAGTTCGAGTTTAAACAAGGCCCGATTTTTACTCAGATTTTACTGGCAGATGAAATCAACCGTTGTAGTCCCAAAACCCAAAGTGCCTTACTCGAAGCCATGGAAGAAGGCTATGCCACCATTGATGGCGTACGCTATGCCTTACCGAAACCTTTCTGGGTGATTGCGACACAAAACCCGCTATTCCAAAGTGGTACTTACGCTTTGCCGGAATCCCAGCTAGACCGTTTCCTGATGCGTTTATCTTTGGGGTATCCATCACGCCATGCAGAAAAACTGTTATTACAGCAGGAATCCCGTTTTGCCCTGATTGCAAGTCTGGCGCATATTTTTACCGAAGATGAAATTCTGGATCTGCAAAGTCTGACGCATCAGATATTTATCAGTGAAGCGATTCAGGAATATTTGCTTGATCTGGCAGAAGAAACCCGTAAAAACCGTCATGGACTTTCTACGCGTGGCCTTCTGGCCTTGAAGCGCGCAGCACAAGCGTATGCTTTGATTCAGCAACGTGCTTTTGTCACGCCGGATGATGTGCAGGCTGTATTTGTCGCGGTGACTTCGCATCGTCTGGGGTTGAGTGAAGCTGAAACTTTTAATGTCATACAACAGGTTGCGGTCAGCTAAAGGAGTCCTCTCTTGGATAAAACCTGGCAAAAATGGCTGGCCAAACGCTTTCAATTTTCACAGCAGAAACAGCTCTCGCAGAAAGATGTCTTGGTATTTATTTATCAACAGGGCTATCTGTATCTGGTCTTGATCTTCATCACCTTTGTGGCTGGGGTGAACTATGCCAATAACCTGATTTTAGGTTTCTGCTTTTTAATCAGTGCGGTGCTGTGTATCAGTTTTTATCTGACTTTTAAGCAATTGCATGACCTGAAAATTGAGTTGATCGCAGATGATGTGGGGCAGGTCGGTCATAGCCTGAATCTGCATCTTTATTTTCAACAACAGCAACTTCGCCCCCGTTATTTGTATATCAAAGCAGGGAATCAGCTAGCGAAAGTTTATCTGAATGCAGCAAAGCAGCAATTTATTCTGCCATTTTATGCAGAGCAACGTGGCAAGTTTGATTACCCGGTGATTCAGATTTATTCGGTTTATCCCTTTGGTTTAGTTCGAGCCTGGACCTATCTTTATCATCAGCATTCGGCTTGGATCGCGCCTAAAGCTGAGGTTTTTAGCACAGAAAATAAATATCATTTCAACCGTTTTGAACCGGATATGGATGAGTTTCGTGAATTGCGCAATTACCAGTCAGGCGATTCCTTGCAGGCGGTGTCCTGGAAGCAGTTTGCGCGTGGACAAGGCTTGTATATCAAAGTCTTTGAGCAATATCAGGATGAACACAGTATCGAGATTCATTATGCACATATGCCGAGTCAGTCACATGAAGAAAAACTTGAATTTGTGATGGGTCTGGTCGAGCAATGCGAACAGCAGCAATGTGCGTATAGTCTGCATTTGCCACAGGCCGAATTGCCTCAGGGCGCAGGTGAAGAACAACTGCGGAAAGCCAAACAATTGTTGGCGCAGGCCTAAGGCGGGTAAATTCATGATCAATGCAAAAATCCGGACCTCGATTGTGCTGACTTTGGGCCTGATTCTCATCGCTCAGATGGCATTTATTCCAGTTCTACTCAGTATTATTTTTGCGATTAGTATTGTGTGTATCTGGATTTTTCTGAAACGTCAGCAGCCATTTCCAAAAACGGGCACTTTTCTGCTGACGGCGTTGGCACTCGGCAGTATTTATTTGAGCCATCATAGTTTTATCGGTGTTGAGGCTGGGGTAGCAGTTTTATCTACTTTTTTATTTGCTAAATCACTGGAAAGTAAAAATAAACGTGACCTGATTATTCTGTTTAATTTTGCCCTGTTTGTTGCTGCCAGCTCATTCCTATATAGCCAATCTTTTGGGATGGCGATCGTGATTGTGCTGTGTTTAATCAGCTGTCTGATTGGCCTGTACCGGATTCAAACCAGTGAGTTTGAACAGGAGCAGATCACTCAGCGCGCAGCATTGCAACAGGATGCCAAGCATGTGGGCAAGTTTATCTTGTACGCCGTTCCATTTTTCATTTTGCTATTTATTTTCTTTCCGCGCTTGCCGCCACTTTGGCATATTCCCATTCCTGAAAATAAAGGCGTGACCGGCATTGGCGACAGTATGTCACCTGGGGATATTGCCGAATTATCCCAATCTAGTTCACTGGCTTTCCGGATTATTGGTGATGTCAGCAAGCTTCCGCCGCGCTCAGAACTCTATTGGCGAGCCTTGGTGCTAGATGAATATGACGGGCAACGCTGGACCAGCAGTTTCGTCAATCAGCAGCCTTTAATGCGACAACCGATGGATACCTCACCCGTACCTACAGGCTGGAACTACCAATATCTGGCTGCGGATCCTTCGGTGTTCTGGATCATGGGGTTGGAAAAATCGATACCTGTGGAACGCCGTTATTATAACCGTCAGGATTGGAGCATTGTACCGAGACGGCTCACGCAACGTGTTGAACCGATTCCGTTACAGTGGGTCGGGACAGCATATGATCCTCAGGCTTTGCCAACGCAATATATCGAGCGAACGAATACTCAGGTGCAGCGCCGACTTGACCCGCGAGCGCAACAATTAGCACAACGTCTCTATACGCAAAGTGCAGAAGATCCTCGGCGTTATGTACAGAAAGTCTTGAACTGGTATCAGCAGAATAATTTTGTTTATACCTTAAAGCCGGGCCAATTAGGACAAAACCGGATTGATGAGTTCCTGTTTAATTCCCGGCAAGGCTTTTGTGAACACTATGCCTCGAGTTTCGTGATGTTGATGCGTTATGTCGGGATTCCTGCACGGGTGGTCACCGGCTATCAGGGGGGGGAGTTGGCACCAGATCGCATGAGCTGGGAAGTCCGGCAGCTCGATGCGCACGCCTGGACAGAAGTCTGGATTGACCAGAAATGGCAACGCTTTGATCCAACCGCAATGATCACTCCACAGCGTATAGATGATGGTATGCAAAATCTGCTTTCTCAGGATGCATGGGTATCGGCAAATCAGTCGATCTGGAACTCGCAGCATAATCTATGGATCACCAAACTACGTGTTTGGAGCGATTATGCCAGCTACCAATGGCAAAGTAAGGTGGTGGGTTATAATGCAGAATCACAACAGAGCTGGTTATCAAAATTAGGACTCGGTTCAGTTTATTCGAGTGTCATAATTTTACTGGGCAGTATTGCACTATTGATTTTGGCCTATATCTTCAGAATTTATCTAAAAGCCCGACAGGCGCAATCTCCATTTGATCGTGCGATTCAACAGCTGAATCAATCTCTAACTGATCATCTCAAAAAACAGCCTGCAGAAACTTTTCATCACTGGATGCAGCGTTTATCTCAACAGGTTCAGATTGAAAACCAGACTGCCTTTATTCAAGCTATACAGGTTTTTGAAAAAAATCTTTATTCGGGAACCCCAATAACTGAACAAGAATTGAAAAAATTCAAGGATTTGCTTAAAACTTGCGCGGACGTTTTAAAAACTAAATGAAAAGGCTTGTTTTCGGTCGGAAAAATTTATAATATGCCAAGCATTCTAGGTGTATAGCTCAGTTGGTTAGAGCGCTACGTTGACATCGTAGAGGTCAGCAGTTCGAGTCTGCTTATACCTACCAAGATTCTAAACGTTATGTTATAAGGGTTTTAAGCGAAAACAATAGCTTAAAACCCTTTTTTGTTGTCTTGAATAAAGTCTACCCTTAACAGCACTATCCGTAAAATCGTTACTTTTTGCCGATAATGCAGTTAAATTTAGACCAAGATTAGACCAAGAATATAGAGTTATAGATCATGAAAATGCCTAAAGCGGTCAAGCGCGGTGAAAGCTACAGAATTAAAATAATGATTGCTGGAACAACATATTCAGCAACCAGAGACACCGTAAAAGAATGCGAGCAATGGGCTGCGCAAAAGATGCTTGAGGCAAAGGCAAATAAACTTTCTGAAGATCTGGGCGTAAAACAGCACTACCCATTCAAAACACTTTTTCATAAATATTATGATGAGCATGGGCGAAAGCTTCGCGGATCCAAATACGTCAAAGAACAATTAGCGCCGTTTGATGAAAAGTTTGGTGCCCTGGCAGATATGTCGATTCATGACATCACACCAAAGCATTTAACCGCCTGGCGTAATAAACGCTTAAAACAGGTTGGAGCAAATACCGTGCTTCGAGAGATTGCGCTGTACTCGTCAGTGTTTAGCTATGCAGTCAAAGAGCTTTTCTTGTTAGAAACTAATCCATGGATGGGCATTAAAAAGCCGGCTAAGCCTAAAGCGCGTAATCGCCGTATTCGTGATGAAGAAATTCAGCTCATTTTAGAGGGGTTGAATTATCGTGAAGGGCAGACACCGACACTACCAGAGCACTATGTTGCATGGGCCTTTCTATTTGCATTGGAAACAGCAATGCGCCGTGGTGAAATTCTCGGTATTACCATGTCAGAAATTTATGATCGCCATGTCCATTTGCCTAAAACTAAAAATGGCGATTCCCGTAATGTGCCATTGACTAAAAAGGCCTTGGCTCTATTAGATTTGATCGATCATGAGGGGGATAAGTTGATTCCTCAGTCTGAGAATGCTTTCCGATTAATGTGGGAACGCCGTAAGGAAAAAGTAGGATTAGCTGATATTCATTTTCATGATACACGCCATGAAGCAATCACTCGGTTTGTGAATAACCAGAAATTACCGGTAGAAGTTCTGGCCAAAGTGACAGGGCATAAAAATATTAAGGTGTTGGTGAATACTTACTACAACCCGGATGTGGAAGATATTGCTGATATGATGGATGCGTAATAATAGATAGAAGTGTGGAACATTTATGTTTCACAGTATTGCTTATTTGCGGTATATGCTATTAAATAAGTGAACGGAAAGGTAAGAACAGCTCTTACCTTTTGCTGTCTTTGAAATATGGAATTTAAAAATGAACACCATCACTGATTTTCGACAATGTTAAGTCTTAGTTTACTTTCTCTAAGTTCTGTTGATTTAAGTGTGTTATGTGAGGTGGATTATGAATAACAAAAAATATACTGCTCTTGATATAGCAAATTTAATTATTACTTATGCAAATCAAATCCCTGGTCGTAAAAGCAGCCTGACTCCTATTAAGCTACAAAAGATACTCTATTACGTATATGTTGAATGCTTAAAACAAGGGGTTAAGTTATTTGATACGCCTATCGAAAAATGGAAATTTGGTCCAGTTGTAAGCTCTGTTTATCATAATTTTAAAACTTATGGTGTGCATCATATTGATGGGCCTTCTTCTAGTTACGTTTTTGATGACAATGAAGATGGATTATATTTTGAGGAAATTCCTTTTTCATCTGATGATATCGAACTTGATTCAAATATGAAGGATATTATTAGAAAGAAAGTTGAGGAATTAATTGATATAAATCCTTTTGAGCTTGTAGAAAAAACTCATCGAGAAGACCCATGGAAGAAATTTGAGCCACAGATCCTAAAAGGAGAACGTGGATTAATTTACTCTGATGATGAGCTTATAGCTTGGTTCTCTAATGAGGAAGAGAAATAAGCTAAATGATCAATGGAACCGAACTTCTTAGACGTTTTTTAAAAAATATTATTGAAACCCCTGCCGATGAAGCTCACATTGAAGACCTAATCAAAGTGTTTGTAGGGGTTTTACATTTTTATAAATGCCTACAAGGACATCCGGTTCCATATCATGATATTTCTGATTTTATCTTTAATTATAAGACAAAAATTAGAGTTGATGATTTAGAAATATTAATGCAGGCAATTGAATTAAAACTAGAAAACGAGACTGAAGAAATTAAAAAATGTTTTAGAAAATTTAGACGAAATATCTCGCTTGCGGTAACCCAAAAAAATTACATTCAAAGAGTTGCTAATGATGCCTTAAAAACAGCAGAAGTTGCTGCAGAGGTTGCTAACAAAGCTTCAAATATATCTGGTAAAGCTAATGAAACTCTAGAGAGTGCAAAGAGATCTGCTCAAAGAGCAGAAGATGTGGCAAGTAACGCTCAGAGACTTGCTAATGAAGCTAATGTCCAAATTGAAGAAACCAAAAAAGCTTCTGAAAACATGATGGTCAACTATGTGACTATTTTGGGTATTTTTGCATCTATTATTATCACGGTGTTTGGAGGCATTAATCTCACAAACGCTACTGTAAAATTACTTGAGTCAGAGCATGACCTGCCAATGATGGTATTTGTCATTAGTTTCTTAATGATTGGCTTCATTAGTATTTTAATTATACTTATTACATGGATCAGCTCCCTAAGAGAGCATACTGAATATAGAAGTGCTGTTAAATGGTGGATTCTAGGTAGTTTTGGCTTACTTTCTATTTGTAGTGGAATATATCTCAATCACAAAATTAAAGTAAATAATGAGTGTCAGATCGGTTATTACACCTGCATTCATTTAGATGCCCTTAAGGCAGGGCCGTATGATAGAAGTTCAGATAAGGATAGTAGCGAATAAAATTAAAGCCCCAATGGGGCTTAGTTATTAATATCAATTTTTCCTCGCACGCCCACGTTTGGCCACAGGCTTTGCAGTCAAAATCAAATTTGCTTGCTCTGGATCGTAAAGGCATTTACCGCGCGTACCTTTGTTGATCTCTGCACAGCGATCACGAACAGCATCTACACTTATACCGTAGTATTGAGCCAGTTCAGCAGCTGATACCAGTTTTGGGCTTACATCCTTGATCGATACGATCTTTGCACCGCCAACTTCAGAGCCTACGAATAATTGAGGTGCTTCACCTTGCACAGTGATTTGAAAAATTCCCATTTAAGATACCTCCTTTAAACTTTGAACCACTCCAAACCGGTCATGCTTCGTGATAAAGATCGAAAGCATGTGATCAATTGCATCAGCATTACTGTTATCAACTAGAATATTAGTGATTCCAGATTTGTGAGATATGGATAGTCGCAAATCACCCTGATATCCTTCTGCTGCCAAAAAGAAAACATCAGCTTGTTGTCGGTCTAGAACCAAATTGAAAGGCTTATCTTTGTGCAGCTCGTCAATGATGTACGTTGCTACGGCAATATTTTTTTGTTGAATTTCAGTCATTGGCTGGCTCCATCTCCAAGTGCAACATACCAATGCACGCGCACCAAGTAGTCCACTGGTAGTTAATGCTCTCAACACCATCTCCGGTGTATAGCTTTTTATCTTCATCAAAGCCAAAAAGTTTTGCTTTTGGGTGCATGGCTTCAAAATCACCACGTCTTAAATCAATATTCTGAATATCCATCACGCCACCTCATAGAAGCGCTTGGCTTCTTCAAAATTTGATGTGGTAAGTGGTGATGAGCCTTTTTTGTAGCATTTAACAATCTCACCATATTCAAAAACTTTGCATGCTGTTGGCAGGTCAAAGCACTGATACATCGGCTCTTTAAACCAATCTTCCGTATAAAACATTTGTTCCTGATGTTCTTCAGCTGTGCCTTCCCATTCTTGAACCTGAAAGTATTCATCAAATGATTCGATCATGAATTCATTGCCTTCAGCTTTAGTCATAGCTCTGTAGCGAGCCAAAGCACGTTCAGCAATTTCTTTTGATGCAGCAGGTGACTGCTCATGAGGACTATCATCTTCAGGACAGATGCCTACGCACCACAATTTATTCTTTTCCATCCCGCCACCTTCTTTAATTTTCATGCTGCCACCAATTTTTCATAAAATGATTCAATGGTTTCGCTTTCAAAGACAAAATGCTCAAACTCAGCACTATCGATCATTTGAACTTGAATACCGCGAGTCTCCTTAACTGGATCGCCAAAGGGCAGGTCGCCATCATTCATATATCCAACCGTTACACTGTTCTCAGTAACAGTTTTAATTTGCTCAACATTCAAAATTTTGTTTTCAACTTTTAGGAACTTCATATTGATTCCATTTATTTAGGTGAATACTTTTTGGATTTTTGGAAGTCTTCATATTCCCGAGACCCAAAGAAACCCACTTTTTCTAGAGCAGAGTTACGCACTCGTCTTCTGTTTGCCGTTCTGGTTCGTTCCAAATTTTCAGTTAGCCATTTGGGTGCCAGAGCCTTATCAACTTTTTTTAGACTTCCATTTGACTCAATATGGTAAATATCGATATTTCGGAAGTAGTCAGATATAAAAGTATTTCCCTTAACCTTAAGGGCGTAAAAACGGCATGGATTGTTTCCTACTCGATAGATTTCCAAACCTTGCTCATTACGAATGAAATCTGAAAAATAACGAGTATCCATTACAGGGATTGGCATCTTGATAACAGGTAAATCCAAAGCCATAAACTTGAGAAAACCTGTATATAAATCAGAAAAGCTAATCTGTGCTTTCTGATTTAAGGGTGTCCAATCATCTGATCCTTCCTCACACCAATAAACATCCCGACCATCACTTAAAGCGCTAAAGATTTGATCAGGCGAGTCGAGATTCATATTTGCTCCCTTAAGATTAAATAAATTGAGAATTACTCCAGTAAGACTTGGTTAAGTGAAATTGCCGCACCACATCCACAGAATTGAGCGTAAGTGTTCATTTTTTTCGCTCCTTATAGATCACCACCTTGTCACCTTCGATGGAGCCAAAATCAAAACCGTGTCGAGAGGCAAAGCAATCCAACACCTCTTGAAGGTCGTAATAGCTTTTCTCAGGCATAACATTCCTTGCCGGGTTCCATGGGTTCTTTCTAGACGATCGACGGGAGATATTTGGTGTTAAATCGAATTCCGGAGAAGTGTTTACCTCAGTAACATTACTTCTCGGCATTTCAATTACACGCTCTGGCTCTAGACCTAACGCTTCTTCCAGAACCGTTTTATTGCGTCTATCTCTTGGGTTACTCACTTCACACCCCCTACAATCGCAGCATTAATCTTTTCAATCTCATAACGATCAACATAGGCATTAATCGTCTTGTCAAAATGCACCACATTTAGAATGTCCAAGAACTCGACTGAGGCATCATCTAACGCATACTCGACATAGATGCTGTAATCATTAGCTTTGACAGTAGCGACACAGGTTTCATGGCAAGTACGTTTAAGCACTTCATATTTTTGAGCGGTGATAACCACTTGAGGATTATCATCAGCGACTTTGGCAGGCTGGAAAGCGTAAGCTACTGCTATCCCCGCGCTGATAGATACTGCAATGAATGCAGACTTGAGAATATTGGATTTAGTTGTCATACTTATCTCACTCACAGGTAGTATGTGGGTCACGCTCCAGGTAGTTGTCGTAGGCTACGCTGGGGCTTTTCTTTGTTTGTGAGATTTAGTTTACCAAAGGAAACTTTATAGTCAAGAGAAAAGTTTATTAAAAGAAACTTTTTATTCTTTATGGAAACTTTTATGCTTTAATAGACAAAAGAAAACCCACCGCTGGGGTGGGTTGTTTGGAGTTTGTTATGGATAAGAGCAAGGCTATCTCAGCCATTGAATCAGCAATATCAAAACTTGAGTCAGTGAAACTCAAATCCTTTATTTTAGAGTGGTCTGAAAACTATCAAAAAGTGGGTCGAATAAATCCAGATGAGGAAATTAAACAACTAAAAGATGCTCTAGCATGGCTCAATTCTAGTTCTTAATCATCTCTATTTGGTTGTTGTAGTTTGGGTAAATACTTTTGGCGAAATAATATTCCCATCCATACTCGCAAGAATTCATTTCTCGGTAAACTTGCTCTGAAACATCATAAATCGTCAATTTCATGCCATTTTCAAAGTCTATTTCAAGGCGACATTTGTGCTCAGGGCTTTCACCAAGATACCCAACATTAATAATCTTAGACTTATACTTTTCAGGCATATCATCTCTAAACTTCACTATTTTCTCCACCCGATCCAAGAGCCGCTCGGGTATGCGGCATTTGTTTTTTGATTTAATTTTATGTATTTTAAATATAGGTGAGGGGGTGCTTATCACACCCCCTCGGGTTTATGCAAACCAAGTCAGGAATGCGAGTACCGCATAAAGATTTATCTTTACTGATACTCTCAAGCCCTTCTTGGTCCGCAACGTCAATGAAAACATGGCATGTACCTTGTAATTCACTGGCGGGCGCCCACCAATATTTATATTGGTGCGTGTATTTATATAGCGCCATGCCGGGCGCTTGCCCTGAAGGTGTGGCCACACCGGAGGGGCGTTTCAGCTCATTTATGACATTAGGCCTCGCCTCACTCCCAGAGTGTTCACGTCACAAAATCACCTTTAGCGGATTACTAGCCCGCAATTCAGGATTAGTCGTCCTGAATATCCAAGCCGCATATAGCGGCTTTTATTATTTTCTAAATTCCCTGTGATGCTGCACAACCACACCAATAATTGAAATAGGATGCTTTTGTGAGTTATGAATAGGGAAGTCTGGATTTAACGGAACTAATTCAAACACTTCACGGCCATGCTCATCAAAGCCCACAACCCTGTATTTTTTGAAAGTAACTTCATAATCACCATTTTGAGCTACCACATAATCACCAGGCTGAGGAACGATTGACGCATCAATCACAATATCATCACCTGGCTGAAAGTCTGGATACATGCTCATACCTTCGACTGTCACACTAAAAATAGTGCTTGGGTCTTTATTCTCATATGTGGTGAGGGTATATCCCTTTGGCTCACCGCCATCATATGCGACTTCTCGCCACAATCCTGCCTGAACAAAATCCAACACTGGAATCCTTGTAAGTTTTTTTCCGTTAAATCTGACGTTATTAAAGCCTTTATCGTCTTCTTCTTTTGCAGGGCCACCAAGATTCTTAAGACCCTCACCATCCAAAATCCATTCAGGTGATGTTTTTAGGGCTTTTGCAAGAGATGTGATGCTTTTTCCACTAGGGACATTCACACCCGAGATCCATTTGGAGACCGTGCCTTTACTAAGGCCTGTAGCCTCAATCAGATCAACTTGCTGAAGGTTAAGCTCCTTCATTCTCATCAAGATACGTTCAGAAACGCTGCTCATTGCAAAAATACCCATAACTATTGTTTCCAATGGTAAACACTATTATTGACCTAAAAAGAAACTTATGGTTTACTTAGGGAAACTAAAAGTTTATCAAGGTAAACATTATGACTGTCGATGACGTAAAGGAGCATTACAAAGCTGAAACTGATGCAGACCTAGCGCGAATTTTAAAAAAAACTCGCGGAGCAATTAGTAAATGGCGCTCATATGGAATTCCAGCTTCAACCCAAGCAATTCTCCAGATTCAAAGTAAAGGCAAGTTAAAGGCAAATTTAGAAGCCTTAATTGCTTAAACCAATTATCAACAACTTAGCGTTTTTAATAAACGTGAAAGTAAACAAGGTGTTCACATGGATATATCGAAAGAGACCAAAACTGCATTGCACAAGATGGTGCACCAGTCGAACGGCATTACTCCAAAAGAGATAGCTGATCTTGTTGGTGTGTCTCATAACACGATTTTGAACTATGCCAATCCAAACATGGAAAACCATTTGCCGAGCCTGAAAGCATTTGAAGCAATGCTGACCTATACGCAAAACCCAGCCCCATTAAAAGTATGGGCACACAAATTAGGTTTTGTATTGGTTCCAGTAGATCAAGCTCAAGGCAAGGATCATGAACTAGGTGTTCTTGAATCGCTTCTTGGCATGAATGTTGGCAATGGTGCAGCAAACAAGCAGGTTTTATCTGCTCTGGAAGATGGTGTGGTGACACCTGCTGAAATGGATGAGACAGATCGCATTCTGGAAGAAATTGAACAGAAAATTCAATCTTTGCGAAAGGCCATGAAAGGCGAGTGTGCAAAGTATTTATCAGCTCTACAACGAGAAAAAGCCTGAGGTTAGAACTCAGGCTTTTTCGGTGTTCAAATCATCGGAGACTTAAACTATGAACATGTTAACACAAGGAAATTTTAACATAAACGAAGTAACAATGTCATCACTTGAGATTGTTGACTTTATTAACGAATACCGCGCTAAAAACGAAAGCAATCCAGTGCAACTTCGCCATGACCACTTTATGGCAAAAGTACCGAAGGTTTTAGGTGAGAATGCTGCCCCAAATTTTCGGGGCACCTATATAGCCAAAGACAAATCAGAGCGACCTTGCTACCACTTCCCAAAACGCGAAGCCTGCTTGATGGCTATGTCATATAGCTATGAGCTACAAGCTCAAGTGTTTGACCGCATGACCGCGATGGAAGAGGCACTTAAGGCTAAAAATAGTTTCGACATCACCAACCCAGCACACCTGCTTCAAGCAATCGAAGTACAAGCCAAACTTAATATTGAGCTTACTCAAAAAGTAGCAGTACTGGAACCAAAAGCCAAAGGTCTAGATCGCATTGCTGACTGCACCAATGTACTTGGCATCCGCGAATCTGCAAAGGTTCTCAAGGTTGGTCAAAACCAGTTGGTTCAATACCTAATTGACCACAAGGTGGTATACCGCGACCAGCACGGAAAAATTCAGGCTTATCAAAAATCTGTTGATCAAAAGCTTATTCATGTTGTGACCTCTGCACCTCGCTTATTTGAGTCGGGTGAAAAGGTATTCACACAGGTAAAACTTACTCAAAAATTAATTACTCGCATTGCGAAGTGGTTGGAGCAGGGGGTAGCAGCATGACAGCCCTAAAAAAACATGAGGACAATATTGTCCAATTCTCCAAAGGTAAAAAAATGGCTGACAAGTTTGAAAAAGGCTATGTCATGTCCAGTCGGTTATACCGATATGAGGTGCGGCCTTTTTTAAGTGATGCAGCAAAAAATGTCTATGCAGAACTTGAGGATCGTATTAACGGCTTTAAGGACAAGATAACCGACCATGTGAGCTATTCACAGTTGCAAGGCGGAAAGCTCGAAGGCTCTAAAAAATTAAGCACCAAAACTGTTAGTAATGGCCTTAAAGAGCTTCTCAAGTTGGGCGTGATTTCCATTGTTAGTGAGAACAGCCGCAAGGGTAATGAGTACCAGATTAATGAGGTTTCACTGGTCGAGCACTTCACTAAAGAAAGTACCACTTTACCTAGTAAAGCGCTTCCCTTAGTAAAGGGCAGTACTTTACCTAGTAAAGCGATAAGCACTTTACCTAGTAAAGACACAATAGAACTAACTTATAGAACTCTATCTATAGAACTATTAATTAAGTCGCTTCGCTCTAAAAAACCTTTGGAGGCTAACTTTTATAATTTCCCTTTCTTTGTAAAACAGCAAAAAGCAAAAGCCGAAGCTGAACGCAAAGACAAGGCTCGCAAATTATCTTATGACGAAGTGATCAAATTAACTTCAGAAAGATTTTCACTTCTCTGTGATTTCTCTCTTTGGGAACAATACGTTTCTAGTCGCTCTCAAACAGCAAAAACCAAGCTGACCAAAAATGCCCTAAATGCGATTTACAAGGATTTCCAGAAATGGGGATTTGATGGCAGCAATGAGTCTTTGAAAACTTCAATCACTGGCAACTATCAAGGTTTGTTTGCACCAAAGCAGCAATTTACACCTGGACAACAAAACCCAAAACCATCTCGCTGGGATGAAATCCAACAGTTGATCGCAAAAGAGGAGCAGGGCAATGACAGCTATGGTTACTAATCAACAAACTGCGGTTCAGCCAATCAAGACAGGTCAACTGGTTGGAATCTTCAAAGCAATTGCACCGCGCTCTTTTGAAAAAACATTTGAAGGTATGCCGATTGAAGCAATCAGCCATGCAATGAAAATCTGCATTGAAGGGCTTTCCAGAGAGGAGATTGATCTTGGCCTTCGCATGGTTCGTGATAACGGCTTTTGTCCAGATCCAGCCATGTTCCGCAAATGGTGTCTTGGGATTACAGGTTTCGGTACTGAGCAACAGCGTTTTGTCGATTCATTCAAAGGGAAGCATGCAGCACTGGGCAATATCGTGAAATGGCTTGGTGATAACAACCATGCAATCACAAATGCCGAAAAAGAAGCGTATGACCGCTGTTATGAAATGTTTGCTGAGATCCAGTGGGCAAAGAACGCTGATAGAGCCTCTTATTTAGCGTATGAGGCGTTTAAAGATAACTATGTGGACGTAGTTAAGGAATATGCCGAACAAGGGCAACAGCAAGCAATCTGGGTTAAACCGGTCGCTATTGAGAAAAAGATGGTAGTTGATCTTGGTGATTGGGGTCATGGGCCTGCACCAGTGCTTGGCAAGCCACTTCAAGGTGATGAGCTTAAAAAGTACCTAGAGGAAGCCAAGCGGAAAATTAAAGGTTTTAAGGAAAGCGCAGGGGGTGGGGTGTGAGTGTCGAAGTCCAAGTGACGGCAATTGACCGTCAAGCGCGAACAGTAACCGTAGAGGCCTATCAAGATGCAAGACGCATCTTCAAAAGCCCAATGCCATACAAAACTGAAACCAGAGCAAGCATTGAATCGTCTTTGAGAAAAGAACTTAAAAATTTTAATCGCCCGTCATGGGGTGGAATGAACATCGTATTCATGTGCCGTATTGGAGATGTGAAATGAAAAATATTCGAGATCAAAAAACAATGGATTGGTGCGAAGAACTGGAAGGTCTTGCATATGCACCAGTGATTAATCACGGCACTGTTTACGCATACAACAAACACAAATGCCGCTGCGAGTTTTGCAAGGAAGCTAAGGCGATTAGTAATCAGCGTGCTGCTCTTAAGGCAAAAGTTAAGCAGGTGGCGGCATGAATACAACAATTGAAGATGTACTTGCGTTTATTGCCTCAGCCTCACCATCCAACCTGAGCGCTATAGCAGAGGAAATGCAAGAGCAAGGGTATGAATTTGAATGCCTTGAATGCGAAACGCATGAGTGTGAAGAACATCAATGCAATCACGATGAAGAAATGCAAGAGGTCCGTGATGACTTCATCAAAGAGCTTGTGAGTCGTGGCAATCAGTTTGGGCTAAGCGACATGCTGGAAGAATTTAAGCGTGAGGCTGATCGTATCGGTGCTCGTTTGGATGCGAGAGGTGCAGCATGAACGAAAGAAAGTATCAGCACAACAAGGCAGCCTCATTAAATCGTGGCATTGACGTTTTACTTGTTATTAAAAACACACCAATCGCCACAACCAAGGAAATCAAAGATCAAGCGCTGCCATACATGACGATTAGATCGGTACAGCGCTACTTAAAAACCTTGGTGCAAGTCGGTCTTATTGGATTTGTTGGGGGTGGTAATGACGAATATCGCTATTTCCTCACACCCAAAGCCAAACAGCTATTCGGGGGTGCGCCATGTTAGACACCAAAGAGCAAATCAGAACAGCACTGATTGAAATTGCTGAATCATTGGGTCGACCACATTACGAGCCACTGACTGTCAGAGAGGTTTTGGCGAGTTTTGATAACAACACGGATCACCCACTGAAAGCAGCAGTATTAAGAAAAATACCTTTCCTTGGGCGCAAGAGTTCAATCGAGGTTGTGGTGCCAAACATAAGGCCTAAGAAACCAACTCGGAAGGCATCACCAGTTGAGGTGAAGAAAGAAATTTTGAAACTGGCACAGCATGGAACTATTACAAAATTCAGAAGCGGTTGTGACTGCAAGGAGTGCATGGAATGGGCGTGAACTTAATCGAGAAAACAGAATTAAAGGAATGTGACCATGATTGGGAAAATATTTCCACAGTTGAGAGTGTTGAGCGCCAGTTGATCTGTACCTATTGCTCAGAACGGAAAACAGAGCCTTTTGATGTGAATGTAAAGCGGTGGTCGGATGAGGAAACTGACCATTGTAGTGATATCAAGAACCACATTAGCCCAAATACGAAGGTGATTGAGCATGAGTGATTTTGAAAAGTGGTTTAAATCCTTAAATAAAAATGGCCGAGTTACTTATTTTCTTGGCCAAGAGGGCAGGATTTCAGAAGAAGCATGGAACCACCAACAAGCCATCATCGACGAGCACACCGAAGTCATCAAGATTCAAGACGCTGATTTGCGAAAGTATGAGAAGCAGATTGAGAGTTTGAAAGCCCAGCTCAACAACATGGAGGCTTGTTATATCGAGAAGAAGAAGGAGGTTGAGGACCAGCAGAAGCGGATTGATGATGTAGAAGCTGAGTGCAAGGACTGGCACAGGTCATCAGGGTCAGGATTAGCAGTTAGGATTTTAGAGGTGCTGCGAGGTGACAATGCGTAGAGCCGCAAAGGTTGATGCAAATCAGGCTGAAATTGTTAAAGCGTTACGTCAGGTTGGGGCAAGTGTTCAATCACTTGCTTCAACTGGCAAAGGTTGTCCAGATCTACTGGTAGGTATTCGGGGATTAAATTTCTTGATTGAAGTGAAGGATGGGGCAAAACCTAAATCAGATAGAAAACTCACACCAGACCAAGTGGTATGGCATCAGACATGGCAAGGCCGTGTTTATGTGGTTGAGAGTGTGGAACAGGCATTAGAAGTAATTAGGGTTTAAGAGGGAATAGGGATGAATGCGGTGGTTAAGGCAGAAGTGATGAATTGGGATCGTTTTAGTATTGAAGATTGGCTTAAGCAGTATGGGGCATACATCCAGATTTCTCGTATGAAGTCGGGTAATGAGCCAGACTCACTTGGGGTAAATCAGATTTACTGGCTGATTCTTGAAAATAACAAAGGGGTGGCACCGCGCAAGGATCAGGTCATTTGCCAGATTAATGATTTTGAGGCTGAGCAGGTGCGGAAGTTGATTGTTGATTTCAATAAGTCGAGTTCGGTTTGTGAGTCCGGTAAGCGTGCGGTTCAATTATTTGTAGAGCGCAATGTGCGCGGATTGTCTGACCGTAGAATGGAGGAAGAATTCAAATTGGGTCGGAATGTTCTGCGAAATATGATTTATGCAGGTAAGTTTTACCTGGCTGGACACGATAAGCGATTAAGAATCGAATAGTATTTGACTGGCATGCCACGATATGGCATATTTCAGGTATAGTGCGCTTGAGTAGTCGGGTACACTAGCGATTAAAGCTCATCGAAAGGTGGGCTTTTTGCATTATGGCGGTTTTATTAATTTCTAGTGGTTTTTAAATTAATACCGCCTCCCTGCGCCATTAGCTCAACTGGAAAGAGCATGGGTTTTCTATACCAATGGTTGTGGGTTCGAATCCTACATGGCGTGCCAGATTCTAAAAACGAGAAGCAAAATAGTTTGTCTCTCGAAAACAATTAAAAAGGAGAATCAAATGCTCCAATTTCTAAAACGATTATTCTGCTTTCATCACTATGATTATGAGTCAGATATTTTTATCCAGATCGAATGTCGTAAGTGTGGAAAGCGTCGAGACAATTACACGAATTAGCCGAACGTATTACGGCAAACAAAGCCCCTCGCATTCTAGATGTTGAGGGGTTTTTCTTTTCTTATTGGTGGTGAATATGCGAATGAGTCGAATGAGTTTAGGAATGGCTTTAGCATCCATGGGGATGATGGTGGTTGGTGATGGGATGCATCGAGCTACCGATAGTTTGGGTGCATTATCGCGGGCTATGCGTTTGACTCAACCAGCAAAACATAAATCAAAGCCTAACCGTGTAAGTCAGGCAAAGAGACGTAAATATAAGCGTCAAGGTCGGTGAATATGGACATAGTATCTGCACAAAGGGAATTAAAAGAACATTGCGACCAGATTGATATTTTACTCAGCCTTTCACGCAGCATGATGACTGCTAAAGAGATGGTGGATATTGATGAAAAGCTTAAACGCCACCGAGAGCGGGCAAGAAACATCAGAATCAATCTCTATGAAGCGCAACCCCAAAAGACTCGCAGCAATCAGAAAGCTGTCATGCATTCGGTGCGGTAATCCACATAGTCAGGCAGCTCATTCAAATTCAAGCCGTGACGGCAAAGGCAGGGGAATCAAGGCCGATGACAGCAAAACCGTTTGCCTGTGCCATTCCTGTCATTTCCAGTTCGATACCTTTCAATTGGGTAATCGGGCAGAGAGTGAAGCAATGTTTGATCAGTGGTTGGTGAGAGTGAATCGGATGTTGGTGATGGAAGATAGAGAGGTGTTTTGATGAATCAAGCTACGTTTTCACCAGTATTTGCATCAATGTATTGCGGGCTATGCGACATCGCCAGAAATAACGGCTATGCACTAACAGTCCATGGCACCATGAATCTTGATTTTGATTTAGTCGCTATTCCGTGGACAGACCAAGCAATTGAACCGGAAGAATTAATAAAATTAATAGCTGATCGCTGCAACTTACTAACTGGTCAAGAGTTTGGTACAGGGATATACAAGCAAGATGCAGAGATCAAGCCTCATGGTCGATTGGCTTGGTTAATTATAGTTGGTAGTGGTGCTGCTTTAGATATCAGTGTTATGCCTAAGCTAAGTAATTGAAAATATTATCGTACGAAGTTTCAGGAGAAGGAAATGGAAAACCAACATCAAAAAATCAAAGGCTACCGTGACTTATCCCAAGCTGAAATTGATCTTATGAATGAGATCAAGGCGATTGGCCCACAGGTTCAAGCTGTAATTGAGAAAGTGCAAAAACACATATCAACACAGCGATACAACTGTAAATGTGATGCGGGTCAAGCATTGGTAAACGGGGAAGAGTGGGAGCGACTGGAGGCAGCTACTCCAGAGCGATTTGCCGCCATGGCTAAGACAGACTTTCAGACTGGTCTAATGTATCTGGTTCGTGCTGTAGCTCAACCAACCAGTTTTTAAATAGGAATGGAGATAGGAAATGCAAAAAGCCGTGTTTCCTATCCAGAGTCATGTCGACATCACCAAAGCCATTAACTTCATGCATACCAATTACAATCAGGCGATTAATGAGGGTAAGCCGTTAAGGGTGGTGATTGATCAGAAGCAGGATGATAGATCGACAGCACAGAACCGCTTGTACTGGATGTGGATGTCTCAATGGTCTAAGCGTCAAGGCACAGATAAAGATACAGAGCATCTGTATTTCAAGAAGCAATTCTTAGCGCGTATCTATGATCGTGATGAGGTTGGTCAATACAAGAAGACGTTTGCAGCGGTTAAGGTTTTAAAAGATCAGAGACACCCGCAATACCAGGCTGTGGCAGATGGATTGAATGAATTGATCAGCACCACAGATGCAACGGTGGATCAGTTCACTGAGTACTTGAATGACATACATGTGTTCTGCAATAAACATGGGTGCTATCTACATACGCCTGAAGATCTGATGTATGCGTGGGAGATGAGCCAATGATATGCCAAGGCTGTGAAGCACGACGTAAATGGATGAAAGAACAATATGAACGATCAAGAGAAAGAATGCGGTTGTGTATCGAACGACTTACTCCTAAAGCTACTCGAGCAGAACAACCAGCTGATTCAGCAAAACAACCAACTCATCCAGATCAACAATGAACAGAATGCTCAGATCAATGAGCTACTAATTCAAATGGATGGTGATGAGGATGAGCAACCTAAGTCACAGTATTTGGATGGGTGAGTAGTATGAGTGGCACACCATCATGGCGAAGCGACAAGCGAACCTCAAGTGAACGTGGATATAATTCAAGATGGCGTAAGGCCAGAGAGTCATATCTAAAGTCACATCCTTTGTGTGTTATGTGTGAGGAACAAAATAAGATTGTGGTTGCAACCGTGGTCAATCACATTGTTCCACATAAAGGTGATCAGTCTTTGTTTTGGGACAAGAGTAATTGGCAGGCGGTTTGCAAATTACATCATGATTCAACAATCCAGAGACAGGAAAAGCAAAACATTGTTGTTGGTTGTGATGAGTCTGGCTTTCCACTCAATCCTGATCATCATTGGAATAAATAGAATAGAATCAAAGACATGGGGCGGGTATCTGCTTGAAAAATATCGTTTCAGTTAAAGACCGCCCCTGTACCATCTTTTTAATTCTATTGGGATTTTAAGGGCTAGAACACATGGCAGGAAGAAAGCGGTCAGACAGCACACATATCAAAACGCAATTAGTAGATGATCAGGATATTGCGCCACCAGAACACGTTCAGCTTCGAGATATTGATATGCCGTTTTGGTATGCTCTCGTGCGCGCGCGCGTAAAGGATAGCTGGAACACAGTTGACCTACAACATGCAGCAAATTTGGCAAGATGTCAGGCAGATATTGAACGCATTCAGCAAGAGATTCTGGAAGAAGGTGACACGCTAACCAATGATCGGGGAACGGTTGTCCTAAACCCTAAGCATTCATTGCTGGAAACACTTAGTCGCAGATCAATCGCACTGTCAAAACATATCCAAGTGCATGCGGTGGCAACGGTTGGCGAATCAGACAAGCAAAGAGGGAAAAATTCCGCAGCAGCCAAAGGTAGAAAGACCGCTGAGAAAACCAAAGAGGCTGATGATTTACTGGCTCGACCAAGCTAAAACACAATTAATCGCATAAATCAGACCGCCATCAAGGCGGTTTTTTAATGCCTATCGTCTTATAGGTGAAATATGACACGCGGTGAGCGGGTAATTGCTTTTATCGAGAGATACTGCAAAGCACCAGAGGGTGCACACGTTGGACAGCCAATTGTCCTTGAGGATTTTCAGAAGAAATTCATCCTAGATGTTTATGACAATCCGCATGGCACACATACAGCGATTTTAAGTATTGCGCGTAAGAATGGTAAAACTGCATTGATTGCAGGCATCCTGTTGGCGCATTTAATAGGGCCAGAGGCGCAGCAAAACAGTCAGATTGTAAGTGGTGCGCTCTCTAGAGATCAGGCGGCGATTGTTTTTAAGTTAGCCGTGAAGATGATTAACTTGAATGAAGCGTTGCAAGATCTGGTACATATCATCCCATCAACAAAAACATTAGTTGGCTTGGCAAAAAACGTAGAGTTTAGGGCGTTATCTGCTGAAGGCAAAACAACACACGGCCTATCACCTATTCTGGCAATTCTTGATGAGACGGGACAGGTAAAAGGACCGCAAGACGAATTTGTTGATGCTGTGGTGACAGCACAGGGTGCACATGAAGCACCGCTACTGATGGTGATTAGTACACAAGCCGCCACCGATGCAGACCTGTTGAGTATCTGGATTGATGACGCGCTAAAAGGTGAAGATCCAAAGACAGTATGTCACCTGTATACAACGCCAATGGAAAGCGACATTCTGGATAAGGAATCTTGGAAGTTATCTAATCCAGCGCTGGGCAAGTTTAGATCGGAGCCTGATATGCAAAAATTAGCAGAAAAGGCCAGTCGAATGCCAAGCGCTGAAAACACTTTCCGAAACCTAAACTTAAATCAGCGCGTTTCCACTGTTTCACCATTTATTGCCAAACAGACTTGGGATACTTGCCTTGGTGAACTGCCACCAATTTATGAGTGTGATGAAGTTTGGGCTGGGCTGGATTTGTCAGCTCGCACCGACTTAACTGCTTGTGTTTTTTTAGGTAGAAAGGGTGAGAAATACTACACATATCCTACCGTCTGGACACCAGAGATAGGTTTGGTTGATCGAGCTAAGCGTGACCGGGTTCCTTATGATTTATGGGTGAAACAAGGGTATTTATTTACAACTCCTGGCGCTACTGTGGATTACGAATATGTAGCAAAGCACATTGGTGAAATTGCATCAGATGTAAAAATTCTGCATGCAATCGCGTTTGACCGATGGCGGATAGATGTATTTAAAAAAGAGTGTGACAAGCTAGGGCTGGAATTGCCGCTTGTGGCATTTGGTCAAGGATTTAAAGATATGTCCCCAGCCTTGGATACATTGGAGGCGCAACTCCTAAACGCTCGAATCGTTCACAATAATAACCCTGCGCTAAACATGGCAGCCGCAAATGCTGTGGTAGTCAAAGACCCGGCTGGTGGTCGAAAGCTGGATAAATCCAAAGCCACAAATAGGATTGACCCCATGGTTGCTCTAGCGATGGCGTGTGGTGTTTCTAATTTTGAAGAAACAAAACAAGCAACATACAACATCTACTTCGTTTAATTTATTCATTTTCCAAAGCTCGCATTACGCGGGCTTTTTTATTGGGAGAGCCTTATGTCTGCTCTACATAAAACGTTTGGCTCAGTCCAAATTAAGAGCCTTGATGAAGAAAAGCGAACCTTTACTGGTATCGCAAGCACACCAAATCAAGACCGTGCCAAAGATGTGATGGTGCCTAAAGGTGCAAATTTTGAAGTGCCTATGCCTTTGTTATTTCACCATGACCCAACAAAAGCAATTGGTCAGGTGACAAGCGCAAAAGTCACAGCTAATGGCATTGAAGTCGAAATCCATATCCCTGAAATCGAAGAACCGGGTGTCTTGAAAGACCGTGTGGATGAGGCATATCAGTCATTGAAATACGGTCTGGTCAAAGGCCTATCAGTTGGATTTATCCCGAATTGGGATGAAGCGGAAATGATCAAAGGTGGTGGCATCCAGTTCAACTCATGGGAGTGGTATGAGCTTTCGTTGGTGACCATTCCTTGTAACCGTGAATCAGAAACAGAATTTTCAAAAGCATTTGAGGAACACAAAGCCGCGTTGGGCGAAAAACCTCAAGACGTTCCAGGTGGCGATTCATCTGAACAAAAACACGTTGTCGTAAAACTTAATAGCCCAACAAAGGGTGGAGTGAAACTATGAAAGAGTATTTAGCAAAGCTGCTTAAAGCATTGGCTGAAAAAAACCAAGCAATGCAAACAGCGTTATCAAAGTCAGCGGGTGAGGGCAGTACGCCTGATGAAGCAACTGAAGCAGAAATTCAGGCGATTGAAAAAGATATCGCAGCGCTCGAAGTAAATATTGAGCGCACTAAAAAGCAAATCAAAGCTGTTGAAGAAGCTGAAAAGAAGGGTCTTCAAGAGCCGGCTCCTACACCGGGTCAAGAGCCTGAGCCAAAAATTGAAATTGTAAAAACTTTAGAGCCGGGTATCGGCTTTGCTCAATATGCGCGTGCAAAACTTGCAGCTGCTCTTGAGGCTAAAAAAGGTCACTACATTGCACCGGTGGACATGGCGAAACAGCTTGGCTTTGGCGATGAAGTTCAAGACCTTGTGACAAAGGCAACCTTGGGTACCACTACCGATGCAGGCTTTGCAGCATCACTGGTCACTGAAAACCGCTTAGTTGGTGAATTTGTTGACATGCTTCGTGCTGCAACTGTATTTGACCAACTTACAGGTTTCCGTAATGTACCGTTCAACTCAAAAATCCCAAGTCAATTGACCGGCGGTCAAGCGCAATGGGTGGGTGAAGGCGCTCCAAAGCCATTAACAAACCCAACATATGGTGAAGTGGAAATCAAAGAGCACAAGCTTGCTGCGATCACTGTCTACACACAGGAATTAATGCGACGCTCAGACCCAGCCGTAGATATTTTGGTTCGTGATGACTTAATTGAAGCATCAAAAACTTTAATCGATAACACGTTCCTTGATGCTGGTGCTGCTACTGCGGTTCGTCCTGCGGGTGTTTTAAATGGGGTAACAGCCACTCCAAATACAGGCACTACAGCAGCAAATTATGAAGCTGATTTACTGGCCCTGGTGAATAGCTTTGTGACGGCCAACCTTTCACTGGATGGCTCATACTTCGTAATGTCGGAAACACGCGCTGCACAAATTAGCTTGCTTCGTGATGCGCTAGGAAATACCTACTTCCAGGGCATGGCACTTCGCGGTACTCGTACATTGATGGGTATTCCAGTAATCACATCACAAACAGTCGGCGACAAGATCATTCTTGTGAAAACTTCTGAAATCCTGCTTGCTCAGGATGGTGGTGTGGATGTGTCTTACTCTGATCAAGCAACTCTGGTTGATGGTGGTACGACTCATCACTTATGGCAAGAAAACAAATTTGCGGTACGTGTTGAGAAGTTCATCACTTGGGCGAAACGTCGTCCGATTGCTGCAGCATTCCTGGACTACACACCAACTGGCGGCTAATTAAAGTCACCAAAAAACAGCTCCTTAATCGGGGCTGTTTTTATATCTAAGCATCACAATTGTTTAGCTATAGGAACAGTCTATGAAGATTAAATATTTAAAGATGACCCATGATTCCAATATTGGGGATGTGAAAGAGATTCCTGATTTTCAGGCAAATGTATTGCTCAAAATTGGTATTGCAGAGGTCTATACAGAACCGAAAAAAGCATCACCAAGAGCAAAAAAGAAGATAAAACCAAAGAATAGGATGTAAAGAATGGGCTTTTTCGGAAATTTATTTGGTAAAAAGAAATCCCTCCAAGGAGTCCATTCAAACCAAGGGTGGACTTCTTTATTTGTACATGAGCCTTATTCTGGTGCTTGGCAAAAGAATGATGAACTGACTCGGGAAGATCTTGCAGCACATCATGCAGTATTTAGTTGTGTTTCATTGATTTCTCAAGATATTGGCAAGATGCCGATTCTGCTAAAAAAGAAGCAGCAGGGTGTCTGGATTGATCAGGAGATTCCAGAGCGTTTCAGTGTTCTAAATAAGCCAAACCACTATCAAACATGGCAGCAATTCAGTGAACAATGGACCACATCATTATTGCTTCGCGGTAATACCTATGTGATGAAGGTCCGGGATATCTTCTCAGGCAAAGTTGTTGGCTTAAAAGTTTTAAATCCCGACTTAACAAAGCCATTGATCAGTGATGCTGGTGATGTTTTTTATCAACTCAATGATGATCGACTCAATCAGATTTCTCATGAAGTGGTGCCAGCATCTGAAATCATTCATGACCGCATTAACTGTTTTTACCATCCACTTGTGGGCTTATCGCCGATTACAGCATGTGCGGTAGCAGCAGGACATGGACTGGAGATTCAGAAAAGCCAGCGCCAGCACTTTAGAAACAATAGCCGACCAGGTGGAATCTTGATTGCTCCTGGTCCCATTGATCCAGACAAAGCAGCAGCGATCAAAAAGCAATGGAATGAGAACTATAGTGGCGCCAATGCTGGTTGCACAGCGGTAGTTGGTGACAACATGAAGTTTGAAGCCATTACCGTTTCGGCTGCAGATTCTCAGTTGATTGAGCAGATGCGAATGACGAATGAAGTCATTTGTGCTGTTTTCCATGTACCGCAATTTAAGTTAGGTATTGGCACCATTCCAGCAGGGCAAAAAGTTTCAGATCTAAATGAAATCTATTATTCGGATTGCTTGCAAAGTCTGATAGAAGCGCGTGAAAACCTGCTTGATGAAAGTCTTGGTCTAAAAGAATCCAATTTAGAAGCCTTTCTTGATCTGGATACATTGATCCGCATGGATTCAGTGTCTCAGATGCAGCGACTAAAAGAAGGTGTTGGTGCAGCAATCATGACACCAAATGAGGCGCGTCAAAAACTTGGTTTAGGCCCACTGGAAGGCGGTGACACGGTTTACATGCAGCAGCAGAACTTCTCGCTTGAAGCGCTGTCTAAGCGTGACCAGAAAGAAGATCCTTTTGGAAAATCTGCACCAAATACACCGCAAGATACTGAAAATTCAGATCAAAAAAGCCAATATCAAGGCATTTTTAAGACTGAAAATCAGTATAAATCAGGCCAGTTTGTGACGCATAAGGGCTCATTGTGGCACTGTGAAAAAGATCATTCAGGCGAATTTAGCCATGAAAACTTCAAATTGGCGCAAAAGAAATGGGGTGAAGAATGAGTATTGTAGATTTAGAGACACTTAAGCTTCATCTTCGATATGACGACGATTCAAATGACTTGATGCTTCAGGGTTATTTGGATGCAGCAGATTCGGTGGTGTTGAATTACATCACTGATGAGTTTGAGCCTGATTATCCCAAGGCAATTCATCAGGCAATTTTGTTACTGTGTGGATATTGGGACCAGTACCGCAATGCTGAGCAGGAAATGCCGGTAAATGGCAACTTCCTGCCGATGCCGGTACAAAGCCTGCTTTATCCATATCGTAAGCCTACAGCGATTTGAGGTGATATATGGCCCAACGTGCCGGCGAACTATGCCACCGTGTAACGATTCAGCATAAAACCACGACCTATGATGAATACAACTATGAAACCGAAGCTTGGACTGAATATAAGAAGCTCTGGTCTAAATTAGAATTCCTTTCTGTTAAAGATTCTCTAAATGCCAAAGCTGCCGGATCAGAAACCACAGCACGGCTAAAACTGCGCAAGCGTGATGATATCGACTCAAGTATGCGTGTTTTATTCGATGGTCAGACTTTCCAGATCGTGTCGCCACCTAAACCAGACAATGAAAATGGTCGGATTTATATGACACTGGAGTTGTCGCTAGTGGAGTAAGCCATGTCAGTAGAATTCAATATTGAAGGCTTGGATGAAGTTCAGGGAAAGCTTAAAAGACTTGGCAATCCCCGCTTGATGAAGAATGCTGCAAGACGCTCCATGCGTAAAGCCATGGCGATTGTACGTGATGCGGCTCGGGCTGGGGCAAAAAATATTGATGATCCGCAAACAAGCGAAAAGATCTGGAAAAATATTGCGATTGCAGCGGGTAAAACTCGAAATCCTAACGAGGTAATCATGCGTGTCGGTGTGCGTGGCGGTGCGTCATTCTCCAATCCTAATCCACCTAAAACAAGTGGTGGTGACACCAGACATTGGCGTTGGGTAGAGCTAGGCAGTGTGCATAATCCACCAACTCCATTTATGCGACCAGCACTGCAAAACAATATCCAAGCCGTAACCAATAGCTTTGCTGAAAACTTCAATAAAGAAATTGACAAGGAACTCGCAAAATTATGAACATTTTACCTGTAGTTCCGGTGCTCAATGCCAGTATTGATGTGAGAGAATTGCTTGGCACCAATCCTTTAAGAGTATTTGAAGATGTAGCGCCACACAAAACGCCATATCCCTATGCGGTCTGGTCGGTAGTCACGGCCAATCCTGAAAATCATTTAGATTGCCCAGCGAATACTGATCATGTGTCATTCCAGATTGTGGTTTATGACACCGAGCAGAAAAGAGCATCGGATATTCGGGCAGCAATCAGAATGGCTTTAGAGCCACATTGCTACGTTACCAATATTCACCCAAGCCATTTTGAGCGCATTGCCGACACTAATATTTTCGGTCGCGGCTTTGATGCGAATTGGTTTTTAGACCGAATAGACAGATCTGCGAAGATTTATAGTTACATTGAAAAATCAAGGCTCTTTATTGGCTCGCAAGAAGTGATGATTGGTAAAGATTTTGATTTAGTTTAAATGGAAATTTCCACATAGCACCCAACCGGGTGTTTTTTTATGCCTGAGTGTTTTATTTGCATTCTGCATTCAGGCCAACACAACTCAAAGGAGTTACCTATGAATGCGATGTTAAAACCGATTGAAATCGTTAATGTAGAAAATGGCGAACCAATGACAACTACACTGCAAATTGCATTGGGTTTGGGGTTGCAACATAAAAACGTGATGCAAATGGTCAGAACATATCTCCCTGATTTTCAGGAGTTTGGCTTGGTCGCATTTAAAACGCGAGCAAGATTAGAAGGTCAGCATGGTGGTGGTGATGTTCGCTATGTAGCTTTGAATGAACAGCAAGCAACTTTTTTAATGACTCTTTTACGTAACAGTCCGAGAGTAATTGAATTTAAGAAGGCTCTGGTGAAGGCATTCTTTGAAACACGTGAGTTCATTCGCTCACAAGACCAGACATACAATAATATTCACAACAAGCTATCACTACAGTTACAGCTAGAAAAATCAGATGCAAGCCTTGCGGGTAGTGTTTTAGGAAGCTATCGCAAGAAAAGAGATTTATTAATGACTGCAATTACTGAAGTCGAACGACTTATGCAGCCATGCCTATTTGAATAACCAATTTAATTTCAAACCAATGCCACCACTCGGTGGCTTTTTTTATGCCTAAAATTGAGGAGCACTCGCAAATGGCAGAATTACGCACGCAAGGGACAAACGTCTTTGCTTTTGATGGTACCGACATTACGCAACTTGTCTGTGTAACCGGTATCGACTTAGGGAGTGACAGTACTTCAAAAATTGAAACAACCTGTCTTGAAGAAAAGAAATTCAAATCCTATGTGCCCGGGCTATCTGATCCGGGGGAGGGTTCACTTTCAATTCGACTCGACCCTAAAAACAGCTCACACCTAAAACTTATTCAATGGGCAGAAAATCGCACTGAACTTGAATTTTATATTGGTGCAAGTGATTCAGTGGCTCCGCCAACAGTAGCTACAAAGAAGGTGACTCTACCAACTGGTCGCTCATTCTGGTCATTTAAGGGCGCATTAACTCCAGCAGTACCAACCTTTGAAGCGGATTCTATTGTTGGTTATCAATTCACTTTGCAGCGCTCAACTGGTGTGACTCTTACTCCAGCAACTGTTTAATCCAAAGCCCCTGTATTGGGGCTTTATTCTTTCTGGTGAATCATGAAAAAATTAACTTTAAAAGACATTAAATCTGGCGCTCTAATGGGTAAGCCAGAGCACGTAACTGTTCAAATTAAAGTTGCTGGTGAAGACGCGGAGTTTGATACTCATATTCTGCCATTCAGCTACAGCACAGCAGTAGCCCAAATGAAAGCTTATGGTGAAAACAAAGAGGCTTTAGCTGGTGTTTTGGCAAGTGTTATTTGTGATGAAAAAGGACAGCTTGCATTCACTGAAGATGAAATCCGCACCCATTTCAACCAAGCTTTAGTAGATGCACTATGGTCAAAAATTGTGGATATTAACGTATTGGGAAAGCAACTGAACTCAACCAAGACGACGAAATCCTCATCGAGATCAGCATCGCGCTCGGCAAAACGTACAGCGAAATCGCAGACCTCCCATACAGGGAAATTAAAAAGTACACCGCCTACATCCGAAAATACGGAAGCCTCAACCTCGGAAGGAGATTCGAGCAAGAGCTAGCAAGGATTCACCAGTCTATTTTAATGCTGAAAGGCGTTAAGAATGTGAAGCTGCATGACCTAATGACCCATGAAGAAAAGCCAGTAGAAAAGAATCTTGAGGATTATCTGGTGGAGAATTTTGGGAAATAGATCAAACAGGATGATCTATAAGTTGCTTGATTAGCTTCTCAACCATTTCTTTTAATTCCTTCACCTGTTGAGCTTGATCTAAGTATGAGCGCTTCATTAACTCAAATTCAAGTGTTTCTGAAACCTTAACTTCAGGCTCAAAACTTTGTTCTAGGCGAGCGACCATTTCCGCACTTTGCGAACGATTATTTTTTTCTGCTGAATCTTCAATTTTTTGTTTTAGCTCAGGCGGCACACGCAATCTAACTATGGTGTGATCAGTTTGATTACTCATTAAAAACCTCAATGCCACAAATTGTGGTAAATATTTCATGATAGGTATTTACATTACCACAAAGTGTGGCTATAGTTATTAAACGCCACAAAATGTGGCATAAATAGGAGCTAGTATGAAAGAAGAATTTGTTTATGTGAAAGGTCGCCTAGATAGCGATCTGCATAAAGAACTTAAGCTGATTGCTAAAGAGGATAAAAGATCAATCGTTTATCTTATGAATGAAGCAGTTAAATTATTGGTAGAAAAACACAAGAGTGCGAAAGCATGAAATCAATAGACAACAAAAAAGCCCAGACTTTCGACGGCAAGGGCTTAATTGATTGTCAACAAAGGAATATTAACTATGTCTAGTTTAGCATTAAGTTTTAACGAAGTAAATTTTTCACCAGTAGAGCGAGATGGCCAGATTTGGTTGACCGCGGGCGAACTTGCTAGAGCATTAGGATATGCAAAGGCAAATGCTGTAACTCAGGTTTATGAGCGCAATCAGGATGAGTTTAATCAATCTATGACGCAAGTCATTGATAATCCCCAGAGCCTCAATTTGAGGCTGCGGATTTTCAGCTTACGCGGTGCTCACTTAATCGCAATGTTTTCCAAGACAGCAATCGCTAAAAAATTCCGCAAATGGGTTTTGGATGTTTTGGATCGCGAAGTTATGAGTCAGCAGGTAAATTCCAAGCAAACCATCTCGGTAGAGCAGTGTGGAATTTTATATAATATTGTTCATACACGCGCTGGTGGCAATCAAGGCTTGATTAAACAAATGTGGAGTCGCCTAAAAAATCACTTTAAATACTCTGCGAGCTACCGTGAATTGCGTGCCATTCATTTTGAGGATGCAAAACATTATTTAGAGCTTATGGAATTAAGGGTGAGTTCAAAGCAGCCGGAAGTTAAGGCTCTACCTTATCCACAAGAGGTTATTCAAATTGCCGAACAGATTAATCGGGAATTTAAAAATTCTAGATATGATTCTTGGCATGTAAGTGCTCGTAATGGTGTATTGACTGCAATGCCATTGCCACCGGGTTTTTACCCAACAATGAACATTGCAGAATTCACTAAACGCTTTGATAGTGTATTAGATTTGCTGTATGGAACAGATACACTGCGCGTAGGGCGCTATATGTTAGCGGAGATGAATAAAAAGCCATGAAAGTATTAAATTTTTCAAATATACCGCTTAATTACTTGGATGTTGCAAAGCAAATTCTTAACTTGGATATTGTTAAAGAAGAAATTGAGTTCATGCAGCGCTTAGATATTGAAGATCCAGTGGTAGAGCTTGAGGCGGTGCATGATGGCTACACCTTGGTATCCATACCTCATGCCGATGTTTGGCTTTTAAGGCTACCGGATGGTGTCTGGAAAAGAGCATATATCGGGCATGGTGAGGTTTATGCTAAAACCGTACTAGAGGATAAATATAAGCACTTAGAAGTTTTTAAGGCTAATATCGCTAGCTTCAGAAAAGTCTATCCGGTTTATATTTAATACCTGAATAAAACAAGACCACTCTTCGGAGTGGTTTTTTTGTGCTGGAATTAGTATCTTGTGAATTCTTATAAGAGGGAAATCACATGAAAAAGATATTGGTTGCAGGGGTAGTTGGTATTCTTAGTGCATATTCAAGCGCTGAAATTGTCAAAAACTCAAAAGGTGAGAAAATTGAGTTAAAATCAAATGGCACTTGGGTTTTAATCCCAAGAACTGCTGCTGATTTTGTAAACGACGGGGAATCTTATGTGGTGCAAATTGAGGATGGAAATAAAAAGCTGACAGATGTCACAGTTTCCACTGATATAACTCTAATGGGCGTTGGTCGTCAGCTAACAAAAGAAGAAATGCTTCACAATATTAAAATGACATCTCTTACAGCTCAATTTAAATTAAAAAATAGATTTTCCTACAAGCCTAGGGAAGTGAGAATTACGCAAAAGGGCAAAGATGTGTCAATCAGAATTTCGCATACTGGTGAAAATAGTTATGGCGCTGACGTTGCGGGTTATTATGAATCAACCTATTACATTGAAGATTCCGGAAAGTTAAAACTCACATCCAAAATGTATTAATTATTATTTAAAAATTAACCCCGCATTTGCGGGGTTTTTTATTGCCTGAGGAAAAGTTATGGCTACAAAACTCGGAACACTAACTCTTGATCTGGTTGCAAAAATTGGCAACTTTACACAAGGGATGCGCCAAGCTTCATCCTCAGCAGAGCGTGAAATGCAGCGCGCCAGTAGTAGCGTAAATGTCATGAATGGCATGCTTGGAAAACTGGCTGCTACAGCAGGCGCAGCTTTTTCAATTAACCAAATTGTAAATTATGCCGATAGCTACACAGGTTTGCAAAACCGCTTAAAGCTCGTCACAGCCTCACAGGCTGAACTGAACACAGCAATGAATGACACATTTACTATTGCTCAAAAGACCGCATCATCATGGGATTCAACAGCCATGGTTTACCAGCGTTTTGCAGATAATGCAGACCGATTAGGTATCAGTCTTGGTAAAACCGCTGAACTCACTGAAACAGTATCTAAAGCTATTTCTGTATCAGGTGGTAGTGCCGCAAGTGCTGAAGCTGCTTTGATGCAGTTTGGTCAAGCACTAGCATCTGGTGTATTGCGTGGCGAGGAATTTAACTCTATTGCTGAACAGGCACCGGGATTATTAAAAGCGATTGCTAAAGGCATGGATGTAAACATTGGTGCGCTTCGAGCCATGGCCGCTGACGGTAAAATTACTGGTGATGTGCTTGTGGATGCTCTCGGCAAAGCTAAGCCGTATATTGACGACCTATTTAACAAAACAGACTTTACTATTTCACAATCATTCACCAAGTTGTCCAACGAAGTAACTAAATTTGTTGGTGAATTTGATGCGGCCACTGGTGCATCCAAAACCTTTGTGGAGGGCATCACAACACTTTCTGAAAACATGGAAGGGGTTGTCAATAGTATGATGGTGGGCGCTGCATTTATGGCTGGAACCTATATTCCAGCTATATACAGCACTATTACAGCGGGGTATGCAAAAACTAAACAGCTTATTGACCAGACTGCAATTCAGTATGGTGCAATTAATGCGGAGCGTGCTGCGGCTGCGTCAGCCTTGGCGCAAGCTCAAGCTCAGATTGTGAATACACGCTCGACATTAACAGCGCTGGCGGCCGAAAAAGCCCTAGAGGTACAGAGGTTGCAAGCGCAGATTAATGCTGCGGGTAGAATGGCTACAACAACACGTATGGCTCAATTGCGTCGAATTGAAGCGCAAGCAACCGCTGAGCTTGTAGCAGCAGAAACAGCTTTGGCGGCAGCAAGAGCAAGATCCGCAGCAGCAGGAACTGCTAGCGCTGGTGTTGGTCGGGCTGCACTTGGGGTTCTTTTTGGCCCTGTAGGCTTGGGGGTTGCTGTGGCTTCTGTGGCTGCTGGCTACCTATTAATGAAAGGCAATGCTGATAAGGCCACCGCCTCAATTGATACTCAGGGCCAATCAGTTAGCGATCTGATTGAAAAATATCAAGAGCTAAATACACTTCAGCGCGACAACGAGACTAGGGCACTTGCTCAGCAGGTCGAAGACCTGAGCCTTAAGTACCGTGTGGCTGCATCTGATCTATTTGCTTTCATGGAAGGTTTGCCGATAGCAGACGAGAAGATTAACACCTTCAAAAAGCTCAATAGCGAACTATCTCAAGGCAGGATTTCAAGTAATGAATACTATGAGGCAGTAAAAGAGGTGAATGTTCTTACTGATGATCAGTTGGCAAAAGTAAGTAAATTAATTGGAGCTTATTCTGACAACAAGAAGGAGTTGAAAGCAGCAGAGCAGGCACAAGACGCTTTAGAAAAGTCGATGAAAAAGACGACCAAAGAGGCCAAAGAGCAGGCCGCTGGAGTGGGTGAATTAAGCGAGGAAATTAAAAAACTTCTCAAAGTGAACTCAGAGGAGTCAACAAAGAGCAATTACCTGAATGAGTTGGTTAAACGAAATATTGACCCCAAACTTGCTGAAATGATGTATGAAGCGCGAAAGGCTTCAAATATAGCTGGTACGAGTGAAAGGTTAAATGCGAAGGTGTTGAATTCTGTGCTTGATCGCTGGAAAGCAGACCAAGGGCTAAATAAGACTCTTGAAGAGCGCGCAAAAATCGAGGAGAGAAACAAGAAGCTTGTCGAGGCTCAAGGCAATGCAATGAAGGTGAATGCTTTGGTTGCATCTAACGCGGCTAAAGCGAACTATGCTGCACTAGAATCTGCTAAAGGGCTACCAAAAGGCTTATTGTCTGCTGTAAATATGACTGAATCACCAAATAGCAATACTGCTAGAAGTAGTGCTGGTGCAAGAGGTGCATTTCAGTTCATGCCAAAAACTGCTGAGCGATTTAATGTTGATGTTAATAGCGTTAATTCCAGTGCAAAAGGTGCAGCCGAGTACCTTGATAAGTTACTCAAAATGTTTGAAGGCAACCTTGAGAATGCTTTACGCGCCTATAACTGGGGCGAAGGCAACATGCAGAACTATTTAAAATATGGCTCAGGCATGAAGAATGGTCAGAAAGGGTACTTTGCTGACAGACCGCTACCTAAAGAAACACGCGAATACTCTGGCAAGGTAATGAGCTATATGGGTGGCTCCAGCGGTGTTTCATTCACAGAGGATTATTCTTTTGATGACTGGCTGAAGGAGCAAGAGCAATTTGCTATTGAGCGTGAAAAACGTGAGAAGGAGATAGCCGAAAAGCAAAAAGAACTTGCGCTTGAAGTGGCCACCTATAGAGAGAAAGTCAATTCGGAACTTGCTGATAAGTTGGAGGAGATTGATAAGGCTGGATTCGACAGTGCAAAAACTGCTGAATTGAAAGCCGAATACAAGAAACGAGCTGAGATTGATATTCAGGTTTCGGAAGCTGCGCATAGCGACAAGTTGGCTGGATATTCGGATTATCTAAAATCGGAAGAACAGCTTTTAAATGAAAGTTTTGCTCGTCGTCAACGCGACCTTAAGCTCGACCTTAGCTTAACTGCGGAACAATATACAGAGTTGTCATTAGCTCTAGAGAAGCAGCGAAACAAGGAACTTCAGCAAGCCAAGTGGCGTGCACTAGAAGCACGTCAAGCCATGGCTGATCAGATCAAAAGTCTAGCGTCTGGGTCCGAAGATGTTTTTGCTCGCGCATCAATGGCACCTCAAGATTATGCCAAATGGTCGCTCGAGAATAGCCGCAACAATTCTCAACTTGGATTGCAAAACGACTTGGGTTCTGTGCAAAGGGATATTGCATCAAGTGATGCCTATTCCACAGATGAGGAGAGATATCAGGCGTTGCTGGATGCGCATGAAGCCTACTTGTCTCAGAAAACCGCACTTGATATTGAGTACGCTCAACAAGTTAAGGATCTGGAAACGCGACAATACGAAAACACAATACAGATGTATGGGTCATTGCTCTCTCAAGTTGGATCTGTTTGGGGTGATATGACCCAGATGGTGAAAGATAGTGCCGGTGAGTCAAGTTCTGCATATAAAGCGATGTTTGTCGGCCAACAAGCATTAGCAATTGCCTCAGGCACGGTAAGTGCTTGGCTTGCGTATCTTCAAGTTCTTGGAGATCCGTCAATTCCAGCTCCAGCAAAGCCTATTGCAGCTAAAGCGACCCTTGGTCTAGGGATGGCTGGCGTAGGTATGATTGCTGCTCAAGCCATTGCAGGCATGGCCCACGACGGTATCGACAACATCCCGAAAGAAGGCACATGGCTTTTGGATAAAGGTGAACGTGTTGTTGATAGTCGGACGAATGCTGACTTGAAAGGCATGATTGCTAATCAGAAGAATGGGGGTGGCAACGTAGAAATTAATGTGCATGTCACCGACTCAGGCGTAACAACACAATCTAACCAGTCGGATCAAAAGCAACTCGGTCAAATGATTGGTAATGCGGTTCGTACAGTGATTCGTCAAGAGCAGCGACAAGGGGGATTGTTGGCGAAGTAGATTATTCCACCAATTTCAAGTACAAAAAGAACTCCTACTTTTAAGGAGTTTTATTTTGACTGAAAGAAATGGCTACTATGCTGAACAAAATGCAAAGGCTATGGCACATGCTATTAATGGTAATCCAGAAATCACAGAGCCAATCCGTGCTTATGAGTTTTTCTGTAAGTGCATTAATGAGGTGCCAAGCTATACGACCATGCCTGAAGGTGCGCTCTTATTTCGCCTAAATGGTAGTGAGGTGCTTGTGCAAGATGATGAAAGAAGGCTCGATCCCTTGGTGGAGGTGATCGAGCGAATTGTCTTTGAGTTGTATTACTCAAAACAGAAGTAACTTAACTTTACCACAGAGACCTCGCTTAATGCGGGGTCTTTTATTTGGAGCTAATAATGAACGCTAGTGCAATACAGTACACCGATTCAAATTCAATGATTCATATTTCCAAGTCTTACAATCTTGTTTGTGAATATGATGGTAATAAGCCAGATCAAATTGAAATTCCTGAACTAAATCTGGTTCTAAAAAAGGGTAACTGGCTTATCAAGGTTGAGGGAAACTTTCTTGTTTGCGAGAACGGCACGCGCTCCGCTTTATATGGAGATGTCCACCCTGTGATTAATCCCGAAGTGAAATTTAAAAAAGATCTTGGTCAAGCAATCAGTGACTCAATCAGGTCTGTGATTCGACAAGAGCAACGACAAGGGGGCCTGTTATCTAAATGAGCAATCAAAAATTCACATGGTGCAATGACCTAGATGGAAACTCCCAAACTTCAAGCTTTAAAGTCCTTCAGTCCAGTTTTGGAGATGGGTACACACAGCGAACAAGTGTAGGGATTAACAACCGGTCAGGCACTTGGGCATACAAAAGGACTGGCTACAAGGATGAGATTATCGCAATTAAAGCCTTCTTTGATCGCCACAAGGGTGCTGACTCATTTTTATGGGATTCACCTTTGGATGGCGAGGTTCGTGTCGTAGCAGGGGATTATATGCCAGTCAGTTTGGGTGGTGATGTCTGGTCAATATCCACCACATTTACCCAAGATTTCAAACCTTAAATTCAATCAACTTTATGCCCCACATGTTGGGGCTTTTTTGTGAGAAGAACTCATGCCGACCCAAAAAGTCAAACTAACCACAACACCGCAAAAAGTTGCTGCGGCCAATTCTCCAGCATATATCCAATCGCATCACAACCGATTCAGATTTGCTTTTGGGCCTAGTCAGCCCACCAACTTAGAAGCGTCTCATCAAGACATGCAGGTTTATACCGATGGGGCGTTGGGTGACTTGTGGGCTTGGGTGAGCTACCCATCAAACAACGACACCGTCATTGTTTCAACATAAGGGGAGCTAATGAAAACAACCAATCTTGCTGCGGGGTTATACACACCGCGAACCACAAGAATTGCGCAAGGGCTTATTGATAAGGGTCTGAGAATCGGCTCGACAACACACTTAATTGGCTCAACAGAAGGCTTTATTGGAAACCGTTTACCGGTCACTTCTTAAAATTAAATTTCAGGAATAATTATGGCTAAGCAAACAATTAATCAAGGTATAGCACCAACTGGCGCAGGTGGTGATACTTTCCGATCAGGATCTGCAAAACTGCAAGCGAATGATGATGAGATTTACAGCCAATTGGGTGCAAATACTCAAGGAGTATTACCTGCTGCACTTCCAGTAAATAAGGGCGGAACAGGGGCAACTACAGCAGCAGCAGCAAGAACTAATCTAGGTTTAGGCACTGCTGCAACTTACGATGTCGGGACGAGTGAAAATCAATTGCTAAAAGTTTTTGACTTCGGACTGGGAAAGAGTAACCAGAATGCATTCAATAATAATCCATCCGGATTTTCGTATAATGCTTTAGCTGCAATAAGCCCGATAGGGATGGCATCTTCTGTTATTACAGCTGTGCAGGGAGGCAGGGGCTTTCGAATAGCTGCTAGATTTGTAAGTGCTGCAATAGAGACATGGAATGATACAGAGGCTGCAAATCAAATACTTGTGCTTTGGCACAGTAAAAACACAACTGTAGACAGCAATGGGTTCGTAAAAAGAGCATCACCTATTGTTCAGCTATTTGCTGATAAAATTGAGCTTAATGATGAAGCGGGGCAGCAGGAAATTACGTTTGAAAAATTGGGCGTAGGTGAGTACCTAATCAAAGGCTCAAGTGGTTTTGCACAGGAAGGCTGGTATATCGAAACCCCTAAAGATGCAAACGGCAATGTCCTATTTTCAGTGATCTACACAACACTAGAAAATGGCGATATTTCAGTAAAAACTTATAAGAAAAAGTTTGATTTTGAAACGGTATCTATTGTTGCTGATCTTGATAATCCGGTGGATATTACTGAAGGTCGTTGGATCGACTTGCGTCTACAAGAGCTTCCGCAGCCTGAAATTGAAGAGCCAGAATCAATGGCACCACCAGAATTTCAACCTACAGGTTTAGCTGAAGCGGTTGCTACGGTGATGGAGTCTTATCATGACCCTGAACAGTGACTTTCAAAAACTCTACGTTGATGGACTGATCACGCTATTTGAATTGGATGCTCGCGCTTTGGGCGCGGGTATTCTGCGCTTTCATGGGCATATTTCTTATGAAGATTGGGAGCGTATTTATACCTCCATCGGCTCAAGTGAATTAATCGGTGCGGACATAGGCTCGATTGGTAAAGCCTTTGATTCGGGCACTGAAAAGACATGGCATCGAAATATCATCTGGCAAGGCCAAACCTTTGAGCCAATGGCTTTAGAAGTGTCAGGTCTTGAGATGCGCTCAGATGGTAAAGCATCAGCACCAACCTTAAGTATGGCGAACAATATCGGCGGCATTCAAAACGCAGTTTCTGCTCTTTGTTTACAGCTTGGTGATTTCGCAGGCGCAAAGCTCAAAGTCATTACCACGCTGGCCAAGTACCTTGATGCTGAAAACTTTAGCACTGGTAATCCAACAGCATCAAACGAAGCTAAGGAGCAGCTTTGGTATATCGAGCAAAAGACTTCCGAAAATGCCAATGCTGTGACATTTGAACTTTCAAACCCGATTGATTTTGAAGGCTTAAAAATACCAGTTAGGCAGATTTCTAATTACTGCCATTGGTGCGCGATGGGCAATTACAGGGGGGAAGAATGTCAATTTACAGGTGCGGCAATGTTCACTGATAAAGATGAGCCAACAGACAACCCTGCATTAGACCGTTGTTCAGGGCGCTTATCTTCATGTCGTATTCGCAACAATGAAATCCGCTTTGGTGGCTTTCCAGCGTCGAGTTTAATGTGATGAAACTAACCGCAAAACTTAAAAAAGCAATTCAGGCGCATGCTGCTAAGGCTCATCCAGATGAATGCTGTGGCGTGATTGTGAATAAAGAATACATCCCGTGCCGCAATATTTCAGACCATAAAGATCAGTTTGAAATTCATCACGAGGATTTAGCAGCAGCAGAAGATTTAGGCGAGATTCAGGCCTATGTGCATTCACATCCGAATGCTTCTGCGCGCGCATCTGAAATTGATTTGATTCAGATTGAGTTACATGAAAAGCCTTGGGTGATTTGTGCTTATCCCGATGTTGAATTTCAGGTGTATAAACCGTGTGGATATAAAGCGCCTTTAGTTGGTCGCAACTATATTCACGGCATTCAAGACTGCTTTGCCATTGTCCGTGATTTTTATCAGCGCGAGTTGGGTATTTATATCCCAGACTATGAGCGTCAAGACTTGTGGTGGGAGTCCAAAGAGAATCCATCTCTCTATCTGGATAATTTTCAGAAGGAAGGCTTTATTGAGGTTGATCAGCCGCAGTACGGTGATGTGCTGTTATGTCGAGTCGGACGCACCGAGCATGTCAACCATGCGCTGATCTGGCTAGGCGATAATGGCATACTTAAATCTGAACAGACCGAGCCATGCATTGGATCGGCTTTAGTCTTACATCATCCGTATGGCCGTAAATCTGTTCGTGAAATCTTTGGTCAGCAATGGCAGGAACGAGTTGCAAAGGTGGTTCGGCATAGGGAGATGAAGTATGAACTTTAAAGGGTTGCGTCAAAGAATTCACGAAAAACAGAAAGAACTAAATGATCTACTTAACGATTTAAATGAGCAACTTGCTTTAGAGCAAGGAGATTACAGTGGGTTATCAATACCTCACGATGCAACACATTACCGAGTTGTGAATTGTAAAGTGGAATATATTAGGAAATGTCCTTATCGAGACGATTGGGATATTTGGCTAGATTCAACCAACAGCTGGCTTGGAACCTTCTGGAAGAGAGTAGAAGTAGGAAAAGATGTAAAGCTATTAACCGCCAAATAAGGCGGTTTTTTATTGCGTGGAGAAAAGTGAATCATGCTCAAAAAAATTAAGTTATACGGCATTTTGGCTAAGAAGTTTGGCAAAGAGTTTCATTTAGCTGTTGATAATACCCGCGAAGCAATGCGAGCTTTATCGGTTCAGGTGCCAGGCTTTGAGCACTTCATGCTACATGCGCATGAGCAGGGTTTAGAGTTCGCAGTTTTTCAGGATAAGCAAAATATCTCTGAAACCGAACTTGACATGAGCACCAACGCCAAAGTGATCAAGGTTGTTCCGAAAGTAAAAGGTGCGGGTGGTGTGGTGCAGACCATTATTGGTGCTGTTTTGGTAGTGGTTGGTGCTGTTATGGTATTCACTGGTGTTGGTGCTCCACTGGGGGTGGCATTAATCGGCGCAGGTGTCGGTATGATGGTTGGTGGTATTGCTATGATGCTCATGCCCAAGATTGAAAACCAAGACCAGAACCAAGATGGCAATAAGGCTAACAAAGGCTTTGGTGGTGCAGTCACCACAATTGCTCAGGGTAATCCAGTGCCAGTGCTTTATGGCCAGCGTGAAGTGGGCGGCTTTATTGCAAGTGCTGGACAATATCCAGAAGATTTGATGTAAACACTTAAAAACACAGGCGCAATGAGCGCCTTTTTTATTGTCTAGGGAAATGTATGAACGCAGTAATTAAAGGCGCAAAAGCAGGGCAAGGCAAATCAAGACAGCCAGTGATTGCACCCGATTCAGCACAATCCAAAACCTATATCAAGATTCTTTATGGCTTGTCTGAAGGCGAGGTCGAGGGTCTAGCCAATGGTCTGCAATCGGTTTATCTGGAAGAAACACCACTACAAAACCCAGCAGGTGGCTGGAACTTTGAAGATGTACAGGCTGATTTTCGTCATGGTACTAATGACCAAGCTCATATCGAGGGCTTTCCAGACATCTCCTCTGAAACCGCAATCAATGTCGAGCTGAAGTCTGAATCGCCATGGATCCGATCACTCACTAATACGGATCTGGATGCAGTCCGCATTCGCTTTAAGTGGGGGCCATTGCGTCAGCAGAATGCTGATAATGGAGATGTAAAAGGCATCGTCATTCAATATGCGATTGATCTGCAAACTGATGGTGGCACCTGGACCGAGGTTTTAAATACTCAAATCGCTGACAAAACTTCTGCAAACTATGAGCGCTCACACCGGATTGATTTACCTAAGGCTGATATAGGTTGGACCATCCGTGTTCGTCGATTAACACCCAATTCAACATCAGAATATATCAGCGACAAGATGTACGTTGATGCACTGACTGAAGTGATTGATCTAAAGCTCAGTTATCCAAATACCGCTTTGCTTGGTCTGCAATATGATGCTGAAACCTTCTCTAATGTCGCTAAAGTTGCAGTTGATTTAAAAGGCATTAAGCTTCAGGTTCCATCAAATTATGATCCGGTAGCGCGTACTTATACAGGCATGTGGGACGGTACATTCAAACGCGCTTACACCAACAACCCGGCATGGATTTATTACGACATTTGCACGTCAAAGCGCTATGCTTTGGGCGACCGCTTAACGTCTGCAATGTTGGACAAGTGGTCTTTGTATCGCCTTGCCCAATACTGCGACCAGATGATTGATGATGGCAAAGGTGGGAAAGAGCCACGTTTTACTTGTAATGTGTATCTGCAATCAACCGAAGATGCTTATACCATTTTGAGTAAATTGGCAGGCGTATTCCGTGCAATCAGTTACTGGGATGGCAACTCCATTGTTTGTGATGCCGATATTCCGCAAGATACTTACTTCACTTATACCCGTGCCAATGTTATCGATGGTCTATTTGAGTACACAGGCACCCGTGCGCGTGACCGTCACACAGTTGCCAAGGTTGCATGGGATAACCCTGCAAATCACTATAAAACTGAGTATGTCTATGTTCGTGATGAAGCAGCTATCGCAAAGCTCGGTGTGCGTATTGCTGAGATTGACGCATGGGGTTGTACGAGTGAGGGGCAGGCGCAACGTGCAGGACTGTGGGCTTTAAAGTCTGAGCAACTAGAAACTCGCACCGTATCTTTTAAAGTTGGTCTTGATGGTTATATTCCACAGCCGGGCCGTGTGATTGAAATTGCGGATGAGCTTTTTGCTGGCCGTGCCAATGGCGGTCGTATTTCTGCTGTCAGCGCTGACCGCAAAATTATCACTTTAGATCGTGATGATGTGGTGTGTCGTGCAGGTGATCGGCTTGTCGTAAACGGTGAAAATGGCAAGGCGCAAGCTCGAATTGTGTCATCAAAAATTGGGCGCAAAGTCACAGTCACAGTGGCGTTTGACTCTGTTGCTGCGGAAAATGTCTGGGTGGTTGATGCGCAAGACTTAAAAACTATGAAGTTTCGCGTCATGAGTATCACTCAAGATGACAAACATCAGTTTTCAATCACTGCACTACAGTATGAATCAGCTAAGTATGATGCAATCGATTTTGGCGCTTTCATTGATGAGCGTCCGATTTCAATCATCAATCCGACTGTTCAGGCACCCGTAGAGTCTGTATCAATCACTTCTGAAACTATGGTGCAACAAGGCCTTGCAGTGGAAACCATGGTTATCTCATGGCCACAGGCACAAGGTGCAACCAAGTATCAAGCTGAATGGCGTAAAGATGATGGCTCATGGATTAAATTGCCAATTACGGGTAGTAACTCGGTAGAAGTACAGGGTATTTATTCTGGCAATTATGAGGCGCGTGTTACTGCGATTTCAGCGTTTGACGTTGCATCTCTACCAACTTACTCAATGCTCACAACTTTGTCAGGCAAGCAAGGTTTACCGCCTGCTTTAGCCAACATTACAGCAACAGGCATTTTGTTTGGCTACCGTTTAAATTGGAATTTCCCTGCTGTTGGTGCGCTCGATACTGCGTATACGGAAATTGAGATTGCAACAACAGCAAATGGTGCTAATGCTGCGCCACTTGGCTTGTTTGCATATCCGACCACAACGCATGATATTCAGGGTATGCAGCCAAATTTAAAGCGTTATTTCCGTGGACGATTGATTGACCGCATCGGGAATATTGGCCCGTGGTCGCAATATGCGAACGCAACAACCTCAGCCGATGCATCTGCTGTACTTGATATTTTGTCGGGCAAAATCACCGAGTCACAATTACACCAAAACCTGCAAACCAAGATCGACAAGATCGACACAATTGCAGGGTTGGATGGTGATGTTGGTAATTTGATTGAAAATATTAGTGCTGTTCAAATTCAGGCAGGTCAAATCAGCGATGAGCTTGGTGTGGAACGTCAGCAACGAGTTGCAGCAATTCAAGACTTAGACGATGGCTTAACGCAGGAGATTAAAGATCGTCAAGATGGTGAAACTGCAATCTATGGCTATGTAGATACTTACAAGCTCAGCAATAAGAAGGCGCTTGCTAGTTTTCAGGATAGTCTTGATATTGCATTAGCTGATTCATCACTAGCAATTGAAAAAACTCAAGCGTTAGATGGTCGGGTGAAAGTTGCAGAAGATGATGCTGGTAATGCTTTGTTCAACTCAGCAAGTGCTTTACAGAAGGCTGAAATTGCAGTTGATGACACTCTAGCACTATCAGAGCTCGTGAGCGAAGTCAAGGCAGTTGCAGAGCAATCAGCAGATACGGCAGACACAGCAGCAGAGGCGGCAGCGAGTGCGATCGAAAAAGCAACCGCTTCAGCAGAACAGTCAGGTGCGAATGCAGAAAAAATTGAGGAAATCACCGCCGAGCTTGGCACAAAAGCCAGTACAGGAGCATTAACTCAAACCAACGCCAACATTAAGGAGGTTGACGACAAGGTTGATGCAAACACCACTCGTCTTGATGGTGTGTATGCGCAAGTGTACCCCGAAATGATCGGCTCGACAGAGGGTTTTATTGGCTCGACAGGTCTTGCGGGCACATGGACTTTGCAATCAGCAGTGATTGAAAATGACATGGCTTTGAGTCAGCGCATCGACACCACTGTTGCTGAGATTAGCAATACAAAAGCACTGGTTCAAACCGAAGCTTATGCACGTGCTGAAGAAGATAACGCTCTTGCTGCTCGTATCAATACCTTAAAAGTTGATGTTGAGGGGAATAGAGCAGCTATTGTCACGCAAGAAATTGCTCGAGCAAATGACAGTGAATCTTTTGCTGGTCGGTTCGATATACTTCAGGCAAGCACAAAGACTGCGAAAGACACAGCAGATCAAGCTATTTTGGATGCACAGAACAAATCAGCAGCAGCTGAAGCAGCAGCTAAAGCATACGCTGAAGCTCGGGCCGAAGCAGAGCGTTTAGCAGCCATTGCAGCAGCGTCCAATGATGCTACAGCGAAAGCAGATGCAGCAGAGGCGGCAGCCAAAGCAGCAGCAGCTTTAGATGCTAAAAACAAGGCTGACGCTGCAAAGCAAGCAGCTATTGATGCGGCAGCACTTGATGCAACTGCCAAAGCTAACGCAGCCGAAGCAGCGGCTAAGGTTTTATCTGATAAAGCACAAAAGGCTGCTGACGATGCTCGAGAGATTGCTGATAATGCGACACTTAAACTATCTGATATATCGTCAGACGAAAAGCTCACGCCGAATGAAAAGCAGCAGGTAAAACTGATATGGGATGAGATTGATAGAACCCATACTGAAATTGTAAAACAGGCTGGAGTTTATAGTCTTAGCACAACAGCGTACTTAACAAAGTACAACGCTTTAAGTGCTTATATCTCGCCACTACTATCAAGCATGAGCACAACAAGCAATGTCGTTCGAGCCACATTCCAAGCTAATTTTGCTGATTACTACTCAGCAAGAGCAGTGCTTGGTAATGCGATCAGCACGAGCGCAAAAAAGCTTGCTGATGCAGCGAAGGAGGCGGCAGGTACGTCACAACAGACTGCCGATGCAGCACAAAAAGCAGCCAGTGCAGCAGCCGAAGCAGCAGGGAATAAGGGTGAGGTTATTTTTGGTTCAACCACGCCCGCAGCAGAAAAGCGTCTGTCTCAAAACTTATGGATTGACACAACAGGGGGTCTAAACACACCGAAGCGCTGGAATGGGTCAGCATGGGTTGCTGTTACCGACAAAGCTGCAACCGATGCAGCAGCAGCAGCAAAAGCAGCTCAAGATACAGCAACAGAAGCGCTTGATAAGGCGGATACTGCAACTAGGAACATCGCAACCATTAAGCTTGAGCAGGGTGTTTTTACCGACAAGCTTGATGCAATCGGCGGTGAGATCAAGACAATTCAGGGTTATGTGGATGGCCAGCAAACAAGCATTGAAGTTGTGAATGCTGTTGGAAATTTAAACAAACTCAAGAATGAGATTGCGAAAGCCCGACTTGATGAAGATATTGAAGCCTTGCAAGCACAAACAGCAGTATTGACATCAGCAGTCAACAGTCACAACGCAAGAATCCTTGAACTAACCACCAAGCGCACAAAGGAGCAGGCAAAGGAGGATAAAAATCAGGAGTTAATTGATCTTTATACAAGCCAAATTGCAGAGCTAAACGATGCTAAGGTTGACGCAAATGCACAGAAAGCTGCTATTGCATCGCAAGTTGCTAAAATCACAGCAGATAAAGCGAAGCTAAACTCACTTGTTATCACTGAAAGCAAGATTAAGGCGCAGCACACAATCAAGCTTGATAGTGGCGGTGTGATTTCATCCTATGGCTTGGCGATTGAAGAGAGCGGAGGTGCGAATTACAGTAACTTTGCTATTCGCGCTAACTCGTTTGCTTTGGCAGGGCCGGCTAGCGAAGGAAGTACACCGTATTACCCTTTCATCTTCCGCAATACGCCTTTTACTGATCCGGTGACGGGTACAGTGTTCCCGGTGGGTGCTTATCTGAAATCTGCTTTTATTGATTACGCATCTATCGGGACGGCTAATATTAAAGCTTTGGCTGTAACGAGCGCTGAGATTGCAAATGCGGCGATCACAACCGCGAAGATTGCAAATGCGGCAATTACTACGGCAAAGATTGGTGATCTTCAAGTAGATACCCTTAAAATTAAGGATAACGCTGTAACAATACCCATGGCTATGACAGACCTGACTGAAAAGTATCAGTACAACGTGGCTACTAATACATGGCATGCCATATCTTCAGTAAGGCTTGCTGGAATTTTGGCAGGTCAGCGCGTTCTGTTGATGTTTAACTCTATGCCTTTTAATGCAGACTCTAGTGAAGTTTTTGTAGGTATGACAGCAACCAACAATAATCAGCTTAGTTATGCTTTTGCTAAACTAGGATTGCGTATAAATGGTACGCTGGTCGCTACTCTACAGCATGTTAAGACGGAAGCTACTGCGTCATCACAATGGGACTACCCTAAAGCTTTTGTACCTCCTACTGCCACAAGTTACTTTTTCACAGCTCCCGTGGACAACCCCTTAATAGAAATTGTAGGGTTAGCAAACACGTTTCCTACAATTTCTAAAAAAGCATCTGTCAATTACTTTGCATTGGTGGTTAAGAAATGAATATTGTTGAACATGTATGTGTTGTAGATAAAGCCACAGGAAGACTTCTAAACCAATTTCGTAATGTTACGGATGTTATGGTTGAGATGAACACTCCCGAAAATGGAGTTGCAGTTCTGTGTGAAGCTCCTAACTTTAAATGTTATTGGGACTTTATTGATGAGCAATTTATTGAAGTAGAGATCCCGGAAGATAGCGATCTCATATTCGACTACGTTACGAAAAAATGGACAGATCCCAGATCCCTAGATGAAATTAAAGCCCAGAGATGGACCGAGATTAAATCACAGCGTGATCAATTGGAATTCGGCGGTTTTGAGTTTGAAGGCGGTATTTATGATTCAGATCAGGTTTCTCAAGGTCGAATTATGGGGGCTGCAGCAGCTGGAATGGATCAGGTTTGGACGCTGGCAGACAACACAACAACCTATCTAACGGCAAATGAATTGGTTCAACTTTATCAGGCATTGCAAATGCATATTGCAATAACTCACCAGCGCGGGCGAGTGGCACGGGAAGCAATAGTGTCTGCAACCACAAAAGACGATGTTGATGCCGTAACCTTATAGACCATTAATACGATTTTCAAAGCACCCAACCGGGTGCTTTTTTTATGAGGAGATTTCGTGAAAATCTTGCAGATCCTGATCGCTTTTGATCAGTTAATTAACACGTTTCTGGGCGGTATGGCCGATGAAACGATTTCATCTCGGGCACACCGAAACCGACACAAGAGTTGGCGCTGGAAGTTTATGAGGCGATTGATTGACGGGTTGTTTTTTTTGGCAAAAAGATCACTGTCATCAGTCTTATCTTGCAGAAATCCATCGAAAGCAATTGCCACCAAACTTTTAAGAAAAACCCATTATTGCCAATTCATACGGGGGCAGCATGTCACACCATACGGCACAAATTATAGACACATCAGGGCCAGCAGCCACAACGGCCGGCACTGGCATCACCATCATTTCATGGCTGGCAACATGGGACTGGGGTTTCTTGGTGGGAGTGATGATTGGTCTCGCGGGTCTAGGGATTAGCCTTGCAAACTTCTTATCAAATAAGCAGTTCCAAAAGCTCAAAGATCAGCGCGAACAAGAAATGCATGAAATACAAAAGCAGTTGGCATTGGAGAAACGCGATGCAAAACAAGACTAAATATTATGTGATTGGATCATCATTGATTCTAGCTATGGGGGTTGGTGGTCAAAAGATGATTACTGGTCCTAGTGATGAGCAGGTACAGGCCACAGCGCAAAAAGAAGGCTACACACCTAAGCCGGTTATTCCAGTGAAAGGGGATGTGCCGACCATTGGCCACGGCACCACGGTTTATCCCAATGGTGTGCGTGTCAAAATGACTGATCCAGCGATTGACCGAAAGCAGGCATTTAAATATCTCAAGCTGCACATGGATAAAGATGCACAGCGTTTCAATAAAACCATTTTGAATACTCCAATTTCACAGCCTGAATATGATCTGTATCTGGATTTCACTTATCAGTACGGCACTGGTGCCTGGTCTGGATCGTCAATGCTTCGCCATTTAAAAGCGCGTGAATATGTCCAGGCGTGTAAGTCACTTTTGAAATGGAAGTATGTGGCCAAGCGTGACTGCAGTATTCGTTCTAACAATTGCTATGGGGTATGGACCCGGCAAGTTGATCGTTATCAAAAATGCATAGGGGTAAACTAGATGCCAATTTTAATTTGGAGGTACAAACACTGGATCGCAATTGCGGTCTTTTTCTTTTTATGGGTGGGGCAGATTGCATATACCAATCATTTGAGCGGGAAGTTGCGTGAAGCGAGTGAGCAATGTACGACCAAAATTCAACAGATAGAGCAAAAGCACTTGAAGGCTTTAGCTGAAAAACAAAACCAAATTAACCAGGTGAGTGCAGACTATGAAGCAGCCAAGTCAGAGCAACGTGTACAAGTCGAAACCGTTACGCGTGAAGTGCAAAAGATCATTGATCGTCCTGTATATCTCAACCATTGCTTTGATGATGATGGCCTGCAGCAACTCAACTCACTTATCGCCAGTGGTGCCAGCGAACCTCCTTGAACCTTGTTCTGATTTGCAGCAACTATCCGGAAATACCGGAAAGTTGGTTTTGCTTTGGTCTGTGGATACGGTGGCTAAATATAATGATTGTAAAGCGCGTCATGGTGCAATTGTGAAAGCTATTAAACAAGACTGAATGACTTACCAGAAAAGCAATATTTCAATTAAATAAAATAATGCCCTCTAATGAGGGCTTTGTTTTTTACTTTAATAAATAATTCCTCAATCCCCACCCAGATTCCTTCCTAAAAATCTCCCCATTCTTTATCGTGTGCTCTATATAAAAGTAGATCCATGTTTTCATTATTATCTCTCACGTTTTTTATTTCAAAATAGATGATATAATCAGCTTACACAAGGATTCTAAGACTTGTGGATAAAGTCACGTTTAGACCAAGATTGTCCCATATTAAAATAACCTATTGTTTTTACTATAAAGATACTACGTTGACATCGTAGAGGTCAGCAGTTCGAGTCTGCTTATACCTACCAAGATTCTAAACGTTATGTTATAAGGGTTTTAAGCGAAAACAGTAGCTTAAAGCCCCTTTTTAATGCCTTGAGTAAAGTGAGCCGTTATCCGCACTATCTGCAAAACCCGTATTTTATGCAGTTATTGCCGTTAAATTTACGTCAAGTTTACGTCAAGAATTTTGGAAATTACGTCATGAAATTACCCAAGCCCAGAAAGCGCGGTTCGGCCTACTACATTGAACTAATGATCAATGGAAAACGTTCTTCAGCAACTCGTGATACCGCAAAAGAATGTGAGCAAGGGGTAGCTCAAAAGATGCTTGAAGCGAAGGTCAATCAGATGGCGGAAGACTTGAGCATAAAACAGTACTATCCCTTCAAAACACTTTTTCATAAATACTATGATGAGCATGGCCGTAAACTTCGCGGATCCAAATACGTCAAAGAACAATTAGCGCCGTTTGATGAAAAGTTTGGTGTACTGGCAGATATGTCTATTCATGACATTTAGCTTAAATATTTCAGCTCAAAGTGCCGCAAATTAATAAATTACCTGAGTTCGACATAAAAAATAAATAAAAAAAAGCCTTAGCATCTGTAATATCTTGGTTACGAAGACAAAACATTTCAGAGCAAGGCTTTTTCA